>NZ_CP081903.1:2856302-3170105 GCF_020091405.1 Bacteroides cellulosilyticus
TCCGCGTTCAATGCGGACATAGATGTTTTCCGTCATTACAATGGCGTCATCCACCACCAGGCCTACTGCCAGCACTACCGCCAGCATGGAAAGCACATTGATAGAGAATCCTGCCAGATACATCACAAAGAATGCTCCGATAAGCGAAACGGGGATCACGATACAGGGCACCAGCGTTACACGCCAGTCGCGCAGGAAGAGGAAGATGATGATGATGACGAGAATGAATGCCACGTATACCGTTTCCTTTACCTCATTGATAGAGGCGCGGATAAACTTGGTATTGTCGAAACCATAAGAGTATCGCACATCATCCGGAAGGTCTTTCTTCATCTGTTCCATGCGTTCGTAAACGGCATCGGCAATCTTGATGTGGTTGGCGCCCGGTTGAGGTACCACAACAATACCTACCATTGGTACGCCATTCATTTTCATGTAGCTCTTGATGTCCGCAGGACCCAGTTCCGCCCGTCCGATATCACTGAAACGGACAATGCGGTTGTTGTCTTCCCGCAGGATAAGATTATTGAATTCTTCTGCCGTGTGCATCAATCCCAATGTACGGATGGTAAGTTCCACCGTATTACCTTCGATACTTCCGGACGGGAGTTCCACATTTTCTTTATCTACCGCATTCTTTACGTCTATGGGGGTAATGCCGTAACCCGACATCTTGATAGGATCGAGCCAAAGGCGCATGGAATAACGCTTTTCCCCCCAGATACTGACACCACTTACGTCTGCAATGGTCTGCAATTGCTCTTTGACGGTGAGGTCTGCAATCTCGCTCAATTCCAGCAAGGAACGTTTGTCGCTTTGCAATGCTACCATCAGTATAGGCATGGCGTCCGCATCTGCTTTTGATACGGTAGGAGGGTCACAGTCGCGAGGCAAATAACGTTGGGCGCGTGAAACTTTATCACGCACGTCGTTTGCAGCCGTTTCCAGGTCTACGGAGAGTTCAAATTCTACCGTAATACGGGATGAACCTTGCTGGCTGACGCTGGACAAGGAACGGATTCCCGGAATACCATTGATGTTTTGCTCCAATGGCTCGGTAATCTGGTTTTCGATAACATCGGCATTTGCACCCGGGTAGGAGCAGGATACCGAAATGATGGGATTGTCCACTGACGGATATTCGCGGACGCCGAGATAGCTGTACCCGATCAGTCCAAAAAGCAGGATGATAAGGGTAAGCACTGTGGAGAGTACCGGGCGCCGTATGCTGAGTTCGGATATGTTCATAAGGCGTCTGGTTTAATAGATGTTATCCAATGTTACGGGTAGTCCTGTGCGGAGCTGCAATGTTCCGGAAATTATAATTGTATCTCCGGTCTGCAAACCCTGCAATACTTGGGTTTCAGCTTCTGTACGTATGCCAGTTTGTATTTCTACAGGCTGGGCTTTTCCCGATTTATAAAGGAAAATCTTGTCCTTACCCATTTCCGGAACGATAGCTTCGGATGGAACGGCAAGGGCATCATGGATTTCATTTTTACTTAAACGGATATCCGCATAGCGTCCGGGCATTACATTACCGCTGGCATTGGGGTAGAGGGCACGCAATGTCAATGTATGGGTGTTTTGATCCATTCTCGATTCACGTGCGTACACTTTGGCATGGAAGGTTTCAAGTTTACCCTCAAGTCCGAAGTTTACTCCTGCACCGATTTTAACGTCATTGGCATAACGTTCGGGAACGGAAAATTCTACTTTCAGCGGAGATATTTTTGTGAGTTTGGCAACGATAGTAGTGGGGGAAGCATAGGTTCCGACACTGACCTGACGCAGACCGATTACACCGTCGAACGGGGCACGAAGCTCGGTTTGTGCAATGTTAGCTTCTATCAGGTCTATGTCTGCATTCAGGGTTGCCAGTTCAGTTTTTACCTGCTCGTAGGCTTCCTTACTGACTGCATCCCGCTCCAATAATGCATTCTGGCGAAATACGCGGTCTTCTGCCAGTTTCAGTTGGGCAACAAGACGCTGCAACTGTGCCTGTAAAGGCCGGTCGTTCACTTTAGCCAGCAGTTGACCTTTTTTAACCTGGCTGCCTTCCTCAAAATTGATTTCTATGATTTTACCTGAGGTTTCGAAAGAAAGATCCACTTCTTCATCAGGTAACAGGCTACCGCTGATTTTGATTTCATCTTTGAGCAGCTGTGGCTTTATGATCTTTGCGTTTACATTTAATGCTTTTTTGCCATTGCGGTTACTGCTCATAACTTTGTCGGCAGCTGCCAATTCTTTATTCTCTTTAGGAAGCTGGGAATAAATACCCCAACCTATCAGTCCGGCACCAATGAAAATGATAATGCCCCATTTAACTTTTTTATTCATGTATCAGTATTAGTATTATATCAGATATTAAGTTAGATTATGTAGCACTAATTGGACATATTAGGAACAGAAAGGTTTAATGCGAGAAGCGTTAAAAAAGGTGATAAAGTGATATGAAAAAGGGTGATAAGGTGATAAAGTGATAAAATGCTAAAGTGATAAGCAAATGCTTTATCACCTTATCACCCTACCACTCTTTTTTTAATACGCCGCTCTGTATTTACCTTCCTCTTTGTCTTCCAACATGTTAAGGTATGAGGCATAACGTGATTCGCTGATGTAGTGCTCCTCCACGGCTTTTCGTACAGCACACCCCGGTTCGTGGCGATGCGTACAGTTACCGTAACGGCAATCGGCGGAGAGCTTAAATATCTCCGGAAAGTAGTGTCCTATTTCCTCCTCTTCCATATCGAATGTTCCGAAACCTTTGATGCCTGGTGTGTCAATGATATATCCGTCTCCCGGAACGGGAAACATCTCAGAGAACGTAGTGGTGTGCATTCCTTTGTTGTGGTAGGTGGAAATCTCACCCGTTTTTACGTCCTGTTCAGGCAATATTGCGTTGATGAGCGTTGATTTTCCTACACCGGAATGACCGGAGAAAAGTGTTACCCGCCCTTTAAGTTCTTCCTGAATGAGTTCAATGCCTTCACCGGTTTTGGCGGAGACTTTGAAGCAGGGATAACCGATAGTGGTATAGAGATTGATGAGGCTGTTCATATAATGAAGTTCCTCTTCATTGTATGCGTCTATTTTATTGAAGATGATTTTTACCGGAACACGGTATGCTTCGGCAGAAGCCAGAAAACGGTCGATAAAGGTGGTGGATGTTTCCGGATAGTTGACCGTTACGATAAGCATGCTTTGGTCAAGGTTTGCAGCGAGAATATGCGATTGCTTGGAGAGATTGGAAGCACGACGGATAATGTAATTTTTCCGGTCTTCTATTTCACTGATGAAAGCAGTTCCTTCCGGATTCAGAATGATTTGGACATAGTCTCCCACAGCTACCGGGTTGGTACTGCGAATGCCTTTTAACCGGAAGTTACCCTTGATTTTGCACTCCACACATTTACCTTCGTCGGTTTTTACCAAATACCAACTACCTGTATTTTTTATTACCAGTCCCCTCAATTCAATTGACAGTTGATAACTGACAATTGACAATTAACGTTTGGCAGAATCCCTTTACTATTATGTCATAGGGTAATTGTCAATTATTAATTGTCAATTGTCAATTGGTTTTTATACGGTCATGATTTCTTTGTCCTTTGCAGCCAGCATATCATCAATTTGCTTGATGTATTTATCGTGAATCTTCTGCAATTTCTCTTCACCTCCCTTTTGTGCATCTTCTGCCAGGCCGTCTTTAACAGACTTTTTCAGGCCATCGATTGCATCACGGCGGGCATTACGTACGCTCACTTTGGCAGTTTCGCCTTCACCTTTACATTGTTTGGCAAGTTGTTTACGACGTTCTTCGGTCAGCGGTGGAATGCCGATACGGATGATTTCACCGTTATTTTCCGGCATGATGCCAAGGCTGGAGTCGATGATGGCTTTCTCAATCACCTTGAACATGCTTTTGTCCCAGGGCTTGATGACTATACTACGGGCATCCGGAGTATTTACGGCAGCTACGTTATTGATGGGAACCATGCTTCCATAGGAATCCACACGGATACCGTCCAGCAAACGAACGTCTGCTTTTCCGGCGCGGATGTGAGCCAATGCTTCTTCCAGATACATGACGGCCATATCCATTTTTTCTTGCGCTTCATCTAAGATTTCTTTTACTTCTCTCATATTCTTTGGTTTTGGAGTTTTACTTCTCTAATTTTGATTGAACAAAAGTAGATTATTTTTTGATAATCTGCAAGCTCTCAAGGCAGAAAGCAGGATAAGAAAACTTATTTCTTATCCTATCGGAAGCTCTATCACCATCCGTGTCCCTTCCGTATAGGTAGAATCGATATATATTTTCCCTCCCAAGTGCTTTGTTATTTCATGACAAACATAAAGTCCAAGCCCGGTGCCAGGTATAAAATCGTCTATCTTTGTGAATGCTTCAAATACCCATTCCCTTTTTTCCGGTGGAATGCCGGGACCGGTATCTGTGACGGATATAATCAGCTTGCTTCGGGTGTCGTTTTCGTGGCAGTTAAGGATGATACTGCCTTGTGGGGTAAATTTGTTGGCATTGGCCAGCAAATTACAAATAGCTTTGGCAAGGTATTGGCGGTTTGTCTGATAAGTCTGTGAAATACATTGATTCTCAATCCGGTACTCAGTGTTCGGTTTGCGGAATTTCCGTGTTTCTATTGTCATGCATTCTTCGCACAACTGCCCAATGTAAACCGTACCTACTGGGAGCATATCATTGGTGCAGCCCAGTTGTGATATTTCCATCATATCGTCCATCAGGTTGGTTAATTGTGTTATGCCTTGTTCAATGCTTTCCTTCATTTCAGTTTTCATATCCTCTTCAACTTCTTCACTCAGAATGATACTGCTGAACCCTTGAATAGCGTTGAGAGGGGTACGTATCTCATGCGACATGGAGTTCATGAAGATTGTTTTCATCTTCTCACTCTCTTTGGCTTTCCGGCTCTCTGTCTCCAGATTCAGTTTTAGATGACGGGTGATGCGCAAAATGCGATAGACGTGTATGAGCCATCCGGCAAGAACTACCAGCAAGAGACTTATCAATGCGATGTATATGCCCTGTTGGCGGGATATCAGGTTAGCTTTGTCCAGTTCCAAACGGCTGACGTCGTATTGGGTCTGTAGCTCTGTCAGTTCTTCGGATATGTTTTGTGACTCGATGGAATCTTTAATGGTGATGTAATCCGTAATTGCCTGGTAGGCTTCCTGCCAACGACTGGATAGGGCAAGATATTTGCTCCTTTCTTCGTAATAATATGAATTGTCCATCCCATATTGGGGAGCGGTTCTGATGACAGAATCACAGCACTCAATGGCTTTGGGATAGTCTTTTATATAGCTATAATAATTTCGCGCTACATCGTAATAATAAAAGTCCAATGGAGGCACCACGTCCTGTGGATAAAGTTTTACCATACGCTGGAACTCTCCAAAGTAGTAATCCATCTGGTTGCGCCCTATTTCATCACCATGATTCAGCATGCGGGCAATGGCTGCAATCTCTATCTGGTGTGAGAGGAATATGCGTTTTTTTACTTTGGGCAGTTGGCGGTATTCTTTGTAAAGCTCCATCAGTTCCTGGGTATACTTCAAATCCGAGCTGCCTAATCCCAACAAAAATTGGGTTCTGAACAGGTAGTCTTCTTCAAGTGGTATGGTGCGTGCTATTTTCAATCCCTCTTGCAGATAGCTATCCCAAGGCCTTAGCTGGTCATTGCTGCCTTCCAGCATTAGTGAGATGACTCCAAGCGCATACAGTCTCCTCATGTAAGGATAAGGGTTTGATGCCTGAAATACTACTTGACTATCTGCTACTAATCTCTGTGCCAGTTCTTTCCGCTGTGTAAAACTGCGTATGTCATGCATCATGCCCAGATATTGCAAAACTACTTCTTTGGGCTTTCCCCGCAGATGGATGCGGGCTTTTTCAATCCACAAATCGGCAGAATCCAATTGACAGAGATTGAGGTGACGCAGTGCCAGCGAACGAACGGAGGTGAACATAGCGTCTTGATTGTTGCTCGCTACAGCTTGTTCCCATAACTTTTCCGTATAGGTATAGTCGTCCTGTATCAGCCCTATGTCGCTAAGGTGAGTCAGCAACTCCAGTCGCCTTGAAGAAACTGACGCT
Organism: Bacteroides cellulosilyticus; assembly: GCF_020091405.1. Classification (NCBI taxonomy): domain Bacteria; kingdom Pseudomonadati; phylum Bacteroidota; class Bacteroidia; order Bacteroidales; family Bacteroidaceae; genus Bacteroides; species Bacteroides cellulosilyticus. The sequence goes on from NZ_CP081903.1 coordinate 2,862,442, forward strand.
GAATCCAACAGGTGAATTAAACTGTCTTTAGAGGCGGTCAGATTCTCAGAGGCATACCCCAACGTCAGGGTGCAATGGAAAAGTAGGTAGCAGATGACGTAGGGTTTAAGCCGGTTAGCCGCTTTTCCCATTTATTTATGTTTGTTTGGTGTACTTATTTAATTGTGTACTAATGTTCCGATTTCTTCTCCTTGCATTACTTTTTTCAAATTACCCACTGTATCCATGTCGAACACGATGATTGGCAAATTGTTTTCTTTGCACATGCAAGTGGCGGTGAGGTCCATCACTTTCAAACCACGTTTCAATACTTCGTCATAAGTGATATCGTCGAATTTTGTAGCAGTCGGATCTTTTTCCGGGTCTGCGGTATAGATACCATCCACACGTGTACCTTTTAGCATGACATCGGCTTCAATCTCGATACCGCGTAGAGAAGAGCCCGTGTCTGTAGTGAAGAACGGATTTCCCGTTCCGGCAGACATAATAACGACTTCGCCTGCTTCCATGCTTTCGATGGCTTTCCACTTATTATAAAATTCTCCGATAGGTTCCATGCGTACGGCTGTAAGTACACGTGCCTTTACGCCGGTGGCTACCAGGGCAGAGCTTAGTGCCAAACTGTTGATTACAGTTGCGAGCATACCCATTTGGTCGCCTTTTACGCGGTCGAAACCTTTGTTTGCACCACTCAATCCACGGAAAATATTTCCACCGCCGATGACGATACCTATCTGAACGCCCAGTTCATGGATTTCCTTGATCTGTGCTGCATATTCGGCAAGGCGCTTCTCGTCAATGCCATATTGTTTTTCGCCCATCAGGCTTTCGCCGCTGAGCTTTAACAGGATTCTTTTATACTTTGCCATATGATATTACATTTAGTTTCTGCAAATATACGCTTTCTGTCTGTAAAGATTAACTTTGGTACAGAATTTTTCTACTTAAAACTGCCTGCATGATGCCACGGAGAGATAAATAGACGATGAAAGCGAGCCAGAGGGCATGATTTCCCATCCATTCGTGTAAAGAGTAATAGACAAGGAAGAAGCTGCCGGAAGCTACCAGCATGGAGTAAAACATTTGTCGGGTGGCAGTGGCTCCTATAAAAATGCCATCCCACAGGAAAGCGGCAAAACCTGTAAGTGGGATTGCCAATACCCAATAAAAGTAATTTCCGGCTTCCCGAATGACGGAGGTTTCATTAGTCAGCAGTCCCAGGAATGACTTGCCTCCAAAGAAATAAAGCAAGGTGAAACCTGTGGAAAGACCGACACCCCAAATGAAGAGCTGGCGAACCGTGCGATATAATGCCGGTCGATTATTGGCACCAACATATTTACCCACTAACGCTTCTCCTGAATAAGCAAAACCATCCATGATATAAGAAAATAGAGTGAATAATTGCATTAGCAAAGTATTGACGGCCAATACTATTTCTCCTTGTGCCGCTCCGGCAGAAGTGAAAAATAGAGTGACAATGACCAGACAGAGGGTTCGTAGAAAGATATCCCGGTTTACCTGGAAAAAACGCAGCATGGCTTCCTTTTTCAGCACTTCATGCCAAGCAACGTGCTTTTTAAGTCCTCCATAATATCGCCTCCATAATAATAATGCCATCAGGAAACCGGCATATTGAGCCGTAAGTGTTCCCCAAGCTACCCCGGCAACTTTCATGTGGAACAGATAAACGAAACAAAGGCTTGCGGCAATATTCACAATATTTTGTGTGATGGCGATGTACATCGGGAAACGTGAATTCTGCATACCGATGAACCAACCTGCGAATCCATAGAGTCCGAGCATAGCAGGCGCTCCCCAGATACAGATCCGGAAATAGAGTGTAGCCAATCGCTCTACTTCCTCTGTAGTTTGTATAAAAGTGAATGCCAGCTTCCGGATGGGATATTGCAATGCCACTAAGATAATGGCGATAAGCAATCCTACTCCGACCGACCGTAATAAAAGTCGTGCAACTTCATCCAGATCATGTTTGCCGTATGCCTGTGAGGTCATTCCACTGGTCCCCATTCTCAAAAATCCGAAGATCCAGTAGATAATATTGAATAACATTCCGCCCACGGCAATGGCTCCGATATATGCAGCGGCTCCCAGATGCCCTACGATTGTTACATCAATCAGTCCCAGCAGGGGAACTGTTATGTTTGATATAATCGAGGGTACAGCTATCTGAAGTATTCTTTTATTGATAATATTCGGAGTTTGAGCAATCATTTTAAAACTCTGGTTTGTTCTATTTACCGACAAAGGTACTCTTTTTGTCGCAAACGGTAAAAAAGCACCTGATAATAACAATTTTTATAGTACATAATGTTTGAAAAATGAATATATTTGCGGTAACAAAAACTGGGTAATATTTAATAAGAGATGAGAACCTTAACTTTGCTATTTTCATTAATGGTTACTTTCCCCTTTGTGCTCTCTGCGCAAACGGCGGGAGAACTGCTACAGAAGGTGTCTGCCGCCTTGTCTGAGGGGCAGGATGATTATGTTGTGAGTCTGTTTCGTCAGGCGATAGCTGCCGGAGCAGATCAGACTGAAATGTATTATTGGACTCAAATAGAAAAAAACAGTGCCGTGGCTCCCCGTCTGGTCAATGAGTTGGCAACCTATTACAAGCGTAAGCGGAATTATGACAAAGCTTATCTTTTTTACAGAGAATTCTTGCAGTATCATTCCGAAGATGTTCCTGCACTTGTGTCGTGTGCCGAAATGGAGATGATGAGAGGTAAGGAAAAAGATGCCGTCAAAACTTATGAAAAAGTTTTGATGCTGGATGCCAATAATCTGCAAGCCAATATTTTTCTGGGGAGTTATTACTACCTGCAAGCAGAACGCGAAAAGAAGAAGCTGGAGGATGATTATAAGAAAATAACTTCTCCTACACGGATGCAATACGCCCGCTATCGTAACGGACTTTCTGATGTCTACTCCAATGGTTACTCCAAAGCAAAGGACTATTTGCAGCGTGTGTTGCAACTGTTTCCTTCCACAGAGGCGGGAAATACCTTGGAAAAGATCAGGAAACTGGAAGCGGAAATTAAGTAAGCTGTAATTAAGTAAGCTATAATAAGCTTTCCGCGTTTTCTACTGCTCTTTTGCAATAATAGCCCGATGCAATCTTTTGGTTGATCTCCTTTATATTTCTGACCATTTCGTCATAGGATTCTGCGGAAATGGATGATAATATGGAGTCTAACTCTTCCAGTGAATCAATACACACGCCTATTTTGTTCTCTGCAACAAATGAGGCCAATGCTGCTTCTTTCCATATAATTATGGGAAGATTGCAGCGTATGTATAAGGATACCTTGTGCGGATTGTTTATCCTCAGGTATATCCCGAAATCTCCCGAGCAGGTATGGATAGAGTCTCCTTCCCATATTAAGCCAAAGTGTGCGCTGACCTGTTCTATTAACTGATCAGAAGGCACAAAACCTTTAAATTTGAACAACGTCTTGTCTTCTATTTTGTCTTCTTCGAATCCTCCGCCGTAAAGTTCAAATTGCCATTTTGACATCACATCATTCAAAGAGTACAGGTATCTGTTTTTCTTGTAAGTCAGTGCTCCTGCATAGATCACCTTAATTGGTTTCTGGTTAGGTTCCTGGGTATTGTTGTTTACGGAAGGAGATAGATAATCGAAAATCTCCAGGCATACCATAGGTTTGCTGTATCCTTGCTCTTTCAGCCATATCTCCATCTTATCGTTGTGTACGATCAGTACATCCGAATGGTTGAGGCGTTTGATTTCCTGCTCTGCTGTCAACTTCTTTCTTCTGAAAGTTCCCAAGTCATGGATAATCGTGATAACCTTTCCCCGTTTCAAGTGTATGATATTACATACGAAAGAGTAATACTTCTTGAAAGGATACTGGACGACTACCACGTCATTGGCAGAAACTGTAAACAAAACTTTTAGTACTCCGGCAAGGGTTATTAAAAAGCCTGCTATCTTGTTGGAATAAGTGGTTTGCGGTAGTCCGGCATTTTTATATCCCAGTTTAGAGAGAATTTCTTCTATATCTGTTTTTGCCTTATTACCTGCATTGTTCAGGCCATTATAGTTTTTGGATAGATAATATCGGGTCATTATTTTGTTCTTTTAGATTGATAACTCCTTTTTAGTGAGCAATATGGCGGATGCAATAGTATCATCCATATCGAAATATGCATATTGTCCCAAACGTCCTCCGAAAATGACACGGGAATCTTTTTCTGCCAATGCCTTATACTTATTGAAGCATTTTAAATTCTTTTCATCATTGATGGGATAGTAAGGTTCGTCGGAAGGTGTGTATTCCTGAGGATACTCCTTGGTTATGATAGTTGAAGGCTGTTTTCCGAATTCAAAATGTTTATGTTCGATGATTCGTGTAAACGGGTATTTTGCTTCATTGTAGTTGATTACGGCATTACCTTGATAATTGTCAGTATCCAGATGGATATGTTCAAACTTCAGGCTTCTGTAATCCAGTCTGCCAAATTTATATTCAAAATACTCGTCAATGCAACCTGTGAAAAGTATCTTTTCGGCTATACTCTGAAAATAGGGTATGTTGTCAAAATAGTTCGTATCGGTTTGAACATCGATATCCTTTAACAGATTATTGGTGAGTGCAGTGTATCCATCTTTAGGGATGCCTTGATAGGGATCGTTGAAGTAGTTATTGTTATAAGTAAGGCGGAAGGGTATTCTTTTGATGATGGAAGCCGGCAGTTGGTTGGCGGGGCGTCCCCATTGCTTTTCCGTATATTCCTTAATAAAAGTGTAATATATGTCGTCTCCGCAAAGTTTCAGTGCTTGCTCTTCCAGATTATCAGGCTGGGATATGTCTTTATATTTAGAGCATTGTTCCTGAATTTTATGTTTTGCTTCTTCCGGAGTATTTACGTTCCATAACTTATTGAATGTATTCATATTAAAAGGAAGATTGTAAAGCCTTCCTTCGCTGTATGCCAGAGGGGAGTTAACGTAATTATTGAATTTTGCGAATCTGTTTATGTAATGCCAGACTTCTTCATTGTCCGTATGGAATATATGTGCTCCATACCAATGTATTTTTATATCATTTTCTTCTTTAGTGTAAATATTTCCTCCAGTGTGGTTACGCTTGTCAATGACCAGGCATTTCTTTCCGTTTTCATTCATAATCTGAGCAAAAACAGAACCGAATAAACCGGAACCCACAACGAGATAGTCATATATACTTTTTCATTTATTTAATGCTTCTGGTTTGCAAAGTAACAGAAAAATAAAATCTTATCAAAGCATTTGAATATGTAAAAGTATGTGGTGCAATGCAATTATAGCGTTATCCGCCTGGCAAACGAGTTGGCTACGTATTATAAATGTCTTGATATGAGTGAAATATGATATCAAACAGGTGGGAAATATGCTACGTTACACTGTGTTTTAGCCTTATTGTTCTTTCTCAAAGCAATGTATGTTTATTGCTAAAAGTATGTAGGTTGTCTTGCAAAACAGTACCCAGGGCTGACGCATTAAAAATATTTCATGGATAAAAGTTCACAAAGTAGTTCATTATCCCATCCTGCTGCCTTTCTTTTCCCTTTTACGCTTCCTTTTCTTTCATTTTTCTTAATAACCATCAGTGCTATTTTATTCATAAGTGAAACGTTTTGTGCCGCATTTCCGGTTTTTCTGCCTGCATCTTCATTAAAAGAGACATCCAACTGCCAATGCAAATTGTTTTCAATAGCCCAATGTGCCCGTATAGACTCTGCTATTTTTTGAGGTTCCAGCCCTAAAGAGGTGATATAAAACCTATGGCTTACAGAGGTTTCGCCTGTTGTTTTGATTGTTCTTTGTGAAGATATTCTCACAACCGCCTTCAATCCCTTCCATTCTTTGAACATTCCGGTTAAAGCCTGGCAACTGTACACAAAACATTCACGGCGTTCGTGTCTGCCATGAGACTCTTCCTCTGTTATATATTTGCCGTATCTGGTGGCATAATGTGCTTTGTTCACATCGATATTTTTATCATCCAAATCATCAAACCAACTTTTGACGGTATTATAAAGATTCTTATGGTTTTCTTTCAGAGCTAAGACATAATCTGCTCCACCCTCTATTATTTTTTTAGCAATATCCGTTTGACACCCCATTGCATCAATGGTTACAATGCACTTGACTAAATCCAAGGCTTCTAACAACAACGGGATAGCCACGATCTCGTTATGTTTTTCATTAACTTTCAGCTGTCCAAGACTGATGCCATTAGCTGTAGCCCAAGCACTAACCATATGAAGTTTAAAATTTCGATTACCAGTGGGGTGAGATGAGCTACATTTACTGGCACCACGAATGGTTTTGCCGTCAATAGCTACAACACCCTCATATTTCTCGCAGATTTCAAACATCCAATGCCGAAAAATACGTTCGAAATACTCAGGATTCAGAGCACTGAAAAAACGATTGAAGGTATCGTGACTGGGGATAGATTCCAATCCGGGCAGCCGTTCGCGGAAAAAGTCAATCTTGGCATTGCCGAAATCTTCTACTTCATACCAGGATTCTGCACCACATATTACAGCAGCCATTGAAATATAAACGATAGCATCGGCAGAATGTACACGTTTTCTGTCAATACGAGGATCATTGATTTGTTTACAAATACTAAATATTGCCATTATTTTAGTCAATTTATGTTTCTTAATTGCTTATAAAGATAAGAATTTAAGATGACATATAAAAATAGTTTATACATTAATTGTCAATTATATATAGTGCGATTTTAATAAATTGAATATAAGTATTTATGGTAAAAACTATAATGCGTCAGCCCTGGTGTACAGTTGCAGGGCTGACGCATTAAAAATATTTCATGGATAAAAGTTCACAAAGTAGTTCATTATCCCATCCTGCTGCCTTTCTTTTCCCTTTTACGCTTCCTTTTCTTTCATTTTTCTTAATAACCATCAGTGCTATTTTATTCATAAGTGAAACGTTTTGTGCCGCATTTCCGGTTTTTCTGCCTGCATCTTCATTAAAAGAGACATCCAACTGCCAATGCAAATTGTTTTCAATAGCCCAATGTGCCCGTATAGACTCTGCTATTTTTTGAGGTTCCAGCCCTAAAGAGGTGATATAAAACCTATGGCTTACAGAGGTTTCGCCTGTTGTTTTGATTGTTCTTTGTGAAGATATTCTCACAACCGCCTTCAATCCCTTCCATTCTTTGAACATTCCGGTTAAAGCCTGGCAACTGTACACAAAACATTCACGGCGTTCGTGTCTGCCATGAGACTCTTCCTCTGTTATATATTTGCCGTATCTGGTGGCATAATGTGCTTTGTTCACATCGATATTTTTATCATCCAAATCATCAAACCAACTTTTGACGGTATTATAAAGATTCTTATGGTTTTCTTTCAGAGCTAAGACATAATCTGCTCCACCCTCTATTATTTTTTTAGCAATATCCGTTTGACACCCCATTGCATCAATGGTTACAATGCACTTGACTAAATCCAAGGCTTCTAACAACAACGGGATAGCCACGATCTCGTTATGTTTTTCATTAACTTTCAGCTGTCCAAGACTGATGCCATTAGCTGTAGCCCAAGCACTAACCATATGAAGTTTAAAATTTCGATTACCAGTGGGGTGAGATGAGCTACATTTACTGGCACCACGAATGGTTTTGCCGTCAATAGCTACAACACCCTCATATTTCTCGCAGATTTCAAACATCCAATGCCGAAAAATACGTTCGAAATACTCAGGATTCAGAGCACTGAAAAAACGATTGAAGGTATCGTGACTGGGGATAGATTCCAATCCGGGCAGCCGTTCGCGGAAAAAGTCAATCTTGGCATTGCCGAAATCTTCTACTTCATACCAGGATTCTGCACCACATATTACAGCAGCCATTGAAATATAAACGATAGCATCGGCAGAATGTACACGTTTTCTGTCAATACGAGGATCATTGATTTGTTTACAAATACTAAATATTGCCATTATTTTAGTCAATTTATGTTTCTTAATTGCTTATAAAGATAAGAATTTAAGATGACATATAAAAATAGTTTATACATTAATTGTCAATTATATATAGTGCGATTTTAATAAATTGAATATAAGTATTTATGGTAAAAACTATAATGCGTCAGCCCTGAAACAGTACCTTATTCCGTTTGACCACATTAGTGGAGCACGTACTCCATTATTGTGAAGCAACAGGACCACGATTGTGAAGCACGTGATTTATAATTGTGGGTCAGGGCTGACGCATTATAGTTTTTACCATAAATACTTATATTCAATTTATTAAAATCGCACTATATATAATTGACAATTAATGTATAAACTATTTTTATATGTCATCTTAAATTCTTATCTTTATAAGCAATTAAGAAACATAAATTGACTAAAATAATGGCAATATTTAGTATTTGTAAACAAATCAATGATCCTCGTATTGACAGAAAACGTGTACATTCTGCCGATGCTATCGTTTATATTTCAATGGCTGCTGTAATATGTGGTGCAGAATCCTGGTATGAAGTAGAAGATTTCGGCAATGCCAAGATTGACTTTTTCCGCGAACGGCTGCCCGGATTGGAATCTATCCCCAGTCACGATACCTTCAATCGTTTTTTCAGTGCTCTGAATCCTGAGTATTTCGAACGTATTTTTCGGCATTGGATGTTTGAAATCTGCGAGAAATATGAGGGTGTTGTAGCTATTGACGGCAAAACCATTCGTGGTGCCAGTAAATGTAGCTCATCTCACCCCACTGGTAATCGAAATTTTAAACTTCATATGGTTAGTGCTTGGGCTACAGCTAATGGCATCAGTCTTGGACAGCTGAAAGTTAATGAAAAACATAACGAGATCGTGGCTATCCCGTTGTTGTTAGAAGCCTTGGATTTAGTCAAGTGCATTGTAACCATTGATGCAATGGGGTGTCAAACGGATATTGCTAAAAAAATAATAGAGGGTGGAGCAGATTATGTCTTAGCTCTGAAAGAAAACCATAAGAATCTTTATAATACCGTCAAAAGTTGGTTTGATGATTTGGATGATAAAAATATCGATGTGAACAAAGCACATTATGCCACCAGATACGGCAAATATATAACAGAGGAAGAGTCTCATGGCAGACACGAACGCCGTGAATGTTTTGTGTACAGTTGCCAGGCTTTAACCGGAATGTTCAAAGAATGGAAGGGATTGAAGGCGGTTGTGAGAATATCTTCACAAAGAACAATCAAAACAACAGGCGAAACCTCTGTAAGCCATAGGTTTTATATCACCTCTTTAGGGCTGGAACCTCAAAAAATAGCAGAGTCTATACGGGCACATTGGGCTATTGAAAACAATTTGCATTGGCAGTTGGATGTCTCTTTTAATGAAGATGCAGGCAGAAAAACCGGAAATGCGGCACAAAACGTTTCACTTATGAATAAAATAGCACTGATGGTTATTAAGAAAAATGAAAGAAAAGGAAGCGTAAAAGGGAAAAGAAAGGCAGCAGGATGGGATAATGAACTACTTTGTGAACTTTTATCCATGAAATATTTTTAATGCGTCAGCCCTGAATTGTGGGTAATGCTAAACTGTTGGTTTATAATGTAATAACATAGGTAGCTAACCGGAAAAACATAGGCAGTCAACGTAAACAAACACTGTTCTGAGCATCACTGTAAGGCGGGGATTCTCCCACCGGGATGGCGCAAACTACTGCTACTTGGCACATTCGACGTCTTTGTGATGAAGAAAAAAACGAAAAATGAGGGGTGTTGAAACAGTCGATTTATCTGCTAAAAGAAGTGTAATAAGCCTATTATTAGCGGTATAACTCTGTTTTACGTTGGTGTAGGCAATTTTACTTACACCTTTTTAAAATTTGCCTACACCATCGCTCATTGCCGATGAATAGGGCGATACAGAGCATGGGTGTAAGCGTGTAGGTAAAAGTGTGCATAAACTCTGGGTAGCGGTTGAATTCAATTTTTAAATGCGGCATCTGTTTTTTGAGTTTGTCAAAGAATGTATTGTACTTCCTTAAACAGATATCCGCGTACCTTTCCTGCCTGATCTTCAAGAATAAATCGCCCGTCCGGTTCTACGCATAACAGGCGTGCAAGGAATTCACCGTCTGCATCGGCATAGCGGTGGAAACCTTCCCGACGGAAAAGAGAGCGGGCATATCGTTCGGCAATACAGTTGGCGGCATCGCCCGAAGAGTCTGTTTGCAGAAGGATATAGTATTCTTTGAGTCGCCTCATGATGTTGGCGAGTATCAGATAGCGTTCATGTTCTTGTCCTGTGATCTGCTTTAGAGATACCGGGTTGGGGGCATTGCTCCGAAAAGTTTCCTGGTTTATGTTGACACCAATGCCGGAAATGCTGCGTCCGATGTGATGTCCGGAGAGGTCGTTTTCTATCAGTATGCCGCAAATCTTCTTTTCGTTCCAGTAGATGTCATTCGGCCATTTGATGGAAATGCCTTTTGTCCATTCGTCCAACTCTTCTTTAATGGAAAGGGAGACGATTTGAGAAAGGATGAACTGGCGACGGGCTTCAACGAAAGTGGGATAGAGCACGAAGCTGAATGTGATGTTCCGGCAATCTTCGGACTCCCAACTGTTGCCACGCTGCCCTTTACCGGCAGTCTGGCGCTCGGCTATGACCGTCGTGAACTCTCGGACAACGGATTGCTGTTCACCGCAAAGTTGAGTTAAATAGTTATTCGTAGAGTCTGTTTCCGGCAATATGATCAGTGGGACAGGAAACTCTGCGGGAGTAATCATCAAATTCGGTTCTTTCTTCATATCAGGGCAGGGCATCATATTCGGTACGCATTTTCTTGGTGAACTTCTTTAGTACTTCCTCATAAGCATGGTCGATGAGGCTCTTTATCAGTTTATCGTCCGCATCGCCATCAAGGAAGATCTGGTTCCAGTATTTCTTGTTAAAGTGGTAGGCGCCCTCAATAGCTGAGTAATGCTCACGCAATTCTATTGCATACTCCGGATCGCACTTCATACAGATTTTGTTAGAGCCTTCCAAGTCAATCAGTACAAACATCTTATCCATTACTTTCATCACAAGTGAATACTCGTCGAACGGAAGACATTCCGTTACGGCTTTCTTTGCGAGACAGTATTCGCGGGCGGTTTCTATATCCATACTTTCTGTTTTTAATTTCTATTAGTTTGCGGGTGTCCGGTTACGAAATTTGCTTGAATTTCACCAAATCCCATCCGCGGAACACCAGGGCGATTGCGATGATTTCCGTAGTACCTTTCTTTTCCTGTACTTTCGGACAGGCTACATATTGCGCCAACTGCATTCCTGCATCTTCCAGCAACTTCTCCACTTCTGCATCTTTGGCGTCGCGGGGGCAATACTTCACTTCAATGGCATAGCTGTACGGCATATCGGGCAGTTGCGGAAGGTTGGGTATCAGGTAGAAGTCGGAGAAGCCTTTGTTCATTTCGTATTCGGGCATTGTTATGTAGTAACTGTTCATGCCCATATAGCTGAGGAGAAAGCCCTTGACGTGCGCTTCACCTTCCATGAATTCGCGGATGGAACTTTGTTCCTTTAGCCGGGTGGCGATATATTGAAAGTAGCTTTCCCATTCACGGGAATAAGCCATGCCGTACATCAGTTGGTTCAGTTCGTCAACATCCAGGTCCATGTGTCCGGCGGTGCGGTATGCGTCTGCCAGATAGCCGTATAGTTGTTCGCGCACCACTTGGTTGGGGATTGTCAGTTGCAGCATCGGTCCGCGTGTACCCGCTATTGTCAGCATTCCGTAATAGAAGAGCAGACTCTTGAAATTATCCGTTTGCGCTATCTCCACGGCGGGGAAGGACTCTTTTATCCTGCCAACCGTTTCACCCTGTGTGATGATTTCTTGAATGATACTGGCATTTTTGCCGAAGTTTTTGTCTATAAGGATGAGGTGGCGCAGCTTGTTATAGTCAGTGCGGCAGTTAGTGTCGAGCATGTTTTCGGGTGGCAGTTGCGTGCTTAAATAACTGTTCACGAAGTAGAGAACCATATCTGAATTATACATCGGCAGTTCCTTTAGTGAACGACCTGAGAAACAGTAATTATCATACCACGGTTTCATCATGCTGATCAACTCATCAACGGGATGAATGATTTTTCCTTGCTGCCGGTAGTATTCCAGCAATTCCCGTACTTCGGCTTCGGTGAACCCGATCATGTTGTTGAATACCGGGTTGGTGCTTTGATTGCTGGCGATATTGAAGCCACTTATGAGATCGTCCATCGTTACAGGACTGACACCGGTGATGTACATACGTTCCACAACCCTGTCAGTATAGTCTTTGACGGTTTTGAGAAAGTTCCGCAGAAAACCGTCGCCATGGGTGAGGGCGCGATAACGGGTATTACCGTAGTTGGCCAGTACGTTGTTGGCAAAATTGTCGTATTCGTCGAGGATGAGGTACATCTTCAGGCCTTGTCTCCGCAATGACAGGCATATTGCGGTCAGCTTCTCAGAAGCCACTTCCTTTTGTTGTACCATTTCAAGGGTGTCCGGTGGCAGTAAATCTGCATATTTCAGACAAAAGTCCGTAAATATCATGTCGCAGTTACTGTTGAATGAGGCTTCCATTTTTTCCGGGTCGGAGACGATACTGGAGAAGCTCATCTTCAGCACAAGATACTTGTTGCGGTCCGGGGTAGGATGTTTTCCCACGTATAAGTTGCCAAACAGTTCATCGAACTGTTTTTCTGCCTTACAATCATAATAGCATTCCAGCATATTGAGGAAAAGACTCTTTCCGAAACGGCGGGGGCGGACGAAAAAGAAGAAACGGGCAGTCTGTTCTATCTGTCTGATATATTCCGTCTTATCGACATAATAATAGTTATTACGGATAATTGCTGGAAAGTCTGTCATCCCGTAAGGGATCAGCTTGGTGGAATTTGCCTGATTCATGATAGAGTTTTTTTAGAATATTTCTGAACGAAGATAGAGAGTTTTCCCGAAACGGACAAGAAGAATTACGAAAATGCTGTGTAAAAGCACTTTTCATGTTTGATTTAGAACATTGGCGGATAAAATGCATCTTTGATATGCTCTATTTTAAATGCATTAGCTTCACCGACAACGGTAATGATATCAAAGCGGACAGGGGCATCAATACTGAAATGTTTGATGTAAGCATCAGCGGCTACTACAATATGGCGTACTTTCTGCCAGTTAACGGCATCTTGCGGTTCGATGTATTCTGTATTGCTGCGGGTTTTTACCTCCACCACGATTAATTGTCCATCCTTGACTGCCACAATGTCCAGCTCAAGACGATTTTTCCGCCAATTACGGTGACAGATAGTGTATCCGTTACATTCCAGATACGCCACTGCGGTGTCTTCTCCGGCCTTTCCGAGAGCATTGTGTGCTGCCATACCTGTATTCGTCTTTATTTTTAGCTGTTTCTATGCAAAAATACGTTTTTTCTGCTTTGTATTTACAGAAGTAAAACTAATTTTGCAGGAAATATGAGAAAGAGAGATAAAACGTGTGTGAAAGCAACACCTGAAGAGCCCAAACGCGAACAGCGCATTGTTTGCCTGATGAGCGAGGAAGAGCTACGGATTGTAGACCGTTATCTGGAAAAATACAAGATAACGAATAAATCGCGGTGGCTGCGGGAGACTATTCTCATGTTTATCCATAAGAATATGGAAGAAGATTATCCGACCCTTTTCGGTGAGCATGATATGAGACGATAAAGAGAATTCTTTAATTCTAATTAAATTGAAGCGGATGGACGATAACTATTATATGAAACAGGCGTTGATTGAAGCACGTAAGGCTTCCGAAAGGGGAGAAGTGCCCGTTGGCGCAGTCGTTGTATGCAAAGACCGTATTATAGCTCGCGCCCATAACTTAACGGAAACTTTGACTGATGTGACTGCTCACGCTGAAATGCAGGCTATTACTGCCGCAGCCTCTACTCTTGGCGGAAAATATCTGAATGAATGCACTCTTTATGTTACAGTAGAGCCTTGTGTTATGTGTGCGGGGGCGATTGCCTGGGCTCAGATGGGAAGGCTTGTGTTTGGTGCCGGAGATGAGAAACGTGGATATCAGCGTTATGCATCTCAGGCTTTGCATCCTAAGACAGTAGTTTTACAAGGTGTTTTAGCTGAAGACTGTGCGGCATTGATGAAAGATTTCTTTGCGGCAAAACGGCGTTGAGGCTGATATAAAAGATGATTTATTTGTCCTTTATAGAGTTTTTGTTGAATTCTCAATTTGCTTTTGAATAGAACTAAGTACAAATCGTCAAAAAAAACATGAATTTATCAAAAGTATTATCTCTTTGTTCTGTAATTCATTGTTATATAGTATATTAAATTTTTAAGTGAAAAATACTATTATATGGAATAGTATTACTTTATTAATGTGTACTTTTGTGTTATTAATGGTTGGGTAATAAAAAGAGATTTTTCATTAAGTTAAAAGTAGATGAACTTTTTTTATTACTTTCTATTTTGTGCATTTTGAGGGTGTAAAATAGCTTTTATGTCATTTAATTATATAAATAATTTGCAATATGTATAAGTTGATGCAGAAGGAAAATAAGAGTAGGACTATTACAAACTCTTTTGTTCAGAAGAAGGAAAAACACCAATATGACAAGGGGAATCTCTTGGAAATTGTAATGGAAGGAAAAAAAATGCAGGGGACATTACTAAATCAACTGAATGCGATGCAAAGAGTGAAGATAGATGTAGCCTTAACTGAGACTGAGTCTCAGAAGGATGGAATTTGTAATTTTAGGAAAGCCAAACCGAGATGTATTACTACTAAAGTTGCTCCTTCTCCCGGAAGTCTTGCGATAGTTGCAGGTGGAGGGTTTTGGGGATACACAGAGGATGAGTCTATTACACCTACTCTAAATGTGACTAGAGATGCTAAGGATCATTTGTGGAGGGCTAAATTAGTTCAGTTGCTAGGGAATTATTCGCTTCAGGCAACGTTATTGCCTGGTGTGACAGAAGTTACAGGACCCGGTGGAAATACTAATGCTGCAAATTGGAGAGCTCAAGTAGATGATTTGGAAAACCTTGGGGATACACCGACTAATGCTTGGTATATGGTGAAAGCGGTAGAGGAGCATGAAAAGATCCATGCTAATAGTTTGCTGCCTGCATTAATAGATGTGAGTGATAAAATAGAAAAGAAATTTAATGGACTGAATGTGCCAATGGCTGCACAAAATAAACAAACTGCACTATCGCAAATAAAAGGGCAAGCAGCTTATGTTAATGCAGTTCAAGATGCAAGGGATTTATGGGATGCTAAATATGTTGAATACATAGATAGAGATCACATGAATAGAACACCGGATGCTGAACATAAAATAGTTGATCCCATGATTAAACGTATTAAGGGGATAGCCAAGGCTAGGCAATGGTAACTTTGACTGTTTCCTAAGTTTCATTATTGTACCGAAGACTTTGTGTCCGAAAAAGGTAGTGGTAGTAAAGATATACTTGCCGATGACTATACCGTACTTATGAAGGTTTATAATAAATGTCGTTGAATTCTAATATAGTTCCTCTTTTTGATCTGTATTTCGTGTTTTATCCGTATATTTGACTACTTAACGGATCCTTAAAATGCATTATGTAATGGAATATCATCGTATATCTTTTATTCACAACGATACAGAGTATTCATTTATCAAAGCTATGAATGACAGATTAGTGGGATATGCCTTAATGTCTGCTTGTCGACTGGAAGTTCAAATTTATATGAAGGAGCATAATCTGAGAGGCAAATACATTCTTACCGGCATGGCAAAAATCTGATTATTCTTTAATTTCTTCAAAATCCACGTATTCTCCTTCATCTTTAGAGAAAAGTTTCTTGTGTTTTCTATGGATATCATTTCCAGAGGAAGTTGTTTCTCCGTTGGATTGCGAAGAATTATTCTGCTGTTGATCACCCGAGAAAGAATAACCTCCACCGGATTGATAACTTCCTCCGCCATTCTGGTAAGTACCTGAAGAACTACGGCGTTTCCCCAGTCCGAAAACAGTTCGGAGAACGGTGCCGATGATGCTGAGTCCGATGACCAGAATAACAACTATAATGATAAATAAAAATCCTAAGATGTGAAACATGGGCTAATCGTTTTTATATATTGTTCGTCTTACGAACGATAGTACAACAACCGTGCCAGAAGATTTGTTTAGAGCTTCTTTCTCACAAACCAGCACAGAATGATGTACCAGCCAATGACAGCTGCAAGTCCTACAAAGATGAGCAAAGGAATGCTGACTATCAAAAACAAATAACGGATTTTATTTTCTTCCCAAGAGAAATTCTTCAGTTTGAAGGCAAACATTGGGAATTCAGATACCAGTAACAGAGAGAATAATACGATGCAAATCAACAAACCATACAGGACTACTCCACCTTGTATCAGCCAATCATGGTATTGTGCCGCAGCTGCTGCCCAAAATAAGGTATTGGCAGGAGTATTCAGGCCGATGAATGAGCTGGTCTGGCGTTCGTCAATATTAAATTTAGCCAAACGCAATGCTGAAAATACAGCGATGAGGAAAGCAAAATAGGGAACATATTCTTGAAAACTGCTCATCCAGTAGGGATAAGTAGTTTCGCGCAATAAAGAGAATACAATTACTGAGGGTACTACTCCGAAGCTGACGTCATCTGCCAAAGAGTCCAATTCTTTTCCAATAGGAGAAGGAGCATTCAGCAACCGCGCTGACATTCCGTCGAAGAAGTCAAAAACAGCGCTGATAATAATGAAGATAAGAGCCCATTCATACTTGAACTCGAAAGCCATAACACATGCAATACAGCCTGAGAACAGATTCAGACATGTCAATGTATTGGGGATATGGCGGGTAATACAGTTAGGCATTGTTTAGTTATTTTAGTTTGGCTATCACAGTCTGGTTTCCTGTAGTGGTTTGTCCCATCTTTACGAACACTTCTGTACCCAACGGGAGATATACATCTACACGGGAACCGAATTTGATAAAGCCCATGTGTTCATCGATATAACAGTCTTCGCCGGGTTCGGCATAGGTGACGATGCGTCGTGCCATCGCTCCGGCAATCTGACGTGCCATTACTTCTACACCTTCGGGAGTTTCAATTACCACTGTAGAACGTTCGTTGTCCGTACTGGCTTTCGGTAACCAGGCTTTCATGAACTTCCCGTTATGATGGGCTACCTTCTTCACGGTTCCGTCTACCGGATACCAGTTAGCGTGTACATTGATAACACTCATAAAGATGGAAATCATGAGCCGACGATCGTGGAAGTATTCATTCTCATCCACTTCTTCTATGACTACTATTCTACCATCGGCAGGTGCCACCACAATCTTCTCGGTGTCTTCCTGGCCAAACAGGCGGATAGGGCATCGGAAAAAATTCACCAGCATTCCATACAGGACAATACTTACCACAGCTACGATATAGAATGGCAATTTGCATTCTAATCCAAAGTAGAGAGCGGAATTAACAACCAGTAGCAACAATAAACTGCCGGCCAGTGTATGTGTCCCCTCACGGTGAATTCGTATCTTTTTTAGTTTTTTTAGTCGACTCATGTAAGTTGTTTTATTCTTCGAATAGAAATTATCGGCAAAAATAGGCTTATTTTGAAAATCTAACAAGCATTTGGGGCGAGAAATGCAGATGTTGATAACTTTTAGGGAAATATTTTTGTTAGGTCTTATATACGTTGTACTTTTATGCTCTCAATTGAAAGGAGATATTTATGCAGGATTTTGTTCATTTGCACGTTCATACCCAGTACTCCCTCCTCGATGGTCAGGCCAGCGTAAGCGCGTTGGTGGACAAGGCTATGAAGGATGGAATGAAAGGGATAGCCGTGACTGACCACGGTAATATGTTCGGCATTAAAGAGTTCACAAATTACGTTAACAAGAAGAATGGCGGGCCGAAGGGAGAGATTAAAGATCTCAAAAAGCGGATAGCCGGTATTGAAAGTGGTGAGATAGCTTGCGAAGACAAAGACGCGGAACTTGCTGATTGTCGTGCGAAGCTTGCGGAAGCGGAAAATAAATTGTTCAAGCCGATAATCGGTTGTGAGATGTATGTGGCACGCCGCACCATGGATAAGAAAGAAGGTAAACCCGACCAGAGCGGTTGGCACTTGATTGTGTTGGCTAAGAATGAGAAAGGATACCATAATCTGATAAAATTGGTATCCAGAGCCTGGACAAAAGGATATTATATGCGTCCGCGTACAGACCGTAACGAACTGGAAAAGTATCATGAAGGATTGATCGTCTGTTCAGCTTGTATTGGTGGTGAGGTGCCTAAAAAGATACTTAACGACCAATTGGAAGATGCGGAAGAAGCCGTGCGTTGGTACAAAAATCTTTTTGGTGAAGATTATTATCTGGAGTTGCAACGTCATAAGGCAACCGTGCCCCGTGCCAATCACGAAGCTTATCCGCTACAGCAGAGGGCGAATGCCAAGCTGATAGAGTTTGCCAAAAAATACAATATCAAACTTATTTGCTCCAACGACGTTCATTTTGTAAACGAGGAACATGCTGAGGCACACGATCGTTTGATTTGTCTGAGTACGGGTAAAGATCTGGATGACCCTAAACGCATGCTTTATACCAAACAGGAGTGGATGAAGACAAAAGCTGAAATGAATGAATTATTTGCAGACATTCCCGAGGCTTTGTCCAATACGCTGGAAATCCTAAATAAGGTAGAATATTATTCAATCGATCATGCGCCTATCATGCCGACTTTTGCTATTCCTGAAGATTTCGGAACAGAAGAAGGGTATCGGCAAAAATATACTGAGAAGGATTTGTTTGATGAGTTCACTCAGGACGAAAATGGCAATGTGGTATTAAGTGAGGAGGATGCTAAGGCGAAAATCAAACGTTTAGGCGGATATGAAAAATTATATCGTATTAAACTAGAGGCAGACTATCTTGCCAAACTAACTTTTGACGGTGCTAAAGTCTTTTATGGTGACCCTTTGTCTGAAGAAGTAATGGAGCGATTGAAGTTTGAACTTCACATTATGAAGACAATGGGTTTCCCGGGATACTTCCTTATTGTACAGGACTTTATTGCTGCCGGGCGTAATATGGGTGTCTCGGTAGGTCCGGGACGTGGGTCAGCGGCCGGTTCGGCAGTAGCGTATTGCTTGCAGATTACAAAAATCGACCCCATTAAATATGACTTGCTGTTTGAGCGTTTCCTGAACCCCGACCGTATCTCCTTGCCTGATATCGATATCGACTTTGATGATGACGGACGTGGTGAAGTGCTTCGCTGGGTGACACAAAAGTACGGTCAGGAAAAAGTGGCGCATATTATCACATATGGTACGATGGCCACCAAACTTGCTATCAAGGACGTGGCCCGTGTGCAGAAACTTCCTCTGTCGGAGTCTGACCGTTTGGCCAAATTGGTTCCCGATAAGATACCTGATAAAAAGCTGAACCTGCGGAACGCTATTGATTATGTTCCTGAATTGCAGGCGGCTGAGGCTTCTCCCGATCCTTTGGTGCGTGATACGCTGAAATATGCCAAAATGCTGGAAGGTAACGTACGCGGTACGGGTGTGCATGCCTGCGGTACGATTATTTGTCGTGACGACATTACCGACTGGGTGCCTGTAAGTACGGCCGATGATAAAGAAACGGGTGAAAAGATGCTCGTTACTCAATATGAAGGTTCGGTAATTGAAGATACAGGCTTGATCAAGATGGACTTTCTGGGATTGAAAACATTGTCAATCATCAAGGAAGCCGTAGAGAATATTCGCCTGCACCGCAAGCTGGAGTTGAATATAGATAAAGTGCCTATTGACGATCCTGCTACTTATAAACTATATAGTGATGGACGTACGATTGGTACATTCCAGTTTGAGTCTGCCGGTATGCAGAAATATCTGCGTGAGTTGCAACCTTCTACTTTTGAAGACTTGATTGCAATGAATGCTCTCTATCGTCCGGGACCTATGGATTACATCCCGGATTTTATCGACCGTAAGCATGGGCGGAAACCGATTGAGTACGATATTCCTGTCATGGAGAAATACTTGAAGGATACGTATGGTATTACGGTATATCAGGAACAGGTGATGCTTTTGTCCCGTCTGTTGGCTGACTTCACTCGTGGTGAGTCCGATGCCTTGCGTAAAGCGATGGGTAAAAAGCTACGTGACAAACTGGATCACATGAAACCTAAGTTCGTTGAAGGCGGACGCAAGAACGGACATGATCCGAAAGTACTTGAAAAGATTTGGGGAGACTGGGAAAAGTTTGCATCCTATGCTTTTAACAAGTCTCATGCTACTTGCTATTCATGGGTAGCTTATCAGACGGCTTATCTGAAAGCTAATTACCCTGCCGAGTATATGGCAGCCGTAATGAGTCGAAGTTTGTCGAACATTACCGATATCACTAAGCTGATGGACGAATGTAAGGCTATGGGCATCAAAGTTCTTGGTCCGGATGTGAATGAGAGTAACTTGAAGTTCACCGTTAACCCGGAAGGAAATATACGTTTTGGCCTCGGTGCAGTGAAAGGTGTGGGCGAAGGTGCCGTGCTGAATATCATGGAAGAACGTGAGAAGAATGGTCCTTTCAAAGGTATATTCGACTTTGTGCAACGCGTCAATCTGACAGCTTGTAATAAGAAGAATCTGGAATGTCTGGCTCTGGCAGGAGGTTTCGATGAATTTCCGGAGTTGAAGCGCGAGCAATATTTTGCCGTGAACTCTAAGAATGAAGTTTTCTTGGAAACTTTGGTACGCTATGGTAACCGTTATCAGGCAGATCAGGCGGCTGCCGCCAACTCTTTGTTCGGTGGTGAGAATGTAGTTGACATAGCTACTCCTGAAATTCCTGAAGCTGAACGCTGGAGTGATCTGGATCGTCTGAACAGGGAACGTGATCTGGTGGGTATCTATCTTTCCGCTCATCCGCTGGATGAATATTCGGTTGTGTTGCAACATGTTTGCAATACGCGTATGGCTGAACTGGAAGACAAAGCGGCGCTTGCCGGTCGTGAAATAACGATGGGAGGAATTGTGACTTCCGTACGCCGGGGTATCAGTAAGAATGGTAATCCTTACGGCATTGCCAAGATTGAAGACTATTCCGGTTCGGCGGAACTTCCTTTCTTTGGTAATGACTGGGTAACCTATCAGGGGTATCTGGGTGAACGTACTTTCCTCTTTATAAAAGCGCGTTGCCAGCCTAAACAGTGGCGGCAGGATGAACTGGAAGTAAAGATTACCTCTATGGAATTGTTGCCGGATGTAAAGGAAAAGTTGATTTCCAAAATCACCATTCTGATACCGCTTTCCGTGCTGAACCAGGCTTTGGTTACAGAGCTTGCGGCGCTAATGAAAGGGAATCCCGGAACGACGGAACTTTATTTCAAAGTGAGTGATCCTGATAGTAAGACAGTGGTAGATATGATTTCCCGTCCAGTGAAACTTTCCGTAGGACGTGAGTTAATCTCTTATTTAAATGATCGTCCGGAACTGGAATTCCGGATAAATTAGTATCTTTGAACCGTCAACGGGATACCACAAAATGATGCCGGCTTGATACTTAATAATTAATACTTAATATTTAAAGAAATGGCTTTAGAAATTACAGACAGCAACTATAAGGAGATCCTTGCAGAGGGTAAGCCTGTAGTGATTGACTTTTGGGCCCCTTGGTGTGGTCCTTGTAAAATGGTAGGTCCTATCATTGAAGAATTGGCAGAGATGTACGAAGGACAGGTTCTCATCGGTAAGTGCGATGTAGACGAAAATGGCGATGTAGCTGCTGAATACGGTATTCGTAACATCCCTACTGTACTATTCTTCAAAAACGGTGAGTTGGTTGACAAACAGGTAGGTTCTGCTTCCAAATCAGCTTTTGATGATAAGATAAAAAAAATGCTCCTCTAAGGAGCATACTATAAATAAGGTATTAACCCTTAAAAAAACTAACTATTATGGGACTGGAAGACGATTTCTTAAAGGATGATCTCGATGACGAAAAAACCATCGAATACATCAAGAATTATTTGCCGCAGGAGTTAAAAGAGAAGTTCTCTGACGACGAATTCTATTATTTCCTCGATTTGATTGACGAGTATTATTCTGAAAGCGGCATTCTGGATGTAGAGCCGGACGAAGAAGGATGTGTCGAAGTGGATCTGGGGCAAATCGTGGATTACATCATCAAGGAAGCCCACAAAGACGAGATGGGTGACTATGATCCGGAAGAAATCCTGTTCGTGGTTCAAGGTGAACTGGAATATACGGAGTCATTGGATGATGATGAAGAATAGAAAGGTTCAGTTAAGTAAAAAAGGAGTCCGGACAGTTTGTTCGGACTTTTTTTGTGGAATTATTCCACACTTGTAGAGCAGGTTCTACACTCTTCATTATTCTTGTTAAGTCATTTAATGCGTTGGCTATGAATAATAAAGGTACAACCATCGAACTTTGGCACGCCAGTTGTGTTTTTTACTTATAGGGTTTTTAACATTAACATAAACAGAGAGCTTATGAAATCGTTTTTTAAGAAGAGAGAAATCAGAATAACGAAAAGGCAGGCAGTGATTGCCGCAATAGCTATAGTGGTGTTGGCAGCAATTTATTGGTTCGTTACCCACCGTCCGGCACCTGCACCGGATCTTCCGGTGGTAGCCGTGGAACCGGTGATACAGGATGACGTTGAAATCTATGGTGAATATGTAGGACGTGTCCGTGCCCAGCAGTTTGTAGAAGTCCGCGCCCGTGTAGAAGGGTATCTGGAAAATATGCTTTTTGAAGAGGGTACCTATGTGACGAAGAATCAGGTATTGTTTGTAATCAACCGCGACCAGTATGCCGCGAAGGCAGACAAGGCGCGTGCACAACTAAAAAAGGATGAGGCGCAGGTACGCAAGGCGCAGAATGACTTGGAGCGTATCCGTCCTTTATATGAGCAGAATGCTGCCAGTAGATTGGATTTGGATAATGCAGTGGCTGCCTATGAAACGGCTGAAGCAAGTGTTGCTATGAGTCAGGCTGATCTGGATCAGGCCGAGTTGGAATTGGGATATACCATTGTCCGCTCACCGCTTGCAGGGCATATCAGTGAACGATATGTAGACCTTGGTACACTGGTAGGTACGGGTGGTAAGTCATTGCTTGCTACCATTGTGAAGAGTGATACAGTACTGGTAGACTTCAGTATGACGGCATTGGATTACCTGAAAACCAAAGAGCGCAATGTGAATTTGGGACAGAAAGATTCTACCCGTTCCTGGCAGCCCAATATTTCTATAACACTGGCAGATAACACTGTTTATCCCTTCAAAGGTTTGGTGGACTTTGCCGAGCCGCAGGTTGACCCGCGCACCGGTACATTCTCTGTTCGTGCCGAAATGCCCAATCCGAAACATGTATTACTTCCGGGACAGTTCACTAAAGTGAAGCTCTTGCTGGATGTGCGGGAGAATGCGACAGTAGTTCCCCTGAAATCCGTTATCATCGAAAAAGGTGGTGCTTATGTGTTTGTAATGCGTCGTGATTCTACTGTAGAACGTCGTTTTATAGAACTAGGACCTGAATTCCAGAACCAGGTAGTAGTGGAGAGAGGTCTGGTGCCGGGTGAAACAATAGTGGTGGAAGGATATCACAAACTAAGCCCGGGTATAAAAGTTAAGGTTAACAATGCCCTGTTGAAGAAAGAAGACGAAGATCAAAGTCAGACACCGGATTCGGCTAAGACTGAAAAGTAATTGACGAACATAAAACAGACGCATATGAAAGTAAGTTTCTTTATAGACAGACCGGTATTCTCGGCTGTCATCTCCATACTGATTGTCATTGTGGGTATCATCGGGTTGACGATGCTCCCCATTGACCAATATCCTCAGATTACGCCACCGGTGGTGAAGATTAGTGCTTCATATCCCGGTGCCAGCGCACTGACAGTATCACAGGCGGTAGCTACACCTATCGAACAAGAATTGAATGGAACACCGGGAATGCTCTACATGGAGTCCAACAGTTCCAATTCCGGTGGTTTTTCCGCTACAGTGACATTTGATATTTCTGCCGACCCCGATTTGGCGGCAGTAGAAATACAGAACCGTTTGAAACTGGCCGAGTCCCGTCTTCCGGCAGAAGTGGTACAGAACGGTATATCCGTAGAAAAACAGGCGGCCAGCCAGTTAATGACTATCTGTCTGATGTCTTCCGACCCGAAGTTTGATGAAATATATCTGAGTAACTTCGCTACACTGAACGTACTCGATTTGCTTCGTCGTATTCCAGGTGTAGGGCGTGTCTCCAATATTGGTAGCCGCTACTATGCAATGCAGATTTGGGTGCAACCGGACAAATTGGCAAACTTCGGACTGACCGTAGCCGATTTGCAGAATGCTCTGAAAGATCAGAACCGTGAGTCCGCAGCCGGTGTGCTGGGGCAACAACCTGTACAAGGATTGGATATTACCATTCCCATTACGACCCAGGGGCGTCTTTCTACTGTAGGGCAGTTTGAAGAAATCGTAGTTCGTGCGAATGCGGATGGTTCCATTGTTCGTTTGCGCGACGTGGCACGCATCTCGCTGGAGGCGTCCTCATACAATACGGAGAGTAGTATAAACGGTGAAAATGCAGCGGTGTTAGGCATTTATATGCTTCCGGGCGCCAATGCTATGGAAGTGGCGGAGAATGTGAAGAAGGCGATGAATGAAATCAGCAGTAACTTCCCTGACGGATTGAGCTACGAGATTCCGTTTGATATGACGACATACATTTCGGAGTCCATTCACGAAGTATATAAGACTTTGTTTGAAGCATTGATACTGGTAATTATTGTGGTATTCCTGTCACTGCAAAGCTGGCGTGCCACACTTATTCCGATTGTGGCAGTGCCTATCTCCCTGATTGGTACGTTCGGTTTCATGCTGATATTCGGTTTTTCGCTCAATATCCTTACATTGCTTGGATTGGTACTTGCTATCGGTATTGTGGTGGACGATGCTATTGTGGTTGTGGAGAATGTAGAGCGCATTATGCACGAAGAGAAACTGCCACCTTACGAAGCTACGAAAAAAGCGATGGAGGGATTGACGGGTGCAATTATTGCGACGTCTCTGGTATTGGCGGCTGTGTTTGTACCGGTTAGTTTCTTGGGTGGTATCACAGGGCAGCTTTATCGTCAATTCACGGTGACAATTGTGGTTTCCGTATTACTTTCTACGGTGGTTGCATTGACTTTGAGCCCGGTGATGTGTTCGTTGATATTGAAACCGGAATCGCATAAGCGAAAGAATATCGTATTCCGTTATATCAACTATGCGCTGAATATGGGCAATCGTAAATATGTCCGTCAGATTTCACGAGTGATAGGGAATCCTCGCAGAGTATTGGCTGCATTTGGTGTGGTACTGGTAGCCATCTTATTGATAAACCGCCTGATACCGACCAGTTTCTTACCCGTGGAAGATCAGGGTTACTTCAAAGTGGAACTGGAATTGCCTGAAGGTGCGACACTGGAGCGTACACGTACCGTGTCAGAGCGTGCAGTGGAGTATCTGATGCTGAACCCGGCTGTAGAGTATGTACAGAGCGTAGTGGGTAGCAGTCCTCGTGTAGGCAGCAGCCAGGCACGTAGCGAACTGACGGTTATTATGAAGCCGTGGGGTGCGCGTGACGGACAAACCATTGACGAGGTGATGGCACAAGTGAAAAAGGATTTGCAGGAATATCCCGAGTGTAAAGTCTATCTTTCCACACCACCGGTTATCCCGGGATTGGGAAGTTCGGGTGGTTTCGAAATGCAGCTTGAGGCACGTGGAGATGCCACATTCGATAATCTGGTGCAGGCTACGGATACATTGATGTATTATGCATCGCAGCGTAAGGAGTTATCCGGACTGTCATCATCTTTACAGGCGGATATTCCGCAACTCTATTTCGACGTGGATCGTGATAAGGTAAAACTGGCGGGAGTGCCGTTGGCAGATGTCTTTTCAACCATGAAGGCTTATACCGGTTCGGTATATGTGAACGACTTCAATATGTTCAATCGTATCTACCGTGTATACATTCAGGCTGAAGCGCCTTATCGGGAACACAAAGAAAATATCAACCTGTTTTTTGTACGTGGGGCGGATAATGTAATGA
Organism: Bacteroides cellulosilyticus; assembly: GCF_020091405.1. NCBI lineage: Bacteria > Pseudomonadati > Bacteroidota > Bacteroidia > Bacteroidales > Bacteroidaceae > Bacteroides > Bacteroides cellulosilyticus. Next base: position 2,888,668 of record NZ_CP081903.1, read on the forward strand.
TACCGTTGACTTCTCTCGGAACCACTTCCTATACCACGGGACCGGGTAGCATCAAACGTTTCAATATGTTCAACAGTGCCGTAATTCGTGGCGGAGCAGCGGATGGTTACAGTTCCGGTCAGGCCATGGAAATCATTGAGCAGATAGCTCGCGAACACTTGCCGGAAAATATAGGTGTGGAATGGAGTGGACTTTCTTATCAGGAGAAACAGGCCGGAGGACAGACAGCAATGGTATTGGCATTGGTATTCCTGTTCGTATTCCTCTTCCTGGCAGCACTTTACGAAAGCTGGACAGTGCCCATTGCGGTGTTGCTTTCATTGCCTATTGCCGCGTTGGGAGCCTACCTCGGAGTGTGGTTGTGTGGATTGGAGAACGATGTCTATTTCCAGATCGGATTGGTAATGCTGGTTGGTCTGGCGGCGAAGAACGCGATTCTGATTGTAGAATTCGCCAAAGAACAAGTAGACCGTGGAGCGAATGTGGTTAAGGCGGCTTTACATGCATCACAGCTGCGCTTCCGTCCTATCCTGATGACGTCATTGGCATTTATTCTCGGTATGTTGCCGATGGTTATTGCCAGCGGACCGGGTTCGGCAAGCCGTCAGGCTATTGGTACCGGTGTATTCTTTGGAATGATTTTAGCTGTGACGTTAGGCATTCTTTTGGTACCGTTCTTCTTTGTACTGATTTATAAGGCGAAGGCAAAAGCGAAGAGTACGAATATTAAGAAAGTTACGAAGCGATTTAAACGATAAGTTATGAAAAGAAAATATACAATATATTACATGATGGCGTTGGTGCTGTTGTTCAGTTCATGCCAGTTGGGTAAACATTATGTACGTCCGGAACTGAACCTGCCTGGGCAGCTTGACTCAACGGAACAGGACACGCTCTCTATTGCCGACCGGCAATGGTGGGAACTCTACACCGATACTACGTTGCAAGCGCTCATAGAGCGGACGCTCGAATATAATAAGGATATGAAGATAGCTGCCGCGCGAGTGAAGGAGCTGGCAGCAATGAAACGCATAGATTTTGCTAATCTTTTCCCGCAAGTTAGTGGTAAGTTGTATGCAGACAAGGAAGCGGAGAACTATGGTGGAGACAATTATGATTCGGACCGTAGCTATGAAGCAAAGGCAATCGTCTCATGGGAAGTGGACCTTTGGGGAAACTTGCGTTGGGCGAAAGATAAGAGTATGGCGGATTTTTGGGGTTCGATAGAAGCGCAACGGGCACTGAAAATGAGCCTGGTGGCAGAAGTGGCCCAGGCGTATTTTGAACTGGTGGCTTTGGATAATGAACTGGCTATTGTTCGTCAGACACTGAATGCCCGTAAAGAAGGTGTGCGGTTAGCAAAGCTTCGTTTTGAAGGCGGACTTACCTCGGAAACCTCTTATCAACAGGCACAGGTGGAATTTGCACGTACTGCAACGCTGGTACCGGATCTGGAGCGAAAGATTTCCATTAAGGAGAATGACATTGCTTTCCTGGCAGGTGAATATCCACGGAAGATAGAACGTTCGGTGTTGCCCGAAGAGGTGAAATTGCCGGAAAACCTTCCTGTAGGACTTCCGTCTACATTGCTGGAACGCCGTCCGGATGTACGTCAGGCGGAACAGAAATTGATTGCGGCAAATGCGACAGTAGGCCTTGCGTATACTAATATGTTTCCCCGTCTGGCTCTGACGGCACATTATGGTTTGGAGAGTGCTGAATTCTCTGATTTCCTGAAATCACCCTATCATTTTCTGAGTGGTTCCTTGCTGACGCCGTTGTTTGCGATGGGTAAGAACCGGGCGATGCTGAAAGCTAAGAAAGCTGCGTACGAACAGGAGGTTTACTCTTACGAGAAATCAGTGCTGACGGCTTTCAAGGATGTGCGGAATGCAATTGTAGATTTCAATAAGATAAAGGATATTTATGAGTCGCGCCTGCAACTGGAACAAGCCGCGCAAACCAATGTGGAGTTGGCTCAGTTGCAGTATATCAATGGCGTAATCGGATATCTGGACGTGCTGGATGCGCAACGTGGATATTTCGACGCGCAAATCGGATTGAGCAATGCGATACGGGATAAGCAGATCACACTGGTGCGGCTGTATAAGGCACTTGGCGGGGGATGGCGGTAGCTGCCTGTGCGGACACCCTGCACAGGTCTATGCGGACACCCTGCATAGGTCTATGCGGACACCCTGCATAGGTCTATGCGGGCACCCTGCATAGGTCTATGCGGGCACCCTGCATAGTACGGCATCATCCCCTTGGCGTGTTCAGGAAGAAGAATACGGACATTGCGATGAGAATCACTCCCAGTACGCCATAGAATAACCGGGCACGCTGCCGTCCTACACTCTTTACGGCGAACTGTGTGTTGCGGGCAGTGAAAAACCACTCCCAGTCAAACACAGCCGCCAGTAATGAGATGCTGCCGGCTACCGCGAATATACCTTGTACGATGTATTGGCTCATAAGCTATTAATCCGGATTTTCCATTGTCAACCTGCGCGAACCGTCTTCCTGTTCCTCAATAGTCACTTTTATGGTATTGCCCGGTAGCAGTTCCTCCACCAGTTCCGGCCATTCGATGAAACAGAGTGCGCCACTGTAGAAGTAATCTTCGTATCCCATATCATATACTTCTTCCAGCTTCTTGATCCGGTAGAAGTCGAAATGGTAGATCAATTCTCCCGCTATGTCCGAACGATACTCATTGATAACGGCAAAGGTGGGTGACGTAACGACATCTTCAACGCCCAACTCCTGGCAAAGTGCCTTGATAAAAGTCGTTTTACCGGCTCCCATTTTACCATAGAGAGCGAAAACAGTATTGTCACCCATAGCGGCGATGAACTCGCGGGCGGCTTCATGGATATGGTCCAGAGATTGAATTTTAATTTCCATACTATATTTAATTATGATTTTACTTTCAGTTTCGTCCACTCAGTGTGATAAGTGGGATAATCATCTCTTCCATCGAAATGCCTCCATGCTGGAAGGTATCGGTGTAGTAGCTGACGTAGTGGTTGTAATTATTAGGATAGGCAAAGAAATCCCGGCCTGTGGCGAAGATATAGCGTGTACTCACGTTGGGTGAGGGGAGGTGTATCTCAGAAGGGCGGGTGATTTCAAACACCTGTTTGGGATTGTATGCCATGTTGCGTGACAGTTTATATCGCAGGTTGGCATTGATTTCTTTACTGTTGCTTTGCACTTTTATCGGGTTGTCTACGCGAATGCTACCGTGATCGGTGGTGATGATAACCCGGTACTGACGACTGGCAAGCGCTTTCAGCAAGTCACTCAGTGGTGAGTGGCGAAACCAGGAAAGGGTGATACTACGGTAGGCTGCCTCGGTAGAGGCGAGTTCGCGTATCATTTTGCTTTCCGTTCGGCTGTGGCTCAACATGTCGATAAAATTGAATACGGCAACATTGAGGTCATTCTGTGCTAAGGCGGGAAGTTGTGCCAGCAGACGTTCTGCACCGGAAGCATCATTAATTTTATGGTAAGAGAAGGTGTCACTGCGGCGATAACGTTCGATAATGGTACGTATCAGTGGGGCTTCATTCAGGTTTTTGTTTTCTTCTTCGTCCTCATCTATCCATAATTCGGGAAAAAGCTTGGCTATCTGGTCAGGCATCAGTCCGGAAAAGATGGCATTGCGGGCATATTGCGTGGCGGTGGGCAGAATACTGAAATAGAGTTGTTCTTCAATGTTGAATAAGCCGGATAGCTCATTGGCAAGAACGCGCCATTGGTCGTACCGGAAATTATCAAGTACAATAAAGAAAATCTTTTTCCCTTTGTCCAGCAGAGGGAAAAGGATGCGTTTGAAAAGATCCGGGCTCATCAGAGGGCGGTCGGTGTTTTCCGAAGAGGGCTTGCGTGTGTTAGTTGCCCCTTTCTCGTCTGATACCCAGTTGGCATAGTTTTTCTTTATGAATTTGGCAAAGGCAGAATTGGCTTCTGCTTTCTGCATGGCAAGCATCTCGCTCATGGGACTGTCTGTAGCTTCCAATTCCAGTTCCCAGTATACCAGGCGGCGATACAATTCCATCCAGTCTGTTGCTGTCAGCGAGTCATTGATTTGCATGCCTATCTTACCGAAATTTTGTTGATAACCGGTTTGTGCGGCTTCGCTGACTATATCCCGACGATGCAGATTCTTCTTTAGCGACAACAATATCTGGTTAGGATTGACGGGTTTGATCAGGTAATCCGCAATTTTTTGTCCGATAGCCATATCCATGATGTTCTCTTCTTCACTCTTGGTGATCATGACAACGGGGACGGTGGGGCAGATTTCTTTTATTAATGCCAGAGTTTGCAGACCACTCAGTCCGGGCATGTTTTCGTCCAGAAAGATTAGGTCGTAGGTTGTAGCGCGGCAGCGGTCGAGTGCATCCTGTCCGTTGGTTACGGTATCTACTTCGTAGCCTTTGCCTTCCAAAAACAGGATGTGCGGTCGCAACAAACTGATTTCATCGTCCACCCAAAGTAATCTATCTCTCTTCATATCTGTTAGTTTTTTAGCTACAAGCTACAAGCTACGAGTATAGCGCGGCAACTTGTAGCTCGTAACTCGTCACTGTTTCACTCGCCAAAGATAACACCATTTTCCGGGTCGTCCTCTTCCGTAGGCAGATTTTCTTCTCTCTGTCGTTCTTCTTCCTCTGTCGGCAGGTTCAGCAGAGGTTCATCCAGTGTATAGCCTTTTAGTTCCGGTTCCGGTATGGAAGAGAAATGTGTACGGTAGAAGGCATCATAATCATCGAAACTATATTGTTTGATTAATTGCGCATAGTTGGTCTCCGAGATGAGTATAGCACGCATACCACTGAGCCGTGCCGCCATTTCGGGATTTGCATAAAGTCGGTGGAAATACTGCTGTGTTTCATCGTAATTGTTGAACGGACGAATTTGCAACATACCGATACCCCGTTCGTGAGCAAATGCAAGGTCGAAGTTCTTAACCAGGAAAGTGGAGAAATTATAGCGTGCCACTTCAAACAGAAGCATATTCTCGTTTACTTTTCCTTCTTCATAAGCAAGGATAAAGAGGAACGGTACATTGCGCTCTGTGCTGAAAGCACTGTCTGGTGGGAGAATAGCGGCACTGCTCAAACTGTCACCCAGTAGATTGCCTGCTTCGGCCAGTTCGGCATTCCGGCGTTGCCAGATAGAACCGAATGTATGGCTGTCACGGGCCAGCAGACGCCCTTCCTGTACGCCTTTCAGTATATGGGCGGCCAGATCGGTGATTTCATTCTGCGGATATTGTTGTACAAGTTCTTTTAGAGTGGCGAGGAACCGTTCAGTTTCTCCTCCTTGCAGTCGGGTGACGGCTTCGAGGAACATAAACTTCGGGCGGTGTTGCCCTAATGGATATATTTCGGAAGAAAGATGTTCGGCAGCCCGCACGGTGGCTGTGTCGCCCATCTGGAAATGCTCATAAGCACGGACATAGAGTGAATCTTCGCGTTGTTTACCATGTATGGCATTCTCTGCGAAATCCGGGTCAGCCAGTGTCTTGGCATAACGGCTTTCGGGGAATCGGGCGATAAGTTCGGCTTTATATTTTTCAGCGGAACTGCCTTTTTTCTCATAATATTCTATAGCCAATTCCGTCAGGAATAACTGATAATAGGCTTCATCAGCTTGCGCGAAGTCCGGGAACTGCCGGATGAGCCTTTCGAACATGGCTTCTGCCCGTCGGAAATCGTGCATACGATCCTTGAAAACCATTCCGGCACCGTATAAAGCTTCCGATAGCAATGCGTTGGATGCCTGCATGGCCTCTTCTGTCAATGGGATCTGTGCCAGATAGTATTCCGGACGATGCGTGTCGTTGGCGATACTGTCGGCAGTTCCCTTTTTAGAATCTTCTTTGGGGGATACAGGACTTTCTGTGGTTTCATTTTCCTGACTGTTCCGGATACTGTCTTTGGGGGTAATATCTTCCGGTTCACTGTAATCTACCTCTTCAAAATCGTCCAGTGCAACCACAGTTTTGTTTTTCCTTCGCCAGTTGTCTTCCAGTTTTCTGCGTCCCCACAAACGTTGGAACTCTGCTTTTCCCTGTTCCACTAATTGTGGATTATAAAAATACCAATCCTGTTTTCCGCCTATTGCCGGCTGGGTAGTTTGTGAAGTAGTGGTATTGCCTTGCCCCGGTTTGCTGATAATCGAAGTTGCAGGTAACTGACTTTCCGCTTCTTCCCGCATCTGCAGGCGGTTTGTTTCCCGCTCTGCTTCTTCGGCCGCCTTGCGTTCGGCTTCCTCCCGGGCGATGACCTGTGCAATGATGTTTTCTATGACGGCCATTCGTTCCGCCTCCGGCATCCCGGCAAGGTGCTGCAAACTATCCTGCAACTGTATGGTATTGGTATGAGGTACCAGTTCGTCCAATATTTCCGAACGGGTGGTAATGTCGGCATATTCCCGGTGTGTCTTATCTATCAATCCTATTGCCTCTGCATATGCTTTCTGCGCTTCGGCATAGCGTGCCTGCTGCCAGTACAAGTTTCCTAATGTCAGTTGAAGAATTCCTTTCTCCACACCATTACGGGTGCTCTTTTCTATTCCTTTGTGGTATGCGGAAAGAGCCTGCGCCGTGTCTTTCCCGGCCAGGTAAACATTACCCAATGCATAGTAAATCTGATCCAGATACTCTTCGTTTTTCTCGTCTTTGCTCAGCCGCAGTAGCTTTCCTGTTATCTTACGGCTATTGGCGGTGGGCATCACTTCCGTCTGGCGGATACGGGCACTCAGTGCCAGTTCGTACGGAGGGTTGAGACGAATTACTTTGCTGTATGATTGATAAGCTTGTTCCGGTTGTTGCAATAGCTGGTAAGTCTGTCCCAAGAGATAATAGCATCGCGCTTTTTGCTGCTTGTTCTTCTCGTTTTTGGCGGTTTTTTCCAAATGGGGGATGGCTTCTTTGTATCGCTGACTGCCCAACAGGTAGTTTCCTGTTGCCGAAGCATAAGGGACTGCCAGTGATAGCGGCAGACTATCGTTATTTATCCGGTTCAGAGCATCTTCAGCATCGTATTGCCAGCCCAGAGCTGAGTAGCAGCGGGATAGCCAGATCAGAGCTTCGGAAGTGATGCTCGTCTGTCCGTCATAGAGGCGCACGATATAAGAAAAGGTTGAGGCAGCTTCCGGGAAATCTCCTTTCTGATATTGTGCTTTTCCCAATAGCAGCCATGCACGGTGTATGAAAGGATTGAACTCCCGACGTGCCAGCCATTTTTTGTATTCGTCCGTGTATGCCCGTCCTGGTTTACGTATGGGGCGTCGCTTGATAGAATGCTGACGAATGGCTTTTTGCGCTTTCTCAATGGCTCGCTCATAGTCGGAAGTACCGATACCTGTAGTTTCTTTATTGCCGATGGGATAGAGGGGGAGCATTTCCATGTAGTTATCCTTATTCCCTTGTTGCTGTGCCTGCAATCCGGCTTTATAAGCTTCGTTTCCGTTGAAGTAGACATTGTAACGGGTGGTTAGGGCATGATAGAAGCGTGTGCCGGCTGTATTCTTTCGGGTAGAACATCCGGTAATGAGCATCAAAGTGACTAAGATGCCAGTGAGGAGGATTGCTTTGCGTTTCAACTATGCCAGTAAGTTTTACGGGTTCTGCGTTTTCTGCCGTAAAGATAAATAAAAACTCTTTCCCAGCTTACATACTACGTATATAATGATGGAAAAGAAGATGATAGCCGCGCCGGAAGGAACGTTGAGATAATAGGATATCATTAATCCGCCCAGGCAACTGAGATAACCGATGCCGATGGATAGCCAGATAATGCGGTGGAAACGATGCGTAAACAAATTCGCAGTCATTTGTGGGATGGTGAGCAGGGAAATAACCAGCACAATGCCTACCATGCGCAGACATGCCACAATGGTCAGTGCAATGAACATCATCAGTACATATTCGAATATTTGTACGGGAATACCTTGTGAACGTGCAAATTCCCGGTCGAAAGCAACGTAAATAATCGGACGCAGGTATAGGATAAAGAAAATAGCCAGTATCACTGCAAGTCCCGCAAGCAAGGCGATGTCTCCGAATGTAATCGTCAGTATATTACCGAACAGATAAGCCGACAAATCAGGTGCGAACCCGGGTGAAAGGAAAGTGAACATGATACCCAATGCCATTCCCAGCGTCCAGAATACCGCGATAGCTGAGTCCTCACGCATATCATTGCGTTTGCTAAGCCACTCCACGCCAAAAGCCGACAGTACCGCAAACACTCCGGCTGCCAAAATGGGAGAAATTCCTGTATATAATCCCAGACCAATTCCTCCGAAAGAGGCATGTGTCAGTCCGCCACTAATGAACACCAGTCGCCTCGTTACGATATACGTACCGATAAGTCCGCAAACAATGCTTGCCAGCAAACTGCCGATGAGGGCATGTTGAAAGAAGGTGTATTGTAGTAGATCCACTTTAAAATCTCCTCTCTCCTATAATCAGGAATATTTCATCTTTGATATTGTTTGGCAGAGCTATTCCACGCAGTTGCAAACTGCGTACCCATCCGGCAACGTCGATGTCCTGCATCGTATAGAATACGTCCCTGAATTCATCTTCCTGTTCAGGAGTGTAATCTTCGGGGGCAATGCCGATGTACTTGTCCAGTTCTTCATCATCGTAGTACTCTATCTTTTTGCTGACGGCAGCTAACAGACTGTCCCGTTCGCATATTTCGTGCTGTCCGCAGCATTCTGCGTCGGCCTCTTTCACTTCAGGCATGGCATCCAGTTCTCCGCGCTCTATTTTCTTTTGTAAGCGTTGGTTACGGATGTATCCTGCCAAAAGGGCGATACAGACAAGTACAATAAGACTTATAATTAATATCCACATAGTTTTTTAATTAAGAATGAAGAATTAAGAATGAAGAATTACTTAGTGGTATGCTTGCGTAGCGCAGCCAAATTCTTCATTCTTCATTCTTTGTTCTTCATTTAAATTGTTCTTCATTTAATTATCTCAATTCCGAACCCTGCCTGTTTCAAATCCTCCCAATATCCCGGATAAGACTTGGACACCACTTGCGGATCAGCAATCCGTATGGATGGCATCCGAAGGATAGCGGGTGCAAATGCCATTGCCATCCGGTGGTCTTCATAAGTCGCAATAACGGGATGGGATTCCGGTTCGCAGCGCTCACCGTTCCAGATTAATATACTGTCCTGTTCCGATTTTACCACATATCCCAGTTTATCCAATTCTGTGATAAGCGCCTGAATGCGGTCGGTTTCCTTTATCTTCAAGCTCTGCAATCCGGTAAATCGGAAAGGTATGTTCGTTAAACAACAAGTCACAACGAAAGTTTGTGCCAAGTCGGGTATATCCACTAAATCTTCCTTTAAACAGACAACGGGAGTTCCCATCTTAGTCAGTACCACTCCTTGGTCGGTATATGTGGTGTGTACACCGAGTTTGGCAAATATTTCAGCTCCCCGGCTGTCGCCCTGATAGCTGCGTGGGAGAAGTCCGGGTAATTTTATTTCCGTTTTTGTAGATTCCTTTTTTTCATTATCCTGAATTAAGGCAACCATCTGGTACCAGTAAGAAGCACCGCTCCAGTCACTTTCTACAGTGAAAGGTATGTCTCTGTACTTTCCCGGACGGACGGTAATACTACTTTCAGAACTCCAGGCAGCGTCTGCACCGAATTCTTTCATCAGTTGCAGCGTTAGATCAATGTAAGGGCGGGAAATGATTTCTCCTGTAAGATTCAGCCTCAATCCGTTTTTCAGGATGGGACCGATCATCAGTAAAGCAGATATATATTGTGAACTGACATTTCCGGCAAGGCTGATTTCTTCGCCTGTTAATTCTGTACCTGTGATGCGCAAAGGGGGGAAGCCTTCTTTTCCGGCATACTCTATCTGTGCACCCAGTTCACGTAAGGCATCCACCAGAATACGTATGGGGCGTTGTTGCATCCGTTCGGTACCGGTAATGATGCGTGTACCCGGTGTTACACTGAGGTAAGCCGTGAGAAAACGCATGGCGGTTCCGGCGGCAAGAATGTCGATATGTCCGGGATTCCCGTCCAGTGCTTTTATCATGACACGGGTGTCATCGCAATCGCTCAAATTGCTTGGCGCGATATGCCCTTGGGCTAAAGCGTGTAATATCAAAGCCCGGTTACTGATACTTTTGGAAGCCGGGAGCTGGATAGTGGTATGCAAAGTGGTTGGTGCCGAAAGTTTATAGCGCATAGTTGTATTCCTTCTTAAACGTAATAGCTGGTTTACAGGCTACAAAAGTACGATAAATATCTGAATAAAGAAACTTGAGTTACATGACTTCTCCGTATGTATAAAGTATTACTGACCGAAATCAACCTATAACAGGCAAGATTTTATATATTCTTCTATTTCTTGTGCAGTGACGCTATAAACAGGTTCGAGCTGTTCAAAATGTGCATCTCTATTTGAAACCAGGCGACTTCCATCTTTTCTGTTTTTGAAGTGCGCCATCTCATAAAATCCAAATCCTCGCTCTGACGAGTGTTTATTTGCAAAGTCAGGGCAGTACCTCCTACTAGTAAATAGGATTTGATACTATCTAATTCTGAAACAGTTTCAAAAATTTGTTGCGTATGTGGAGCTAATCCTTTCATGTAAGCATTCTATTAAGACGGCGAGTAACCATAGATTTGATATAAGCATCCGGTTTCTTTGCTTTGAAATAATACCATGCCAAGAAACGATTCAGAGTATAAAGATAGTCCTCCTGGGGGACTAGGCAATCAAGCCACACCCGCTTTATTTTTTCAAAAGGATAAATTGAAAATAATTGATTGATCTCTTCTAAATCAAGATGTAGTAAGGTCTTTTCAATCAGTATATCATCTGGGATCTCCGTTATTGAATCCTCATTGTACGACCAGAAGCAATGTTCTTGCTTCAATTTCGCCAATAATTCTTGTTTAATACATTCACTTGACATCGATTCATTGTTTTAGAATAACACAAAATTAGTGATAATTCTTGTTTAAAACAAATCATCACAAAAAAAGATTCAGCTTCATTCCTCTTCAACGAACACTATATCTTTTCTGAAATCGACCGGTGATACACCGGCCTTCCGTTTGAAGAACTTTCCGAATGAAGACTGGTCGGAGAAGTTGAGGGTGGTGGCAATCTCCTGTATCGAGAGTTTGGAATGTGTCAGTAAGTTACGGGCTTCGCTGAATAGCATTTCGAAGATGAAGTCGCTCACGCTTTGTCCTGTCACGAGCTTCACGATCTGTGTCAGATGATGGGCGGATAAGTTCAGGTGGGCAGCATAGAAATCTACCTTATGTTCTTCACGATAATGCGTTGCCAATAGTTCGATGAATGATTTGATAATACTTTCGTATCGAGTCAGGCAGCCGTCCGTATGGGGGAGGTTGGTTCGTTCAAGGATGTCACTTAAATCAAGATAAAAGGCGAACAAACGGTTCAGAATGACTTCTTTGTGATAGAAATGCTCTGTACGGTCAATATTCTTATTGATGCTGGCTAATCGTTCGGCTAATAAAACGGCGTAAGGATGTGCTAAAGGAACTACCGGTTGGTTATATAGCCGCACACCGTATTTGGTCCGTCGGTAGATCATGTCGGTGGAGTCCATTTCATCCGTAAAAGCCTTGCTGACAAAGAGACATTGGCATTGAAAGTCATCACTACATTCATAAAAATGAAACAGATGAGCAGAAGATAGAAGTAAAAGCGTATCCGCTTGAATATCATACGTCTTGTAATTGATTACGGTATGTCCTTTTCCGGATAAAACCAATAAGATGATAAAAGCGTCCAGGTGGATATCTGACGAAAACTGTTCTTCTGCTTCCCGATGCCCGATAGTGATGCAACTGATTTTCTTTCGTATATCATTCCTGCTGCCACTAATGATGGGGAGTTCACTGATGTTTTTGATGCGTATGGAAGAGGCCATTAGGTGTGATTTTATGTTGTACAAAGATAATGTAAACCTTTGAAATCTCCAAATTAAACCAATTTTGCCCAATTTGGGATTTCCCTCCGGCAAAGAATTTATCCGACCTTTGCAGCCGTTTTGAGGTAAATGATAATTTAGCGGCAAAGCCGCTAAATTAAGTAACGAGCTACGAGCTACCAGTAACGAGTTGCTGCGCTGTACTCGTGGGCGAATAATAATTCGCCCGGCTATCACGCCGAAAGGTACTTGTCACTTGTAGCTTGTAGCTCGTTACTTATCGCGCTTTGCGCGATAAATTATCATTTTGATGCCCCTTTATTAATTTAATAGGTATTATGAGAAAATTGAAAGTATTATTTGTCTTTATCGGTGCATTGAGCATTTCGTTGGCATCTGCACAAACCTTTCAGAAGATGACAATTGAAGAAATGTTTGAGTTGGCAGATGCTAATAGTCGCAGTATTCGTACGTTCCGTCTGGCGGAAGAGGAAGCCGGACAGGCAGTAAAGGTGGCCAGGAATGCTCAACTTCCTTCGATTGACGTATCCGTTTCGGCAAGTTATTTGGGGGATGCCTGGTTGGCAGACCGTGATTTTACAAATGGGGAGAATGCCGCTATGCCACACTTCGGCAATAACTTTGCAATAGAAGCATCGCAGGTAATTTATGCGGGTGGAGCTATCACCAGCCGGATTGCCATTGCCAAATTACAACAGCAACTGGCAGAGTTGGATAAGGAAAAGAACAGGCAGGATATCCGCTTTTTGTTAGTAGGTAATTACTTGGAGATGTATAAATTGCAGAATCAGGCGGAAGTGTACCGGAAGAATATAGAGCAAACCCGGAAATTGGTAGAAGATATCAATGCCAAACAATCGCAAGGACTGGCTTTAAAGAATGATATCACTCGTTATGAGTTGCAGCTGAAATCTTTGGAACTGGCATTGACACAGATTGAAAATGGTATCCTTATCCTGAACAATCAATTGGTTACGGTATTGGGTTTGCCCCAGGAAACGGTGATAAATGTGGATACTACCTTGCTGGAACGACTTCCCAAGCCCTCGGAAGAAGCTCATTGGCAGGAAACGGCGGTATTGAGTTCTCCCGTACTGCAACAGATGAAACTGAATATCAAGCAGTCGGAGTATAATGAACGGATTGCAAAGGCTGAACGTTTGCCGTCCATAGCTCTTTTTGCAGGTGATAAACTAGATGGTCCTATTACGATTGAAGTGCCTCCCATTAACAAAAATCTGAACTATTGGTATATCGGTGTAGGAGTGAAATTCGATATTGCTTCTACTTTCAAGTCGGGTAAGAAAATTCGTCTGGCACAACTGTCCACCCAGCGTGCGCAAGAAAACGACTTATTGTTGCAGGAGAATGTGCGGACGGAAGTAAAAGCGGCATATATCCGTTTTCATGAGGCTTTTACCATTTGCGATACACAAGAGAAAAGCCTGGAATTGGCAGCACAAAACTACAGCGTGGTGAATAACCGCTATTTGAATGATTTGGCGCTGATTACTGATATGCTGGATGCCAGCAATTCTAAACTGAATGCGGAGCTGCAGTTGGTGAATGCGCAGATCAATATACTTTTCAATCTCTATAAGTTGAAGAAGACGGCGGGGTGCTTATAAATCGTCGTCAAGTAATTTTTCATCCGCAGATGACACGGATTATGCGGATTTTATTTTTCTGAAAGGCATAGCGCAGCCGTAGGGACTGTGCAATCCGCGTTATCTGCGGATGAAAAATGGTTTTTGATATATGAATGTAAACTAATGAATTAAATAAGACATGGAACGTAAAAAGAAAAAACTGATTTATAACGTAGTGGTTAGCCTCTTACTTATCACCGGACTGGTGTGGGTATGTTCCCATTTCGTTCACCTCGGCAATGTAGCCTATACAGACAACGCACAGGTGAAACAACTGATTGTCCCCGTCAACAGCCGTGTACAGGGTTTCATCAAGAAAATCTATTTCGATGAATACCGGGAAGTACATAAAGGCGATACTCTGGTCTTGATTGAAGATTCCGAGTTTCGTTTCCGCCTGGCACAGGCTGAGGCTGATTTTCAGAACGCCATTTCGGGAAAGAATGCGGTGGCCACCACAGTACATACTACTCAGAATAATATAGCAGTATCCGATGCCGGTTTGCAGGAGGCAAAAGTCCGTTTGGATAATGCCGAACGTGAATACCACCGGTATAAAAACCTTTTGGCACAGGATGCTGTCACTAAACAGCAGTACGATGCCGTGCAGACAAATTACGAGGCATCCAAAGCGCGCTATGAACTTCTGCTTCGCCAACGTCAATCTACAACTTTGGTAAAGCAGGAGCAGACCCATCGTCTGGAACAGACGGATGCAGGTATCAAACTGGCGCAAGCTGCCCTGGAGCTGGCGCGTCTGAACCTTTCTTATACCGTTATCCTCGCTCCTTGTGACGGAACTACCGGTCGGAAAGAAATTCAGGAAGGACAACTGATACAGCCCGGGCAGACTTTGGTTGACATTGTCGATGAAAATGAGAGATGGATAGTAGCTAATTATAAAGAGACGCAGACTACCCATATCCGGGAAGGCCAGCCGGTAGAAATAGAAGTGGATGCTGTGCCCGGAATAACGTTTAAAGGTGCTGTGAAATCTATTTCCCGCGCTACGGGTGCCAGCTTTTCTCTTCTGCCGCAGGATAACTCTGCCGGAAACTTCGTGAAAGTAGAACAACGTATTCCTGTCCGTATAGAATTCTCTGCCGGCAATCGTCCGGAAGATATGGAACGCCTGCGTGCCGGTATGAATGTGGAGTGCGTAGTAATTTATTGATATTATGCACGAAACAGGACCTTTTTCCATTCCGGCCATCCGTGATTTTGTTCCTCCTAAATTGCGTCCCTGGATCATCATTGCCTTTGTCATCGTTTTCCAATTTTCCGGTGGTCTCTATTTGGCGGCAGTCAGTGAGATGGTCGGTTCTACGGCATTGATACAGGAAGATATTATGATGGCAGGCTACGCTTCTATGATAGGCATGGGGCTGACATTCGCCATCATGTTTAGACTGAAGTTCCGCTTTGCTTCGAAAACTTCATTGATGACGTGTAGCATTGCTCTGATTGTTTCTAATCTGATCTGTATGCAGACGCATAGCATTCCTGTGCTGGTGATCACCTGTTTTTTTGCAGGAATCTTCCGCATGTGGGCTACGTTCGAATGTAATTCTACCATTCAGCTATGGCTTACCCCTAAACGGGATTTGTCGGTGTTTTTCTGTTTTATCTATCTGTTGGTACAGAGTTGTATTCAGCTGTCGGGACTGATAACAGTCTATACAGCATTTTGGGCAAAGTGGGAGTATATGCATTGGCTGATTATTGGTTTATTGTTATTGGTGATGCTGGCTACATTATGTCTGTTCCGTAGTTATCGCTCTCTGCCGAAGTTGCCGTTGTTCGGTATCGATTGGTTGGGGGCTTTAATGTGGGGACTTGTGTTGTTGTGCATCCTCTTTGTCTGTGTGTATGGGGAACATTACGATTGGTATCAGTCTTTCCAGATCCGGGCGGCAACCGTCATCGGTATACTTATTCTTGCATTGAATTTGTGGCGTGCATCTTTCATTCGTCACCCGTTCATTGCTTTGAAGACCTGGACGTATCGTGCCGTATGGCTTCCCTTTATACTATACATAGTAATAGATATTTTGCTGGCGCCTTCGCATCTCTTTGAGCACATCTATATGGAGAGTATATTAGGGTATGATGCCCTGAATGTAATTTCGCTCAACTGGGTGGTATTGCTGGGAATTGCAGTGGGGGCAGGCTTCACCTTTTTCACTTTTTCCCGTCGTAAGTGGCGATATAAGACAATGACTGTGATTGCCTTCTCTTCCATTACCGGCTATCTGATGTATTTTTATTTCGGCATTGAGTATGCTTTGCCCAAGGAGACATTGTTTGTACCGCTGTTCCTGCGCAGTTTCGGGTATGTGATGATAGCTATTTGTTTCCTTACAGTGCTGTCTCGTGTCCCTTTCCAGCATTTCTTTCAGGCGGTGTCCGTACAGTCGTTTGTCAGTGCCGGATTTGGCGGGGCTTTGGGAACGGCTATACTGGGGCACGCTCTCAATGGGGCAATGGCGAAAAATTCGATGTTACTGGGTTCGGCAGTGGATCATGTAAATCCTTTCGTCAGCCGGATACCCCTCGGAGAACTGTACGGTGCTGTGCAGCAACAGGCTCTGATGGTTTCTATGAAAGAACTGTATGGCTGGCTCATTCTGATGGCTTTGTTCTGTCTGTTGGTATTCCTGATTTACGAGAGTGATATTCGTCCATATAAAGTACTGTATCCTACCTATCGTTCCATTCGCCGTTTTGTGAAGCATGAGTTGCGTATGGACAAAAAACTGGAAGCTACAGCATAGGTTGAGAATTTTTTGTTCTTGTATTGGATAGCTTTGAATAAAATTGGTAGGGAGAATAAGGTGAATTATTCTTATTTTTGCTGCCCGAAAGTGGACGTATATTCCACGAAATGTATAAGTTAAGTTTATATGGTAAAAGATAATTCAAAGCTGTTTATTCTAATTTTATTAGGTATGCTGACGGCCTTCGGGCCTTTTGTTACGGACATGTATCTGCCGAGTCTTCCGTCTATGGGAGAATATTTCAGTACAAGTTCTTCAATGGTTCAGTTAGGACTGACTGCCAGTATGATCGGACTGGCCGTCGGACAGATATTCTTCGGCCCTTTGAGTGACCGTTATGGTAGACGCATACCGTTGCAGGTTGCTATGTGGTTGTTTATTGTATCAACGATTTTCTGTTTGTTTGCGCAGAATATTCAGCAATTCGTCGTTTTCCGGTTGATACAAGGTATTGCCGGGGCAGGCGGTATTGTTATAGCCCGTTCCATTGCTACGGATAAATTTTCGGGCAAAGATCTGGCAAAGATGCTGGCGATCATTGGGGCCATCAACGGCATTGCTCCCGTGGTAGCGCCTATTATCGGAGGAGTGTTTACGGAAGCCATCGGTTGGCAGGGAATTTTCATAATTTTACTTGCATTGGGTGTGCTCCTTTTGATAGGATGTATGCGTTTCCGGGAATCACTTCCAGTGGAAAATCGTCTGGCTACGAAATGGGCGGATACCTTTAATAGTTTCAAGGTGGTGCTTCGCAATAAACAGTATGTCGGTTATGTGCTACAACTCGCTTTTGCACAAGGAGTGCTGTTTGCTTATATTGCTTCCTCACCTTTTATAATCCAGCAACATTATGGCTATTCGCCCTTTGCTTTCAGCATTTGTTTCAGTATTAACGCCATTGCCATCGGTGGTGCGGCGGCATTTTCCGTGAAGTTTCGCCGGCCTGCAAACGGAACGCTGGTCGGTTGTATGGGTATGCTTATTTTTTCTTTACTCGAATGTTCCGCTTTGGCTTTGGGTTGCAGCTTCTGGATTTATGAACTGCTGCTGATAGCGGTTCTTTTTATGATGGGAATGACGTTTACCACCTCTACTGCATTAGCCATGGAGTGTGAGCGCACGAATGCCGGAACAGCTTCAGCACTGTTGGGTGCTGTTTGCTTTTCGTTCGGCGGCATTGTCTCTCCTCTGGTAGGCATTGGAAATATACTGGTTTCCACAGGGGTTATATTTGTTATCTGTTCTCTCTGTTCCCTTTCCTGTATTTTGTTGGCTTTAGGCAGAAGGCGTACGAAGCTTTACTTCGCATTCAGTACATCCCAGAAGCGTTGAGGCAGGTGAATGTTAGGAATATCCGCAGCCTCTTTAAATAAAGGAGCGATCTCTTTCGGGGCGAATCCGGCAATGCCGCATCCTATCTCTGTAACGAGGAAAATATATTGTGAGTGCTCCTTGGCAAAGCGGATAAACTCATCTACATAAGGTCTGATGGCTTCCGGTCCACCATGCATGGTCGGAATGCCATAGGTCTGTCCCTGTAATCCGGTTCCTTGTCCCCAGATGGCTCCCCATTTTTTCCATGCCAGATAAGCGGCTCCGCCGCCATGCGCGCCTTCCAGGTTGCTGCCAAAAACGAATATTTCGTCCGGATGTAGTTCTGTGATACGATTAGAGGTAATTCTTGTTTTCATACTTTTGTGATTAGGTCATAATTAGTTTTTTCTTCTTTTCTTCATTTTTAAACTCTTGCTTTTCAGCAAAAGTAACCTTTAGGTAACTATCTTACTGGTTTGTAACTTCTTGTTTATAAGTAAAATAGTATATAGCTTTGCATCATCGGAAAGTCACTGACTGCATTTGCGAAGTTAGTGAAAAAACTGATGAATGCAACTATTTTATAAACAATTTAAAAGCAAAAAAACAATGAAAGAACTTGCAGTAAAGAATTACAAGACCGCAGAAGGTCAGAAAATCAACCAGGGTGGTAATGAATTTACAGTGAAACCGATTGTTGAGCAAGCGGATGTGGACCAATGCCGTGTGAACTTTGTAGAAGTGGAACCGGGTAATTTTGCCTATGGATATCATTATCATGAAACGGACGAAGAGGTGTTCTATATCATCAGTGGTACAGGAATTGTCCGCACAGCAAATGGGGATGTGACGGTGAAGGCCGGTGATGCAATAACTTTCCCTACAGGCCCTGGAGGTGCACATGTCATTCGTAACGGTTCGGATACGGAAAAGCTGGTTTATATTGACTTCGATACGAATAATCTTCCGGAGATTGTACATTTCCCCGATACGAATCAAGTGATGGCCTACGGAAAATTCTCTAATGGCATTTATGATAAGAAGTAAATATCTGAAGAAGTCATATATAGGATAATCCTATATCTAAGCGGTACATTTGTACCCTCATTTATATCTGAAACGATAGGTCGTGGCAATAGCCCTTCCACCCGCTAACTCCGATGAATAAGGAGATACAGAGGTGTGGAAGGGGGATGCTTTATACCTCTTTTACAGATTCAGAAGCTAAAGAAGTTGGCATACTATGGGAGACTTCTAATTTTTATTGTAATTTTGCGTAATGCATTACTCTAAATAAATTTAGGATATGAAGATCAGAGAAATAACCTTGGATGATATCGACCTTCTCGTTAGGCTCAGATTCGATTTTATCAATATGATTGGAGTTGAATTATCCGATGAGCAAGAAGCTGCACTTAAAAAGCAATTGAATGAATATTATCGGAAACATATTTCTCTGGGAGATTTCGTTGCTTTTCTTGCAGTAGGGGAGGAGGAGGTTATGGCAGCCGCTTTCATGGTTATAAATGAGAGGCCTGCTGGAGGCGCTTTTATTACAGGTATTACAGGTACTCTGCTGAATGTAATCACTTACCCTGCATATAGGAAAAAAGGATATGCAACATTACTTATTGAAGCCTTGATTCAAAGAGCAAGGGAACTGAATGTTACAGCTATTGATCTCAATGCAACCCAAATGGGGGAAAAGGTATATCAAAATTTAGGTTTTCTGCCTATTAAAGATGTCGCTATGCGTTTGAAGTTAGAATATTAAAGATATAAGAAATATGGAAATCGATTTAACGACTCCGGCTCTGTTGTTTTCGGCAATTTCATTGATTATGTTGGCTTATACCAACCGTTTTATGTCGTATGCCCAGTTGGTACGTACTTTGAAGGAACAATACCGGGAAAATCATTCGTCGGTAACTGCGGCACAGATTGCCAATCTTCGTAAACGTCTGTATCTGACGCGTGCCATGCAGGTGACAGGGACAGGCAGCTTATTGCTGTGTGTCGTAAGCATGTTCTTTATTTATATACAACTTTATCTTGTATCCATCTATATCTTTGGACTGGCAATGGTGTTGCTGATTATCTCTCTGGCTATCTCTGTGTACGAGATTTATATTTCGGTGAAGGCTTTAGAGATACATCTGAATGATATGGATGAATAATCGGATAGAATGAGTAACCTTGTCCCCATATTAGGAGTGAACAGGCACCGCCTGCTGATTGACGGTGAGGGAGTGACCACATTGGTGGCTTTTCATGGTTGTCCTTTGCGTTGCAAGTATTGTTTGAACCCCCAGTCTCTATCCGATGATTTTGATTTCCCGCTTTATTCCTGCGAACAACTGTATGAGAGAGTGAAAATAGATGAGCTTTACTTTCTTGCAACCCGTGGCGGCATTACCTTTGGTGGTGGTGAACCTTGTCTGCGGAGTGAATTTATCAGCCGTTTCCGGGAACTTTGTGGGAAAGAGTGGAGGATTACAGTAGAAACATCTTTAAATGTCCCCCGGAAGTTTCTGGAGATTCTATTGCCTGTGGTAGATGATTATATCGTGGATATCAAGGATACGAATGATGAAATCTATCAGAACTACACAGGCAGAAGCAATCATCAGGTGCTCGAAAATCTGCGTTGGCTTATAGAGCATGGAAAAGCCGGACAGATCACAGTCCGTATCCCCCTTATTCCGCAATATAATAAGGAGGAGGATACTACGCATAGCATAGATTTACTAAGATCTATGGGACTGAGCCATTTTGATGTATTTACGTACCGAACTTAAAATTACTTCTTATCAGGTTCCGTCCAACGGTCATAATGTATATTCTCCGGTTTCCATTTATCTTTCGGAAGTGGGTTCTCAGCCGGATAACCGATAGGGATTACATTCAGAGGAACAATCTGTTCGGGTAATTGGAGTATTTTCTGTACTTCTTTTACCCGTTCGTCTATGGGATAAACGCCTGTCCAGACAGCTCCTAATCCTAAAGCTTGTGCAGCCAGCAACAAGTTCTCGCTGGCGGCGGAGGCATCCTGTACCCAGTACTCCATACCTGCACCACTGATGGCTTTGGTTAAATCTCCGCATACGGCAATAGCCAACGGAGCATCTTTGACCATCTTGGCGTAAGGAAGAGTAGAACCCAGTTCATTCATCGTTTCTTTGTCTCTGATGACAATGAAAGCCCAAGGTTGTCTGTTGGTTGCTGTGGGAGCTGCCATGGCAGCCCTTAACAATTGCTCTATTTTTTCATCTTCTACTTCTTTGGGCTGATAAGAGCGAATACTGGTTCTTGCATGTATGTTGTCAAGAACGGAAAGTTTATTATCCTGTTTCATGATAGGTTCCTCCATCTTATTAAGTTGATTTGGTTTCGGTTGGATAGATAATGCAGTTACTACTATAACCAAAGCTAGATTGAAAGTGTTCAGCGCATAGTGCATCGTTTGCCCTTTGGGTTTTCTGGATAGATATGAGATGATCAGGGTACATAATGCGATACCTGCCAGTAATCCCAGGAAAAGTATCCAGTCGAAACTGAAAGCGCTCGCCGGTTTGTCTGCCGAATGCTCCTTTGCATACTCCATGGCCTTATGTACGGACTGGATAATAGCTACGGAAGACTCTGTGGCTCCGGATATTCCATCCACTTCTTTATGGATTGCTTCCTCCGGTGAAAGATTGTTCCACTGTTGTAACAGACCGCTGTTCCGTACTTTGGCAAAGTAGCTGGGTGTTTCGGAGTTTTCCAGAGCTACTACTTTTAGAATACGGTCATCTTTTATATAGATTTCAAGAGGAACATTTCCGCCGTACCCGTTAATGTCTTTTGTTAGTTGCCGGGTAGATATTATCTGTACTCCGTCATCTGTATGTCGTAGTATCCCGGAAGTTCCTGTGCGCCCTTCTGTTGTATTTTCGCTTTCAGAAAGAATGTTCCCAAACTTGTTTCCCTTGCAGATGGTGACTGCCAGAACCAGGAAGAAACAGGTTATCAGGCTAATGATGACTTGGGCTTTTAATGTTTTCATATTTAGCTGCTATTTATAGTGTATGCAAATTTAGGGGATTTTTGCTGAAAATAGAAGTACTTATTAAAAAGTAATGGAGTGGTTTTACTTTATTTATCATATGGAGGGATAGATAGTTAATGTTGATATATTTTTTGTTTTAATGATGGATGGCCTATTTATAGCCACTTTTATTATAAATTATATTATTTGTTTTTATTAGTCTTTGATTTGTATATTTGAATTAAAAGTTGCATATTCGCATCGGAATAATATGCTAAATATGTTCATTTTATAAATAAAGTATGAAGAAATTATTATTGTTGTTTGTACCAATTTTTGCGCTTCTCTCGTGTGAAGTGAAAAATTCTTATCAGGAACCGGAGGCTGGTAAAGACTTCTCTTTGGTTGATGAAATTAGCGTGAGTGTTAATACTACGGAAAATACTCGCTGCCTGCTCTATGCCGGTGATCCTTATGTGGATGGTCATTTAGTCGGAGACCCCATTCTGATTGACTATGCTCCCTTTACGGAAACTGTCCGGATTCCTAAAGCTACAGATAAGTTGTATTTGTTGATGAATGGTCAGATGTCTACCTATTCGAAGGGGGATATTGTTGTCAATAAAGGTGTTACGAGGGCTGAGAGTGAACTGAGTGACGCGCTGATTACGGCCATCAATAATTATTATCCGGAAGGAATCAGAAATACGCCGAGTGATAGCTATGCTGAGTGTTCTGATTTGATAGTTGGAAGTGAAGAGAGTGAGGTCTGGATTACTTATGTGGGTAATGGTGGTGCTCACCTCAATAACAGTTTGTACTATTATACTTATAAAGATGGCGACGATGACTTTCAAAATCTGACTCTTGTATTCGATGGAACCCAAAGTATTGGTACGAAGAAAGCGCTTGGTAAATTTAAAGATTGTAAGATAGGGTTTGCTTGCTCGTATTCGTCAGGTGTTTATCGGTATTCAACTCCGAAATTTAATGTGAAGCATAACGATGGGCTATTACTGGCATCAGGGGTTATCAGAACACTGACGTTCAATGGTAAGGAGTATCAGACGTTGGGTATGGAGGATCAGATTCCAGGTGGATGGTTTGATCAGGATTACAATGATCTGTTGTGTGTGATTGAATCGACTCCTACTTTGAAGCCTGAGATTGAAGTTCCGGTTCCGGAACTGGATCCTGCTAAGATTGTCTGGCAAGGAATGTGGTTATTCGAAGATAACTATCCGTATCAGGGAGACTATGATTTTAATGATGTGGTGGTGAGATTCCGCATTGAAGAGCCTAAAGACGGCAATAATGCAATGGCATATATCCAGGTTATGGCAACAGGAGCAACCTTCAGTAATAGCTTTGGTATCAATGGCAAGACATATGTTGAAGGTTTGAGTGGTTTTATGAATGTATATTCAAATACTGCCAAGGTAGATACTGAGGTTATTCAGATTACTCTGCCGAAAGCATCAGAATATATCCCAATGCTGGATAACGGAAGAGCTACTTTCGACCTTAATTCTTATAATACGCATAGTGCTGATTTCCCCAATGTTCTTGAAGTTCCGTCAGCTGATTTCAAGTGGTGTCTGGAAAAAATCAGAATTGATGAGGCCTATCCTATGTATACGAAGTGGGTAGATAGTGGATGTAAATCGTACACTAACTGGTATAGCGGAGAACGAAATGATGATAAGGTATATTTGAAATAATATTTTTTTGAAGAAGTTCCTTTAGTTGAGGTAAATAGGTTTCTGTCCGGACTTGATGAACGGCTGAAACCTATTTTTTTGTTGCATTCAGTTCAGTTAATTCTTTATTTTGCGGGATATGAGCAACGCAATGACTTATTCACTATGCTAAACCGAAAGTATTTCCCACTACGACTGAAGGTATTTCCCACTACGACTGAAAGTACTTCCCACTACGACTGAACTCGTGTTTCACAACGACTGATCTTAGTGGAACACTAAATACATTATCGCACAAATACTTACGGGATATACAGAACTCTTGTTTGCTCCTTTCTGGCGGGATATGAATCAGTTACGAGCTACAGGCTACAAGCTACAAGTAGCTGCGCTATGTTCCGAAAGGCACTTGTAGCTTGTAGCCTGTAGCTCGTAACTTCATTCCTTTCTTTCCCGTTTAGACTTAAACCATAGTTGCAATAATCTGAATAAACAGTATGAGGAATACCATTGCAATAGGATAAACCGTAGCATAAGCCACACTTGGAATGTTGCTGTCAGTCATAGAATCAGCTGCTGCAAGTCCCGGAGTACTGGTCATACCACCGGTGATGGTTCCCAGCAAATCGAGTATGTTGATTTTGAATACAAACAGTCCGACGAATACCGCTACTAACATAGGTACCAGCGTAATTGCAGCGCCCACTCCGAATAGCAACCAGCCGCTTTCCTGGAAAGTCGCTACAAGATTGGTGCCTGCCGAGGTGCCGACTTCGGCTAGGAATAGCAACAAGCCCAACTGGCGTAATAACTGATTAGCCGGTCCGGACATAGACCACAGAATAGGACCTGTCTTACCAATTGCACTTAAAAACAAAGCCACAATCAAAATACCGCCCGTCAATCCCGGGGAGAAAGATAAACCACCGGGGAAAGTTATATTCAGCTTACCGAACAATACCCCTAAAACAATACCCATTGCGATAGGGAAGAAGTCTGTGTCTGATAACTTTTTAGCATTGTTTCCCAGCAAGCGAGCCAATCCTTTGAGTCCTTCTTTTTCACCTACCACCATTAGTTTATCACCGAATTTTAAAGTCAGATCCGGCGATGGAGACAGGTCGATACCGCTTCGGCGAACACGTGTGACAGTACATCCGAAGTTCTTCATCAGGTTCAGATCTCCCAATTGTTTATTGATCATATCCTTTTTGGTCAGCAATAAGGATTCGATCTCTTGCGTGTCTACCAAAGGCAATTCGCCCTCTTCGCGTTCTCCGACTAAAACGGAAAGCTGGTTCAGAGCTTCTTCACTGCCCACTGCCTGTATATAATCATTTTCATGGAGCACCGTTTGTGCTGTGGGGATGGAAATGATTTCATCATGTTTATGGCGTGAAATAACAGCTCCTGTCATGGCCCGTGCGTTGATTTGCATCAGGCTGCGGTTGAATACGGCAGGATTTGTAACACGATAGATACAGGTTGTCAGTTCGGGAAATTGGCCGCGACGTTCTTTTTCCAGTCGGCGGGCCTCCTTGTCCAGATCGATACGCATGATACGGGGGAGCAGTTTTACAAACAGGATGACACCAATAACTCCAAACGGATAAGCGATACCATAGGAAATGGATGCCAACGGAGAATTTGTACTGTCGATAGCTACGGCAAGTCCTGGTGTACTGGTCAGCGCACCGGCTATCAAACCTACCACACTAGGCGTATCGATGTCGAATAGGTATTTGAGCCCGACAGCTGTAAGAGAAGCCGAGCAGATAATCAGCATGGTAATGATGATCAGGGTCTTTCCTTTGCTTCGGAACGAGTCGAAGAAACCGGGGCCGGCCTGAATACCGATAGTAAAGATGAAAAGTACCAATCCGAAGTTTCCTAATTCTTTAGGAATGACTACACCGAAGTGTCCGAAGAGAAGAGCAATGAAAATAATTGCGGAAACATCCAGTGATAAACCTTTGATTTTGATTTTTCCCAGCATGAAACCCAATGCGACAATGAGGAAAAGGGCGAAATAGGAGGAATTAAGTAGGTCAGCAAACATGAATTTAGATTATTTGTTGATTTTGCCGCAAAGGTACGGAAAAAGGAGCCAAATTCATAGTCTGGCTCCTTAATAATCACTATCTAATGTAGTTGTTTCAATAATTCCTCTACCGCTACTTTCAGTTGTGCGTCTTCGCCTTTCACAATTGTTTCGGGTGAGTTGGCTACTTTTATATCCGGTTCCAACTGAGTATTCTCCAGATAACTGCCATCAGGCAGGCGGTAGCCAATCACAGGAATACCGAATACCAAGGTCGGATCTTGCAGGCGTTCCCATGATACACTGGTCATAGTGCCTGGGACAGGCATACCTACCAGCTTGCCCAGTTTCTGATGACTGTATACCCACGGTGTGCCGTGTGCATTGGAATAGTTGGCTTCGCACGTCAACATGATGGATGGCTTGTTCCAGCGGCGGCTGGGCATATCGCAGGCTTCACGACCGCGAACCACCTGTGTGAAGTATTTCTTACCACTGAACAATATTTCTATATCTTCGTGCAGACGACCGCCTCCGTTGAAACGTGTGTCGATGACAATACCTTCGCAGTTATTGTATTTTCCCAAAATGTCCGAGTAGATGGAGCGGAAACTGTCATCACCCATAGACTTGATGTGCACGTAGCCCAGTTTACCGTTCGACCACTTTTCAACATCTGCCGCACGTTGTTTTACCCAGCGTTCGTAAAGCAATGCGCTGAGTTCACTGTCCTTGATGGGGATTACTACTTCTTCCCAACGCTCTTTCGTCTTTGGATTATAGAGTGAAACAAGAGTTTTCTTTTTTACCTTGTCATTGAGAAGCACGTAATAATCGGTTTCGGGAGTAATCTCTTTGCCATCAATCTTTTCAATGACAACGCCGGCTTTCACCTTTGTGGTAGCCTTGTCGAACGGGCCTTTTTCTATCACTTCGGCAATGAGCATTCCTTTATCCTGATAGTTCCAGTCGAAAAGTAGCCCCAGG
Organism: Bacteroides cellulosilyticus; assembly: GCF_020091405.1. Classification (NCBI taxonomy): domain Bacteria; kingdom Pseudomonadati; phylum Bacteroidota; class Bacteroidia; order Bacteroidales; family Bacteroidaceae; genus Bacteroides; species Bacteroides cellulosilyticus. Next base: position 2,915,161 of record NZ_CP081903.1, read on the forward strand.
CTGGCTGTAGGCTCGCTTTGACCGTCCGGATAGAAACGGCCTCCGGTATGAGAGACATTCAATTCGCCCAGCCATTCACTTAAAAGTTCGGAGAAGTCATAATTATTATTGATGTGCGGCAGAAACTTACGATAGGCTGCCGTCATGGCATCCCAATTGACTCCGTGCATATTGGTATTGTAGAAACGCTTTTGCTGTTGCTTGTATACATGGTCAAACATATACTCGCGTTCGGCCGCCAGATCCAGTTTTACCTGAGCAAGATATTTAATGGGCTTCAGGTCATCGGAAGCCATGTTCATCTTCTGCATATTCTTACCGTTCAGAATGAAGAGGTTTTTTCCTTCTTTATCCATTTCCAGGGAAGTCCACCCGGCATCTACTTTGTGGAGTAGCTTGGTTTCCTTCTTGCGCAGATCCATCTTCCATAAGTTACGTCCACCTTCGGCACTTGCCAGGTAATAGAGGGTTTTGCCATCTTTGGAGATGAGGGTACTTCCCATATTAGATGAATTTGGAGTGAGACGCACGATGCGGTCTTCTATGTTTTTCAACTCTACCACGACATCTTTTACCTTACTGCTGTCTTTTTCCGCTATTTTCTTCCGGTCGGCGTTTGCTTCTTTATACAGTTCGTAATCCTCTTTGCTCAGACGGAATTTATCGTATGCATCCTGATTCAGGAATACCAGCATGGCATCATCCAGTGAACCCCATGAAGCATGCGCACGCATACCGTAGCGTTCGGTGATGAAAAGAATGGCGTTACCGTCGAGCACGAAGCTGGGCGAACCGCTTGTGTATCCGCTATTAGTCAGATTGACAATCTCGCCATTGCCTTGTGCGCTGACCAGACCTATATCCGAGTATGGATCGTGCTTGTTTCCGATAAATTCCAGTGTAAACCATTTGCCGTCCGGAGACCATGCATAGTCAAATCCTCCGCCTGTACTGTACCAGGTAGAGCCATCGGTGATCCGGCGTACTTTCTTGGTTTCCAAGTTGAGCACCATCAGGCGGTTACGGCCTTCAATGAAAGCTAACTCCTTACCGTCGGGTGAGAATTGCGGATGTGAACGTTCTACGGTGGTAGAGGGTAATAGCACCTCTTCCTTTATTAAAGTTGCGTTCGGGAAATTCGGATCTTCTTCCCGAACTATCTTAGCCAGATAAATCTGCCAGTTGCCACTACGTTCACTGGCGTAGGCCAGCGTCCGGTTGTCCGGAGCAAACGAGAGGCCATCTTCTTCTGCTGCCGTATGTGTGATCTGTTTGGTCGTGGCATAGTCCGCAGACGTGACGAATACTTCACCACGTACAGTGAAAGCAATCTGTTTGCCATCCGGCGAAACTGTAGCGGAGGTTGCTTTATCCGGATATTTCAGATAGGCTATTTGCGGCTGGTCGTCGCGAATGATTTCCACATTTATCTTCCGGGGATTCGTCCCTTCCTGCTGGGTATAAATCTCACCGTCGTATCCATAACACAAAGTGCCATTATTGCTCATTGAAAGGAAACGTACAGGGTGAGTTTTAAAACTGGTGATTGCTTTTACAGATTGCGGTTGTGAAAGCGGGAAAGAATATACATTGAATGAGTTGCCATTGCGTTCGCTCAGGAAGTACACGGTTTGTCCGTCCGGTGATAATACCGGATTGCGGTCTTCACCTCCGCGCTGGGTGAGGTTAGTGTGTGTGCCTGTCCGGACATCGTACATCCACACGTCGCGGGTGATGGAAGAAGTATGATGTTTTCTCCATTCGTTTTCACCTCCTTTGCGGTCCTGATAGAAAAAGCGTTTACCGGATTTATCGAAACATACAGCTTCGGCAGGGGTGGCCAGAATTTGTTCCGTGCGTCCGCCTGCTGAGGGAACTTTGTAGAGTTCAGTCATTGAAGCGGCGGGAAAGAGGGCGCTACTTGCGGGGTCCTGAATGGATGCCGCGAATAGGACATATTTGCCGTCCGGAGTAAAAGTGGAGGGGATTTCATTGGTTGAATGAGTAGTCAGCCGCCGGGCTGTTCCACCATTTGCGGACATCACAAAGATGTCGAAATTTCCATTCCTGTCACTGGCGAAGGCTATCTGTTTGCCATCCGGTGACCATACTGGGGTACATTCGTAAGAGTCTTGTGTAGTAAGCTGTGTAGCTGTTCCGCCCGTGGCTGGTACTTTGTAGATGTCCCCTTTATAGCAAAATACAATTTCTGTTCCGTCGGGTGAGATTTGTACATCACGCATCCAAAGGGGAGTTGTCGCATAGCTGGTTATTGCCGTGAAGCTAAAGGCAATGTAAGCAAGAATTTTCTTCATAAGTATATTTAATGCGTTTTTATGCAAATATAGGTAATTAGTCCGTAAATATGAAAAAAAGTCATTATTTTCCCTTACTCTGTTCAATCTGTTGATATCTACCGATACGATTCTTGCTGTTTCTGCAAATGTTGAAATCAACTTTTTACAATATAGTCGGTCTTAAAGTATATGAAAATAAGATTGTCACCTGCTGTTATTCAAACAAGCGGCTACGCATACGTTGTTTATTATCACCAGTCTCACAAATATAGTAATGTAGAATTATTACATCTAAAGAATTCATCAACAATAGAAACTATAGTATTGCGGACTTTGTGATTACGGGGAGATTTGTGATTGTTGATATTGGCAATGATCAATTGGTATGAATTTGGGGATAACAAGACAGCATCTTCCATAAAGCCGACAGAATAATGCACACCACCATCTGTAAAGAATTGATAGAAATCCGTTCTGTTCGGTCGGCTCTACTTGATAGGGAGTTTAAACCGCATGATAGGCATGAGCATATATAAAAGCAAAAAGCATCGATAACCTTGCGATTATCAATGCTTTATCGGTAGTCGGGATGACAAGATTCGAACTTGCGACCACACGCCCCCCAGACTTTTGAATTTATAGCTTGATAATGATTGATTATCAGATATATACACCCATGTCTATACTGCTCGGTTTAAATATGAGTTTAAACAAGGTTTATAACAGAGATATGGTGGATATTTAGATTGAGTAACTTTTAAATGGCGACACTGAATTTCTTCAATGTCGCCTTATTACTTAGTATTAGTTAACTTTCTTACAATAGAATGTTATGATACCTTCATCATCCCATTGCCAGTGAAATTCACTATCTGTAAGTTTCAATACTTCGATGGTATAAGAATTATCTTGGTTGACATAACTTGCGTTAATAATCTTCTTATCTGCATCATAAGTATAAGTACTGTAATCAGACTTTGTTTCTCCATTATCATCTGTAAAATAGAGATGCTTTTCTGTAACGACAAAATACGGATGACCATCCCATTCTAAGGTTTCTCCATCTTCGTTTATCTTTTCAATTTTCCACTTACCTACAAGGCTTGCAGCATTACCACCTCCCTCTTCATCATCATCACCACAAGCCATAAAGCTCACACTCATAATTACGGCAATAATTGCCATTCCAATAAATCTTAATGTTTTCATTTGAATAAATCTATTTGTGCTTCCATGTTCCCAATGGATAGCATTAATAAATAAGACAGTTGTGGGGAACACAGCATGAAGCTGCACACCGTTAAAATTGATTGCGACGTCAGAGATAGAATTTCTGTGTTTTTTGAAATATGTATTAGTAGCCAGTGTTCCCTACTGACTGTTATACAATAAGAAAGCGTGGGAACTATCGAATATTACTATCGTGAGGCTCTGGACTGCCCTAACATTGGTAATAAACAATAGCCCACGCCAAACGTTATATAATCCACTAAACAAGTGGGTATATAGCATTGACGTGAGCGTTCTTGCCTATTATTCCAATGTTATGAAATTGTCCAGATTTCACGATAGAATAATATCTTAAACGCTCTTCGTTAACTAATAAGTCCTTTCAGTTCTAACTCATTAGACCTCTGAAATTGCTGCAAAGTTACGAAAAGTGTTTATAATGGCAAGAACTATTGTTTATTAAAAGCTCATGTTTTTATAAATTGATTCTTTATCCGTTGAACTGTAGAAATACCAATACCTTGCAGTTTGGCAATATTCCTAATTGAATAGCCTTTCTTTAATAAAGCTATGGTATCTCTGTATTCCTCTTTCTTTCTGTCTTCCGTTTTAATACTGCCTTTCTTTCTTCCCAATTTACCACCTTTGGCAATGTAGTTAGCCCTACCACTGTTTAAGCGGTATTGTATATTTGACCGCTCTATGTTTCCCATCTCTGCCAATAAAGTTGTGAGTACTGAAACAATAGGATTGACCTTGCCATCTGTCTGTAAAGTGTAAAGCCCTAAATTCTGAATATATACAGATACCTTTGCCTCATGCAGTATTTCTAAAGAGCGAAGCACCTGCAAAGTACTTCTTCCCAAACGTGAGAGTTCAGATAGCAATAAGTAATTGACTGAATGTTGAGTGCAATACTCCAAACAGTCCGTTAGAACTTGCCTTTCCTCATTCTTCTTTGCGCCACTGATATGTTCCTCAAATATATTAATGATTTCTATATTCTTGGAAATGGCATACTTCTTTAAATCCTCTATCTGTCTTGTTGTGTCCTGTCTGTCATTATTTGACGAGACACGGGCATAAATTACCGCTTTTGTTTCCATCTTATTCTTTGATTAAAGTGATAACAGAAAGAAGCGTGTTCAAACCACTTATATAGATTTATTTGAACACAACTTCTTTTTGATAACTATTCGGCTTACTTGTTTTCCATGCCTTTTAGTAATGGCAGTAAAAGCACAATTGCAAAAAGCGGAACACAACCAATAAACATAGTGACTATTACAAAGAATAGCCAAACTAAAAATTTTATAAAGAACATCTTCGTTGTTTTTAAGTGATTAATAATTAATTGAAAGGTCTATTGCCATACTGATAATCTATTATAGATAAGCATACCCTATCAAAGAAAGAATGTCCTTTATCTGAATAGAAATACTTTTGATAGATATTATCATGTGTATCATTGGATAAAACATCCAATTTCAGCAACCAATATTTAAGAGCTTGTAATCTCTTTATGTATTGGAGATTATTTTCAGAATGGCAAATCAGTTCTTTCAGATATTCAATCTTATCTATAATGTTTTTCATTTCATTACTCATAACATTACAATTTAATAAAAAGGAGAATACTCCTTTTAAGAATATTCTCCATCACAATCAATCAATAAACCATCTATATTTTTCGTCTCCATGCAAAGCCGCATTTATACCAATTGCCATTTCTGTGGCATTTAGTGACCTGTCGAGGAAACTGTCTATATAGCTGTTCTTGTTAGCACCTGTCAGTAAATTGTAGAATTTCCACATTGATAATTCATTGCCAAAACTGCCAAAGTTATCATCACTTATATATGCTTTAGCAACACTGTTTATCTGTGTATCTGTCAGTAACATACGAGGCAGTGACTTTTGAAAACCTTGTGGCAATGATTGATAAAGCCGCATTTTGCCTAATAGTTGGCAGAATTGATGTTCTGTCATACAGGTATTGCCAAAAGACTGCATTAAATGTATGTGCTTGGCTGGGTTATACCTATGGAACATTTCTAATATGGCACGGTATAACTCATTTGTATTGGTTACTTCCAAACATGAAAGATAACCGTCTGTTGATACACATAAGTTCGTACACACTTTACAGGTAAAGCCTATGAATACCTTGAAACGCTCTGCGGTCTTCTTACTATATAAGTTCGTATGGTTATAAGCCCTAACTCCACCTATGGTAAGAGTTAACCTATTACCGTTCACAGTCTCGTAAATAGTAGGAATTTCAATCACAAAAGCACATCTTTCATAATAGATAGTCTTGTCACTCTCTAATAATTGATTGGCAGGCTTGTGAATTGCTTCGGGTATTCTTCCTTTAATAACATGAGATACCCTAATATCAGGTAGTTCAATCTGTTCACCTTGAAAGAATGTCCTTGCAGCGTCTTGCACCGTTTCAATGAATGAAACATGTGATAATGTAGCTTCATTATCTTTGGCGAATACAGGAATGATACAGTCACTCTTTAGATGTTCCAAAGTAGCCTCCATAGTATTGGCTTCAATGAACAAAGGTCTCTTTTCCCTTGTGGGCTGTTCTTCCATTACTAAAGTTGCATCTTCCGCATACTCACCCAAATTCAATGTTCTTCTGTTCTGTGGCAAATTGCCAATTACTAAATTTCTCATAACTAATTAATTTTTAAATGGTTTATAAATTGATGGAATGAAGAAATAGATATTTCATTTTTCTTCAAGTACTCTAGGGGGGTGTTAGAAAGTACTCTTCATTCTCTCTCGTAACTATTCTATTCATAAACCTATGAGAATTAACTATATATATACCTTAGTCTTTAAAGATGAGGGGAGGGGTATTTATATATAAGTACCTGTACTTTATCGTGCGTATTATCGTCCTGTTTTATATATGTGGAGGTAGTTACAGCCATTTCAGAACTGGCATCACCATAGAGCCATTGTTTAAGGAATGTATGCCATTCGTTTTTTTACCTAATTTTTTATTTGTAAATTTGTAATACTTTAGAAAACGAAAATGACATATCTTCAAATAGTCCACATCTTCCAATTATGACTAATGTTGAGGATAACTAATTTTTCTCTTGTAATCTTCCATAGATAAATTCATGCCATCAGATTAAAAATGAGCCATGCTATAAGCAACGGACTTATAGGGCTTTTTTCGTTTTGTACAATAGCGGTCAAAAGTGGGGCATTTAGGCGTGTGCCCCGCTTCCTGCCGCTTACTAATTTTCATTGTTATATGACCCATGTAGAAGTATATACCTATCAGGAACTGCGTGAAATAGCCTTACAGAACGGCATAAGGGACAATAAAGTCCATATCGGCGTATGGTTACAGACACAAGGCTATCAGAAACAGAGAGTACAGATTAACCACATAAGAAAAACATTTTATTTAAAATCCCATGATTGAGACAAGAATCCCAATAGCACCTGACACAAGTACCACCCTTACAGATGAAACAACAGAACACATTGTTAATCACAGGGTAACAATCAAAATAGACAGAGATTCTTTAAAAAAGAAATATGCAGAACTATACGAGCGACTGGCAAAAGTGGCGGAGAACTGTAACTTTACTCCGAAAAAGAGGCTTGTAAAAAAACAGGGGTACGGACATGTAAAAAAACAGGGTGTGCATACTAATAACTATATAGATAATAACTAATAAGCATAGACTTCTTGCGAAGTCTGCGTGACATATACACTCATATTTTTTCCAATGTATATAAATCGACTGACAAAAGAAACCTACCAGAACAGGAAAGAGGCTAAAATAGCCTTGGGAACTTCACTGTTCAATAAGTTATTCAAAGAAAAGATAATTCATTTTATTAATGACATGCCATCTGCCAACTATGGGATTCAGACTGATACCAGCGAGTAGAATGCTGGGGCTTGCAGCCAATGAAGCATACACCTATTTCTGTTTATTGATAAAGTCAGACTTCAATACATATATTTCACATGTAAAGCTCGATACGCTATCGGAACTTACAGGAATAAAAGAGACAGAATATATATCCAAACATATCAACACTTTAATTTCTAAAGATTTAATCCTTTATAAAGATAAGCAACGGCATCTTGGTAACAAGGGAGTTTTCGACACCTGCACTTACTATCTTTATAAACCAGAAAATGACTGGATTCGTATAGATACGGACTTATTGCAGGCGGACATATCCAACAAACTCAAAGGATTTCTCATCTTATTAAAGTGTCTATGCCTTAATAATACGAATTATACCGGATATAATAAATCAAAAATCAGTGAACTGCTCCATATCTCCCGACCGACTCTGAACGCTTATTTAAACCAGTGTATTGAAATAGGGTTGGTAAAAGAGAACGAAAAAGGCGGGTATGCAATTACAGATACACATCTGTTTAAAGTTGATGCAGTAAAGAATACACCGGACAGATTCTATTCTCCTGTCCGTGAATATTTGCAGCAACGGGGATTAATACCACCTGTTTACGAGAAAAAATATGTATGGAAGATGATGTATCATTTCAGTGGTATTCCTGACTATATGATTGCATCCTTAGAAAAGAAACATATTCCCCAAGGAACGAATTGTACTTGGGCGTATCTCGCAAAAATTCTAAAAGTGGATGTGGCAGAAAAGTCCCGTCAAGAGAAACGTTCCTTTATATTATAAATGTAAAATGCTTATAAAACAATGAAGTCCAACGTATAATGCGTTGAACTTCAGTTTTTAGTAAGTAAAGTATGTCTAAACTCTATTATTCAAGAGTGAGGGACATTTTTTGAACGGGGTCTATAAAAGTGTTTTTTGAGAAAAAATGTCCTCTTCCCCTTAATTCCATTTTTTCATGCCCTATTCTTTAGCAAAAAAAGTAATGCTGTCATCAAAGCTAATAATACAACTTTACAAATGTTTATAATGCAAAAATCCTATCAAGCTATAATCTGCAAAAAAAGTAACAAAAAAATATCGGCTGGCAGTCTTATTAAGGAGGACATTTTTCAAACAGGGTCTATAAAAGTGTTTTTTTCAGAAAAATGTCCTTGTCCTATATAATCTCACTAATCAGCAAATATCCCCTGTCTCCTTTGACCTTGCATTCGGAGGCAGTAAAAAAATCACTGATAGTTTTACCTGTAATGGCTTTGGGCGGATGTATCTCCAACAGTCCATAAATCCGAGTGATTTCTTCTTTTATAAATTTGCAGGAATACCTGTTGCCCACTTGGAAAGAATTCTTTATTAACTGAATGACTTCCGTTCCCGTTGCCTTCTCATTATATCGCTTCTGTATCATGGCTTCCGTTATCCTTTTCTTGGAATAATTCAACTGTTCAATCACGGCTTTACCCACTATATCATAAGCTTCAACGATAAAAGGGTCTGCTGCCATCAAGTCCTGTTTGTATTCCAGTTCCATTTCCGTGGCACATTCTCCAAGCATCTCCAACTGGCGGACAATTTCTTTGCGCTTGTCTTTAATGGATAAGGACTTGTTTTCCCTTTGCAGACGCTCCCCATCCCCCAAAGTACAATAAAATCCTTTCAGATAAGAGGTGAAAGAAGGACAATTGCGATACGCCTCATGGAAAGAACTCTCTTCGTGGTAGTAGTTCTTTATCAGTTCTTCATCCATGTAATTGTCTTTGGCAAACCAGTTCTCCTTTCCTTCCTTGTCCAGCATCCGGTTGAATGGCAAGCTTTCCAATGCTGCACGGTAAGCGTCACGGGATGCCCTGTCCGCAGCACAATCATAGAAGTTTTTCATGCTTTTATATATTTCCCCGCAACAGACAAGATATCCTTTTATTTCATCTTGGGTTCTTTGGGGCAATCCTTTATTTGTATTGCTGATATGGGAGATTGAAGACACCCCGTTCCGAAACCGTCCCACTATCTGGATGGTATCCGTATAAGGGTCTATCATCGTGTGTTCAGCAAAGAAAACATCGGTCAGTATGATTACATCAGGTTTCTCTTCCAGTTCAATATCCACCGCATTGAAGAAACGGCTTGTGAAGAAGTTGTACCTTTTCATTTTGTTTTTTTCCCATTGGTCGGAAGCATTCTTGAATTTATCCCTCTTTAGCTTCTCCACGCTTTTCGGGGCACAGAATACAGCCGACTGTTCCAACAAATCCAATTGTTTCATCAATGAATAGATTATGTCCGTTGAATTTATAAAGATGCAGACCTGCCTGTCTTCCAATTCTGGGAGTAGGTTCTTGAACGCTTGCAGGGTATTGTTCGTGTGGTACAGCCATATCTCCTTTTTATAATCGAAATCGGGCTGTATCTCTATTGTCTGGAAATGCTGTTCCTTGAAACGGGGGTCACTGAATTCTATCGGTGTAGCTGATACCAGTGCCTTGTTCTCAAACCGGAAGAAATCATTCAGAGGCAAAATGATGTCATTACGGTAATCCGCATCCTTTATCAGCTTATGGCATTCGTCAAACAGGAGGAAGCAATGGCTGTATATGTCCATTTCCAACTCTTCAAAGGCTGACTTTATTTTCGGAAAGCTTTCGGGCGTAGTCAGTATCTTATAATATGTCTTGGTGCTTCTTTCCAGATAGTTTATGACATCATCAGTGTATATGCCTTCATGCACTCCGAACAAATTGTCATTCTTATGCTTGGGGTCGCTGCATTTACCTGTGATAACGGGAACATTAGGCTCTATGATGATGGAATTGCGCTTTGCCTTGATTTCTCCATAAGTAGCACCAAGTCCGGTCAACTTCTTATAAAAGACTGTATTGGTAGGTATTTCGGGAAGAACTTCGGTAAGGTATTGTACCTTACCGAGTTCGTTCATACTGATTTTAATCTTTGTCATCGTCGTTACCATTGTCATCCACCATGTTGTCCATAGCATTTTCATACTCTTCCTGTCTTATTGCATCATAGTCAGGTGTTTCCTGCAATAAGTTACCGGGAGTATTGGCTTCCTGAACATACTTACTTAATTCATCAAATGGTTTAACTTTCACTATTGACATAATATAAAAAATTAATAGATTAATAAATAAGGGAAGGGATTGACCTTCCCCGTGAGTTATTCTTTTATGCAATCAAATCTCTTTCTATCAGATAATCCAGCAATTCAGTTGTCCTTGCCAAGCGGAAGAAGATTTTTCCTTTCAGATAAGACGCATATCCCTTGATATATTCACTTCTTTCACGGAACAAGGGAACGAACTGCAATCTTTTTTCATCGTATGCAGCCAACTGTCTGAATATTGCAAGCTGGAAATCCTTGTCTTCATCCTCTTCGAAAGCTGTCACATTGCAGGGATTGAAACCGAAGTCCTCGGTCTCTCCGGTCTGCAAATAAGTGCGCAGCCAATTCAGACCTTCTTGGTTTAATATCAGTTGGAAACCGGAAATCCTTTTTGATTCAATCCAAGCACAGGGAAAGTTATCCTTGTTAGTGTAGAATTTGACTGTCAACTGTTCGCCTCTTCTCATCATAACCTTTAATGCGTTCATTGCGCTTTCGTTGTCATACTGTGCTACCGCTTTCTTTACTTCAAAAATCAATTCCATAATTTTCTTTTTTAATTAGTTAAACATTACCAATCTCAAACGAGGTGCGCACCGTGTTCTTGATTATGATGCAAACTTACAGAGAAGTAGAAACGTATGAAATGAAGAAAAAAACATAAAGAATTCCCTTTTTTTATGTTTATTTCTTTATGTAAAAATACAGACGGTAACATATTGTTTATTAGCTATATATCTTTATTTATAATAGTTCTGCAATTAAAAACGGAATATTATTTCTTTTTATCTTATGTGCTTTACCAATAGGATTTCAAGTCTCCAATAGGGTTGTTGGGGGACATTTTACACATGGGGATTTTCCACCAGTTTGGGCGGACTTCATATTTCTGCAAATTTCTGATTGTGGCACGTAGATTCAGTATGTCGTTTTTGTTGCTGTCTTCATCAATCAACCCAAGATATATAAGAAGCTCCAGCATGAACTTCCCTTCATTATCTGTCAGAGCTTTACCTTTGGCTGCAAATGATGAATGACGCAACAGGTTATAGATGCTGAGGGTTACTGTATCAAGAATTGCATTTTCCCGCTTTCTGCCCCTTTTGCCAATGCTGGGATAATCTTTATCAAGTTCTCTTTCTGCTTCCTCCAAAGAAGGTGTGCCCAAGTATTTATCAAGATAGGGAGTTATCATGTTGAGAAACCAGCCATCATCGTTTGTAAGCTCTATCTTCTGCTTGTTGTATTCAATTGTGATGGTGTTATTCTTACTTTTCTTCCTCTCATGGAACATCTTGTACAGGTTCAACATGTCTGGACGAATGGAATAGCTGTACTTTACTTGCATAGGGTCAGCAACGTAATCCTCAAAGTCAAAGTAGCCGTTTGTCTGTGTATGCTTATAGTATATGCAGACAATTAGGAGAATTCCGTAGAAGACATCTTGGTCTTGTTGCTCAAAGGAGGGGTCTTCATTATTGCTGTATGAATTCCAAAGTTCCTCTATGCGTTCAGTTTTATAGTTGCCGCTTTCAAGCACGAGGTTCTTTCCAACGGTCATACTGAACTCATATCTTTCTTCATCTGTTCCATTGTTGGGATATGGAATGCTCTGTTCTTCTTTCTTTATGGATAAGTACAGGTCTTGCACTTCTGTTGGAAACTTCTTGCCAAGAAGATACACATCAGAAATGTAGTCCAGCTCATTATGCAGCATTGAACGGCTGAAACCTGCTTCATCAGTCAGCCATGATTCTATTCTTTTTATTGTGTTGATTGGTATTATCTGATATTCCATTATTTTTGTTTTTGTGTGTAAAGATATAAAAATACCACTTCACTGTAAAAATGAAATGGCATTTTTTTTAAAGAAGGTTCTGCATGGCGGCATCTATCTGTTCATTATCAAAATGGCTAAGATATATTTGTGTTGTTTTAATATCTTGATGTCCTAATGCTTCCGAAATAATACCTATATTAACTCCTGACTTCTTTAGAATAGTGGCGAATGAGTGCCTTGCAACGTATGTAGTGACTTCTGCATTGATGTTTAACTCTTTTGCAAATAAGCGTAATTCTTGGTTGACTTGATGGCAAATTTTATGTATGCGGTTATTCTTCTGCATAGGTGTAATATGCCGCTTATTATGCAGGATTGGAAATAGAAAACTTGTTTGTAAACAATAGTAGTTATATTTTTGGATAATCTCTAATGCTTTATCTGATAGTATAAGATTGATATTTCCATGTGTTTTCTGCCGTTGGTAAATAAGCCTTCCTTCTACTATGTTTTTACATGTAAGATTGGCTATATCCACGAAAGAGATTCCACCACATAGATAAGAGAATGAAAACAAGTCATGTGTTAGCTGTCGGAGTTCACTCTTACCACTGCAATCAGTGTTAATAATCTTTAGAATGTCTTCTTTTGATAGTGCTCGCTTAATCGTCTTGGTATTGAAACGGCTTAATTTGTATTCTATAAATGGATTTTTCTCTCTACTGACGATTTTAGCCTCAATTGCCTTGTTGAATGTTGCGCGTAACGTTCGAAACTGATAACTTAGAGTAGTATCTTTGTTACCTTTACTTCGTAACCAGTCTTCAAGTTTTTTACAGAATGCCACATCTATATGGCTGAAAGTGTAATCCAGCTTCTTGCCTTTATTGAAGTTCTTTAAAGTGTTATATGAGTTGAGATAGGCATAACTGTTGCCAATTTGCCCCTTTTCTCTCAGTTCATTAATTGTAAGTTGATAGAATTCTTCAACTGTTTTAGCTTTGATTTCATCATTAGTCTCGTTAATTAATGAAGTAGCTGTAAATTCTTCATCGTTAGCTTTCTTCTCTAATACCTTTTGTTGATACTCTAATTTAGCCTTAAGGATAATCTTTAGGATTAGGTCTTTATTAGGACAGTTGGACTTGGGGATATTTTTTTTAAAGTCCCAATGTTTCTCAGAGATTGATATATTCAAACTCTTGTACTTTATCTTTCTGTTCTGAGTGATTCTCAGCATAAGAGGATGCTCTCCATTAGATAAGGTTTTACTCTTGTAGCATATAATAGATATGGTAGTATTCATTGATGATATGGTTTAAACCTCAGTTTAAACATTTTGTTTAAACCCACGTTTAAACCGCATGATAGGCATGAGCATATATAAAAGCAAAAAGCATCGATAACCTTGCGATTATCAATGCTTTATCGGTAGTCGGGATGACAAGATTCGAACTTGCGACCACACGCCCCCCAGACGCGTACTCTACCGGGCTGAGCTACATCCCGAATTGCGGATGCAAAAGTAGTGCTTTATTTTTAAATAGCAAATATTTCCGTTGATTTTTGTTTTACTATTATCTTATTAGATAACGCATCTCTCTTATTCTTAATCTGTTATGGTGGAAAGTTTATTCTACTTTAGAATTAACCGAGGTGATGCTGTAACCTTTCATTTGATTATTACTAATGCGAATCGGTAGTTGAAATTCATTCATAATAGAAAAGAAAGGAATAAAGTTACGAGCTACAGGCTACAAGTAGCTGCGCTATGTTCCGAAAGGCACTTGTAGCTTGTAGCCTGTAGCTCGTAACTGATTTATATCCCTATAAAACTGCACTATCTTTTTGCGATTCTCCCATCAGTGGTTTCTTTTGCTTTTTCGGCATGAAACGGTTGTTCGTCTCATACAAGCTGTATTTTTTTCTCTATTATTCCTTTTCAGGACTAATCATTGAAACTTCTACCTCATTTTTCTGTTTGAACAGATCATCGGCAAACTTCTGAATATCTTTGGTTGTAATGCTGTTTACAATCTGTTCGTAGTCTTTTACAGGATTCATTCCGGTGAACAAATACTCATCGATGCTTCCCATCCAGTAGCCGTTTTCTTTCAGGTCTTCGGTATGCTTCTTCAACATGAACTCTTTTACCTTATTAAGATTGGTTTCAGATGGTCCTTCTTTGGCTATGTGTTCTATTTCCGCAAAGATGATTTTCATTAGTTTTTCCCGTTTAGAGGGTGCTGTGTCGAAAATTACTTGCAGTCCGGCTATCTCTTTAGGATATTTGGAGAGGTTACCACCTACGTATACGCTGTAAGTTCCGCCTTCATCTTCGCGTACTTTCTCTGTATAAACCAAGTCCATGACCTGGCCAGTCATATCCATCAGAATGGTATTTCTTAAATCATACTTGCATGTACCGATAAAGGAAACGAAATTAGAGGCTTTGGCTGTTTCCTGTTCACGGATGAACTCATTTTTGTAAACTCCTTTGCGATATTCTATTTTGTTATCTTTGAATGATTCCTTGCGGTTGATTGAAGGCAATGTTCCGAGATATTCGGCAATAAGCGGTTTCATCTCTTCAATATCTACATTACCAACAAAGATGAAGGTGAAATCGCTGGCATCTTTGAAACGATCCTGATACATTGCCAGTATCTTGTCATAATCCATCTTGTCGACCATATCGGACTTGACGCGTAGAGTACGGGGATGTCCCATTCGCAGAGCATACGTGACGCTGTCTCCGAATGCCGTCATGGGGTTCATTTCCTGGTTCAGCCAGGCTGCTTTGTTACGATTCTTGTAGGATGCGAAAGCATCATCGTCCCGGCGTGGTGCGGTAAATGTCAGATAGGTAAGCTGCATCATCGTCTCAAAGTCTTTTGGAGAGCAGTAACCATTGACGGACTCTGTCTTGTCACCGATGCCGTACCCCACAGAAGCTCTTTTACCTGCCAATACTTTTTCAAGTTCAACGGCGCTGAAGTTGCCCAAACCACCTACGGAGACGGCATCTAAACCATTGATGTTGATAATTTCCGAATCCGGAAACAGCGAACTTCCGCCCGGACTCACACCTTTCATGATAATCTCATCAGCTTTGAAGTCGGTCTTCTTGATGATTACTTTTACTCCGTTAGATAGTGTCAGCATGGTAGTGCCGAATACATCGTCCTTTTGTTCGGAAATGATTTTTCCTCCTTTCGGAGTTTCTCTCATCAGGGGCTCGTCTGATACTTTGTCGACGTATGGAGTCAGCTCCTCGGTTTTTACATCTTGCAGAATTTTCTTGATGGCATCTTCCGTCGGCATTTTTAGATTTTCTTTTTCGGGGCCGAAGATGGCGACCACCTGGTTGGTGTCCGTTACAAGTGTTTGCATCATCATGTTCAAAGGTTCTACGGGGATGCTCGGAGCTATCTGGCTGATGATGCCATATTCGTTTTCAATGCCCGGTATGGGTTCGTTATCAAGGAAGTGACGTACATATTCATTGATGTATTCATCGTTCTTGCGTTTGTCACGTTCGTTGTAGGCGGATTCCAAGTTGCGCAAATACTCGGCGCGGGCACGTTGGTATTCGCTCTCGGTGAAGCCGAACCGGCGGGCACGTTCCATTTCGCGAAGTAAGGTGGCGATACCACTTTCTACTGCATCTTCCTTGCAAACGACGATGCCGGTGAAGGCTTGTTTGGTTTTTGCAACGAAGAAGTCTCCGTCATAGCTTCCTGCGTAAATGTATGGAGGATTAGCTTCCTGAAGCAGTTCGTTTAATCGGGCATTCAGCATATTGCCAATAAGGTTGGTGGCATAGTTCTCCACCAGATATCCGATTTTGTCTTTCTCTGAGTCGGGAGTCGCCTTATGTTTGTTGAAGACGATGGCTTGAATATGAGGCTGTTCCTTATCCCGGGCAATAAGCACGATCGGCTCTTTGTTGTCATTTACCGGATAATACTCGCGTTTGGCAGCGTTGGGTTGTGCGGGGACATCGGCGAATAGTTTCTTGATCTGGACTTCGACGGCATCCACATCAATATCTCCTACCACAACGATACCTTGCAGGTCGGGGCGATACCATTTCTCATAATAATCCCTCAATGTTTGCGGTTTGAAGTTCATCACTACATCCATGGTTCCGATAGGAAAACAAGTGGCATACTTGGTTCCGGCAAACATGGCGGGGAGCAGTTTTTCCTGGAAACGCTGCATGGCGCTCATACGTGTACGCCATTCTTCGTTGATAACGCCACGTTCTTTATCAATTTCTTTCGGATCCAGGGTCAGATCGTTGCTCCAGTCGTGCAGAATCAGCAGACAGGAATCGACAGCACCCGGAGTATTGACAGGAACATTGGAAATGTTGTAAACGGTTTCGTCTACGGAAGTATAAGCATTCAGATTTTCACCGAATTTTACTCCGATACGTTCCAGATATTGTTTCAGGGCATCGCCTGGGAAATGAGTAGTCCCGTTGAAACACATATGTTCGAGGAAGTGGGCGAGGCCGCGCTGGTTTTCCTCTTCCTGTATGGAACCTACTTTTTGGGCGATATAGAAATCGGCACGGTTGGCAGGGAGATTGTTTTTGCGGAGATAGTAAGTCAAACCATTATCCAGTTTGCCGATACGTACATTCGGGTCAATGGGAATAGGAGGTTGCTGCTGCGCGAGAGCTTGTTGGAAGTTACAGCATACAATCAACGCTATAACCAATAAACTGTGGAATAAATGTTTCATATCTATGAAGATTAAAAAATGAATATTGTTCTATTTGTCTGGGAAAAGGGAAATGAATCACAAAGAAAAGACTTTTTTTGTATGGAAGATATTTTGTAATAACCTTTTTTTGTACAAAACGAAATTTATCAGAAAGTATCATACCATGAAGCTAAGTTTAGTTTGTCTTATTCAGCCTTAAATGAGGTACTTAATGCAAAGCGTCCGATAACTACAGAATTTGCTTTACTTTTGGAGGCAGCTTTAGGTATCAATGCAGATTTGCTTGTAAGAATGCAAACGGATTATAATATGCAAGTAGCACGTAGAAATAGTTCTTTGCTTGAGAGACTAAATAATATAAAGAAAATAGCTACTGTCTTTTAAGATAGAGTGCTTACGGGTAGAAGAGCGAGGTGTAAAGCCATATAACTTTCCCCCGCGCTCTTTTATTTTTTACAAGGTATCTGTCGATTCTTCTTTCAATTTATTCAGTAAGCTTTCTACGTTTTGAAAATGGTAATGTAAGATACCTTCCAATTGTTTCAGAAAACCTACATTGCTTGCCAGTTGCGTAATGAATTGTAGATGCAGACCGATTTCCCGGTTGGCTTGCAGAAGCGTTTTATGCGGGAGTGTGCTTTGCAGCATATAGATTCCACTGGCATCTTGTATTTCTGCAATGCCGTTTCCCCATTCGTGTGTGCCTATCAATCGTAGAACATGGATGAATTGTCTTAATTTGCGTTTCAGGCATTGCAAGCTTATATATTCCGAAGGCTCTTCGGCATACGTTATGTTCATAATGCCAATCAGTTGTAGATAGTACGCTTTCATGGCTTCTTCTGACGGGAAGCCCGTGCGTGGGTGCATTGCTGCGTTGGGTAATTCCTGAGCGGTTATCGGCTGAGTGTTGTTTTCCATAAATCGTTAAGTTTTAAAAGGTGAATAATTCGATTCATGGGAGAGGAGAAGAATTTAAAAAAGCAATCCCTGCCTGTCCCATTGTCGAACACTAAACCTATAGCCAGTATTTGGAGGTGCATTAACACTCCCCATGGGGGTACAGGGACCGCCATATAGGAGTGACGGGACGGACATAAAAATGCCCGCCACGGATTCTTGGCAGGTTTCCCTGCTATAGGTTTAAAAATATTCGACATCGCAAAGGTACAATAAAAAATGAAGTAGCCATGTAAAACGGTGAGGAAAATACGTTTATTATCCGGTTTACTTTATTAATAATGCGAATCAGAAGTTGAGATTCATTCATAGTGGTATAGAAATGAGTTTTCACCACAGAGTAACACAGAGTCTCACGGAGTTCTATTCTTTTGATTTCAAATTGATTAAACTCTGTGAGACTCCTTTAGATTTGCATTACTAAAACTTAGGGTTGAAATATTACCTTTGTAGTTAATAAGAGTTAACCAAGGGAAGCGGGTGACCTATTGTGAGATCTAGGCAGAAGCCCTATACACAGAACTAGTCCTGCCTCCCTTTTCAGTTGAATCGTCCCAATTAGAATTTTAGGTCGTTGGCCTATTAAAGGATTTAGTGAGTTCAACCTATGGTTAACTTCAAATAAGTAATGCGAAGTTATGAAAAAGAAATGGTTTATTGGCATTGACATCAGTAAAAAAACACTTGATGTTGTTATTTACGATCCCGCAAAGAAACATGCGGATGAGACAAACTACAAGCAAGTCTCGAATAATAAAACGGGTTATCAAGCATTGTTTGCCTGGATGAAGCAGAAGCGTATTTCTCCTAAACAGACTGTCATCTGCTTGGAGAATACAGGCATTTACAGCTATGATTTATGTCTGTTTTTAGAGTCATGTAAACAAGATTACAGTTCTTTCACTCCTCTGGATTTAAAGCGTTCTCTGGGGCTTGTCCGTGGAAAGAATGACCGTGTGGATGCCGAGCGGATAGCTTACTACGGTTACTTGCATCGGGATGAATTGACCTATTCCAAACTTTCCGGCAGTGCTGTCCTTATCTTGCGTGACTTGTCGTCCGAAAGGAAACGCCTGGTTAAGCATCTGACTGAAAACAAGGGATTTATCACGGACAGAAAAGACCGGGAGTCCACCTCTACGAGCAGGCGGGCAGAAGAAATGGTTAAGATTCTGGAAAAACAAATTCAAAGCGTAGAAGATGAGATGCACGGGATTGTCAGCTCTGATCCGACTATGAACTTAAACTATCAGCTTCTTAACAGCATTAAAGGGATTGGTAGTGTTAATGCCATCAATACAATCATACATACTAATAATTTCAAGGCATTTGAAACCGCACGGCAATATGCCTGTTATCTGGGTATTGCCCCTTTTGAACATTCTTCAGGAACCAGTGTGAAAGGGAAAACAAGGGTATGTGCTACGGGAGCCAGACTATTGAAAGCGGATCTATCGCAGGCTGCAAGATCGGCCGTTGTATGGGATAAGGAACTCAAAGAGTATTATGAAAGGAAAAGAAAAGAGGGAAAAGAACATGGAGTAGTGCTGAATGCGGTAAAGTTTAAACTTGTGTGCAGAATGTTTGCAGTAGTCAGAAGAGGGACACCCTTTGTTGATTTAATCACGTATAAAGAATAAACGAGCAGGGAAGCATTACGCTCCACTACTCGTTTGGTTTTATTAACAGTGTTTTTAGACCGAATTATTTGCTCAGGTCTTAGAATTCTGTGTCCTCTGTGGTGAACAGATTCATAACCTAACAGAAATGCACATATTCTCTCTACAGTTGTATTACACTCTTTTTGGTCTGTTTCTCCTGCTTCCCCCGTACCCGAACCGTATCAAGTCCGTATTATCTCCGTATCCTAACGCTTGGACTTGACACGGCCTTGGTACGGCTTTGATACGGACCGGGTACGGGGAAGGGCATGAGATTGGTTTATAAGTCGTAAAAAGAGGGCATCTATTTGGTTTACAGATGAGAAGTAATGAAATAAATTATTGCTTCCGGACATGTTGGAAACAGAATTTATGCTTACCTTTGTGCTAACTAGAAGACAAAAACAAAAGTTATGGAACAGAAAGATAAATATATACGTTTTGATTGGGCGGTGAAACGTTTGCTGCGTAATAAAGCCAACTTCGGCGTGCTCGAAGGCTTCCTCACCGTGTTGCTGGGTGAGCCTATCCGCATCGTCGAGATACTGGAAAGCGAGGGCAACCAGCAACGTGAAAGCGAGAAGTTCAACCGTGTGGACATCAAGGCGCGCAATAGCAAGGATGAAATCATCATCGTTGAAGTGCAGAATACGCGAGAAATATACTATCTGGAGCGCATCCTCTTCGGCGTTGCCAAGGCCATCACGGAGCATATCGAACTGGGAGAACTTTACTCCCAAGTGAAGAAGGTGTACTCCATCAGCATTCTCTATTTCGACATTGGCAAGGGGAACGATTACCTGTACCACGGTCAGAACTCCTTTGTGGGCGTACATACGGGCGATTTTCTGGAAGTCACCACCAAGGAGAAGGATGCCATCGTGCGAAAGTTGCCTGCCGAAATCTTTCCCGAATACTTCCTGATTCGTGTGAATGAGTTCAATAAGGTGGCCGTCACCCCGCTTGAGGAGTGGATAGAGTATCTGAAGACCGGTATCATCCGCCCCGATACGAAAGCTCCCGGACTGGAAGAGGCACGCCGCAAACTGATTTATTATAATATGGACAGGGCGGAACAACTGGCGTATGACGAGCATATCAATGCCGTGATGATTCAGAATGATGTGCTGAGTACGGCGGCGGAGGAAGGAAGAGAGGAAGGATGGCAGAAAGGTATGCAGGAGGGCAGACAAGAAGGCAGACAGGAAGGCAGACAGGAAGGTAGACAGGAAGGAAGACAAGAAGGGCTGGCAGAAGGGCTTGCAGAAGGGCTTGAACAAGGAAAGCAGGAGAAAAATATAGAGAATGCTCGTACGATGAAAGCCTTGAATATCTCCTCCGAGGTCATCCATCAGGTGACGGGTTTACCCATCAAAGACATAGAAGAATTATAAATAGCAAGATACTATTCATTTTCGTCTCGCCCGATTTTCGTTTTTTTGAGAAGCAGGCGGGACGTTCTGTTTTCCGACGTAGTTTTTTACAGATACCCTGGGTAGGTTCATGCCTCTGTCTCGAAGATGCAAGTCTTACAGGCTTAGGAAATACACGTTGGCAAATCATCATTTCATTCAAAACCGCTCCGATAATGAGTTGAATTAGATTCCTGATTTCCATTAACAATGCCGGAATAAAGGATCGATGAATAAAACTGATCTTCGGAAAGGTATGACTGCAAAAAAAACGCTACTCTGTTCTGAAACTTTAGAGAATCAATGTATTATAGTCTCTCTGAAAATCTTTATCTTTGCGGACAGTTTGAAAACAGAAGTGAATAATAATTGATACAATAACTTAAAACAACCAGAATCAAATGAAGCAGGATATGATTGTTATCCTTGACTTGGGTAGTCATGAGAATACGGTATTGGCTCGCGCCATCCGTGCGTTAGGTGTATATAGTGAGATCTATCCTCATGATATAACCGTTGAAGAACTGAAAAAGTTGTCCAATGTAAAGGGCATTATTATCAATGGTGGACCGTGTAACATAGTAGATGGCGTTGCCATCGATGTGAATCCTTCTATCTACGAGGCGGGAATTCCAGTGATGGCTGCCGGTCATGACAAAGCGACTTGTGCGGTGAAACTGCCACAGTTTACTGATGATATTGAAGCTATCAAAGCAGCTGTTAAGCCTTTCGTTTTCGAAACTTGCAAGGCCGAAGCTAATTGGAACATGACCAACTTCGTGAATGACCAGATTGAATTGGTACGTCGCCAGGTGGGTGACAGAAAAGTATTGCTGGCCCTTTCCGGTGGTGTTGACAGTTCCGTAGTGGCAGCTCTGTTGCTGAAAGCAATTGGCGACAATCTGGTATGCGTGCATGTAAATCACGGTCTGATGCGTAAAGGCGAATCCGAAGATGTAGTAGAAATGTTCGGTAATCAGCTGAAGGCGAATTTGATCTATGTAGACGTTACCGACCGCTTCCTTACTAAACTGGAAGGTGTGGAAGATCCCGAACAGAAACGCAAGATTATCGGCGGAGAGTTTATCCGCGTATTCGAAGAAGAAGCGCGTAAACTGGACGGTATCGACTTCTTAGGCCAGGGCACTATCTACCCTGATATTGTGGAAAGCGGAACGAAAACGGCCAAGATGGTGAAGTCTCACCACAACGTAGGCGGTCTGCCGGAAGATCTTCAGTTCGAACTTGTGGAACCGTTGCGTCAGCTTTTCAAAGACGAAGTACGTGCATGTGGTCTTGAACTGGGCTTGCCTTATGAAATGGTTTATCGTCAACCCTTCCCCGGTCCCGGTCTGGGTGTGCGTTGTCTGGGTGCTATCACACGCGATCGTTTGGAAGCTGTGCGCGAGTCCGATGCTATCCTGCGTGAAGAGTTCCAACTTGCCGGACTGGATAAGAAAGTGTGGCAATATTTCACCGTGGTACCCGACTTCAAGTCAGTTGGTGTGCGCGACAATGCCCGTTCTTTCGAATGGCCGGTTATCATCCGTGCTGTCAATACGATTGACGCAATGACCGCTACCATCGAGCAGGTAGAATGGCCTGTCCTGATGAAAATTACGGATCGTATCCTGAAAGAAGTAAAACATGTGAATCGTGTTTGCTACGATATGTCTCCGAAGCCTAACGCTACTATCGAATGGGAATAAAAGACTTTTTGCTAAATAGCTAGAGCATTAAGCCCTTTCGGATAGTTCATTTAAAGATACTTTCCGTATCTTTGCTATCTCTCTTACAAAAGGTGGTATCTTTTGCTGTAAAAGATGCCATCTTTTGTGTTATAAGATGCCACCTTTTGCTACAAAAGATGCCATCTTTTGCATGGAAGGAATAAGGGAAAGATATCAAAGGTAGTAATTAAAAACACGTAAAGACTATGGGAATGATTTACTTGGTAAGAAAGAAGCTCTTCCAGACTAAGGAAGGTGCAAAACAACTGTATTATGCCGTGCAACGTACACTGCAACCCAGAGGTGGGGTGACCGAAGACATACTGGCAAAACGAATCGCTCACCGGACAGGCAGGAGCGAAGGTGATGTAAAAGGAATATTGACCGACCTGCCTCACTTCATAGAAGAGGCCTTGAAGAATGGGGAGTCGGTATCCATCAAAGGACTGGGCTCTTTCCATATTGCGATAACCAGCGAGGGCTTTGAACACCCCGAAGACGTGATGCCGGGAACCGTGCGCATTTCGCGCGTTTACTTCACCGCTGACCGCGGATTGACCAGGGAATTAAGCCGGGAAATGAGATTTTTCCGCTATCCGCTGAGCAAATACTTCCCGGCAAGTATGCTAAGCAAGAAAGTTGTGGAAGCGGAGAAGAAGGCGGAACTGCAAGGAGAATTTCCGGAAGAAGACATAACTGAGAAACCCTAAAGAATACCCCTTCCACACTCTACCCCCTATGAATAAAGGGTTGCAGAAGTGTGGAAGGGGAAATAGTACAGGTGCACAGTGAGGTTATACCCCCATGCATTCCCGATAAAAATCGAACATTTCGTAAATGGTATCTTTGTCGGCACTCTGGTTGAGGCAGATGTCTCCGACTTCTTTCAATAGAGTGAAGTTGATGACGCCGGCAGTGTTCTTCTTGTCATGCTTCATCAGCTCATAAAGTTGGTCGTACTGTTTGCAATTGAAGGCAAAGCCACCGTAGTTCTCTTTGATGAACTGAATGGTCTGGCGCATTTTCTCTTTCGGAAAACCTACCTTTATATAAGAAAGGTATAGCTCGCAGACAATTCCCCAAGCAACAGCATAACCATGTAATACGGGGCGACCTTCGGCAAGAGCCAGACTTTCGAAGGCATGACCTACGGTATGTCCCAGGTTCAGCGCCTTGCGGATGCCGTGTTCCAGAGGATCTTGTTCCACGATATCCTCTTTTACTTGTACGGAACGGCCCACCATTGATTTCAGTGCAACGTAATCTATCTTGTCCGTATCGAAAGCCAATAATTCGGCAAGGTGCTCCGGGGTACTGATAAGACCGTGCTTCAACATCTCGGCATAACCGGAGAAGAAGTTGTGGGCATCGAGGCTGCGCAGGAACTCCGTTTCAAGAAGTACACTGGCGGCAGGTGCGAAAACACCGATTTCGTTCTTCAACCCGTTGAAGTTGATACCCGTTTTGCCTCCTACGGAAGCATCCACCATGGCCAGCAGGGTGGTGGGGATATTGATATAGGCAATGCCCCGCTTGAAGGTAGAAGCGGCGAAGCCACCCAGATCGGTCACCATGCCGCCACCCAGGTTAATCAGTAATGAATGGCGTGTAGCTCCCTGTTCGCTCAGAGCTTGCCAAACGGAAGCCAGAGTTTCCAGATTCTTGTGCACATCTTCGGCACCGATAACGATTTCGGTAGCTTCTTTCAGTGCCGGAATGTCATTGAGTTGCGGCAGACAGAGACGGTGGGTATGCTCGTCGGTCAATATGAAGAGCTTGTCATGGGGACAATTCCCGATGGCGTTTGCCAGGCTGCTTTCCAGTTTCTCGCAAAGGATTACTTCTTGTTTACTCATCTGATTAATTACAAATTACGAATTATAAATTACTGATTGTGGATTCTAAATTATGAAAGAGATGGATACCTTCTTTGTTAATTGTGGTACAAAGATAGCTCTTTTGGCAATAAAACGTTATCTTTGCCCATCGAAAATCGATGGGCTGACATGATGTTTCTGCCATCTGCCCCCCACAATCTATAATTTATAATTAGTAATTCATAATTCGTAATTTTAAAATGAGAGCATTACTACCGGTTTATTGTCGTCTATTAGGATATTTTGTGATAGCTTTGGCACTGTTTCTTCCGTTCCTGATGTTGATGCTGGGGAAAATGACGGATTCCAACCTCTTGTTTTATAAAGAATGTTCTAAGCTGCTGATGATGCTTGGCGCATTGATGATTCTGTTTGCCTACACCAAGAACGAGAATAAGGAAACTGAGCAGGTCCGTAATAGGGCTACACGTAATGCCATGTTCCTGACCGTATTATTCATCTTTGGCGGTATGCTCTATCGCCTGGCGAAAGGAGACATCATGAGTGTGGATACTTCCTCTTTTCTGATCTTTCTGATACTGAATGTTCTTTGCCTGGAATTTGGTATAAAAAAAGCGGCAGTTGATAGATTGTTTAAGCGAGATCGTCGATAATTAGAATATTTTATTTAAACCTCATTAAACTTTTCCATTGAAAGCTTGTCAAATGAAACAGTATAAAAACAGACATTTTGTTTCATAAAAAACAGGCGCATGAAAAAAGTAATCATCGGAACAGTGTTATTGTTGACAACCGCACTTTCCGCTTTCTCACAGACTAAGAACATTACCGTAGCGGGGCGTGTCATCGAGGATGACACGAAAGAGCCCGCAGTACAAGCCACAGTACAGTTACTTTCGTTACCGGACAGTGCATTTGCGGCGGGTATCGCCACTACAGCACAGGGATATTTCACCCTACCCAAAGTGAAGGCCGGGAAATATGTATTGAAAGTTTCCTATATCGGTTTCCAACCTACAGTGCTTCCTTTGCAACTGTCGGCTCAAAATCTCAATAAGAATGTAGGTACGCTGGCTCTGAAGACAGATGCCGTGATGCTGGCAGAAGCGGTGATTACCGCAGAAGCTCCGCAGGTCACCGTTAGCGAAGATACCTTGATGTACAATTCCAGTGCTTACCGCACACCGGAAGGGGCCATGCTGGAAGAGCTGGTGAAGAAACTCCCCGGTGCCGAAATTGATGATGACGGTAACGTGAAAATCAATGGTAAGGAGTTGAAAAAGATCATGGTAGATGGAAAGGAATTCTTTGGTGGAGACGTGAAAACGGGCTTGAAGAACTTGCCGGTGGAGATGATCGATAAGCTGAAAACGTATGACAAGCAGTCGGACCTGGCACGTATCACGGGTATTGATGACGGCGAGGAAGAAACCGTGCTTGACTTGACGGTGAAGAAAGGTATGAACCGTGGATGGTTTGGTAATGTGGATGCGGCCGTGGGTACTGAAGACCGCTACGCAGCCCGTTTAAATGTAAATCATTTTGTGGATAAGACACAGGTAACCGTCATTGGTTCTACCAATAACGTGAACAACCAGGGCTTTTCAGGTGGTGGAGGTGGTCCCCGCTGGCGTCGTAACAATGGTTTGAACGCGCCTAAAGAATTGGGTATCAGTTTTGCCACAGAGAATAAGAAGATAGAACTGGGAGGTAGTGCCCAATATAATTATAATGACGCTGATATCTCTAATATCAACTCGTCCGAGCGTTTCTTGCAGAATGGTAATTCATATTCCAACTCCAACTCGATCAACCGGAACAAGAATTCTACATTCAGAGCCGATTTCCGTATGGAGTGGAAGCCGGATTCAATGACGAATATCATTTTCCGCCCGAACTTCTCTTATGGTAAGACGGATAATGTTTCGAGCTCATTGTCGGGAACCTTTAATGCTGACCCGTTCAGTTTGGTTGCTAACCCGAATGATTATCTTGATTTTGATGCAATAAGTAGCGTAGACCCGTTGAAAGACATACGTGTAAATGCTACAAACAGCGGTACGCTTTCCGACAGCAAGAGCATTTCGACAGATGCAACTTTGCAGATTAACCGTAAGCTGAATGATAAAGGACGTAACATTACATTCCGCGGACGCTTCGGCTATGGCGATAATGACAATAATCAGTACACGGAATCTACGACACGTTACTATCAGATTCCTACGAACCCGGACTCTACTTTGATTCGTAATCAGTATATCACTACTCCGACCAATAACTATAATTATAGTGCACAAATTACGTATAGCGAACCGATTGCACGGGCCACTTTCCTGCAATTCAGCTATCAGTTCCAGTATAAATACAGCGAGAGTGACAAGACGACTTATGATTTGTATCAGATTAGTCCGGAGTGGGGAATTGGCGAACCGTTGCCTACCGGTTACGAGAACCATGCAGTGGATAGCTTAGGTAAATATGCCGAATACAGATACTATAATCATGATGCATCCGTATCGCTGCGTTTCATTCGTGAAAAGTATCAGTTGAGTGCAGGTATATCTTTCCAACCACAGAGTTCCAAGCTTTCTTATAAGAAAGGAAATTATATGATCGATACGACGCGTTCCGTATTCAATTTTGCTCCGAATGTCGATTTCCGTTATCGCTTCTCCAAGGTAAGCCAGTTGCGCTTTAACTATCGCGGACGTACCGGTCAGCCGAGTATGGAAAACCTGTTGCCGATTGTGGACAACTCCAATCCGTTGAATATCCGTGTTGGTAACCCGGGCTTGAAGCCTTCTTTCACGCACTCTATGCGTTTGTTCTACAATACGTATAATGCAGAACTTCAACGGGGTATCATGACGCATGCCAGTTTCTCGGCTACGCAGAACAGCATCAGTAACAGTACCGAATACAATGAACAGACCGGTGGACGAACCACAACGCCGAAGAATATCAATGGTAACTGGAGCGCATTCGGTATGTTCGGATTCAATACGGCACTGAAGAATAAGAAGTATACCATCAATTCATTCTCTAATATCAATTATCAGAATAATGTGGCGTATCTGTACAATCAGGAAACTAAAGTTGATGATAAGAATACGACAACGGGCTTGACACTGAGTGAACGTCTGAATGGCGCTTACCGCAATGATTGGTTCGAATTCGGTTTGAACGGTTCTATTTCTTACACTGCCGAGCGTAATAAACTGCGTCCGGACAATAACCAGGAACCTTACACTTTCTCTTATGGTGCCAATACTCAGTTGATGGCTCCGTGGAACATGACTTTCACTACCAATATCGCCAATCAGAGCCGTCGTGGTTATACGGATTCAAGTATGAACCGTAATGAGCTGATCTGGAATGCACAACTCTCGCAGACTTTCCTGAAAGGTGCGGCAACGATAAGTTTTGAAATGTACGATATCCTGAAACAACAAAGTAACATTAGCCGTTCATTGACGGCAGATGGTCGTTCGGTTTCGGAGTACAATGGTGTTAACAGCTACTGTATGGTGCACTTTATCTATCGCCTGAATATCTTTGGTAACAAGGCTGCCCGTGAGAAGATGGGTAGAGGTGGATTTGGTGGCCCCGGTGGTCCTGGTGGACCTGGTGGACGTCCCGGTGGATTTGGCGGACGCCGTTTTTAAAGTAAACTGACCAGTTATTATTATAAGTTTCCCCTTCCATTCGCTTTCGCTGAAAGAGATGGAAGGGGATTCTGTTATTAGCGTTTCCCTACACTAAAGCAAAAGCCTACATGGAATTCTATTCCTATGTTGTGAGGGGAGACAAGTGTCTGGTTTTCTTGAATAGAATATTTGAAAAGATCTTTAGGGAATTCTTTATCAATGGGAAGAAAGCCATATTCGGCACCGATGCCGGCAAAAAAACTTTTGTATTTGAAATCTACTCCGAGGCTTAAACCGATGTCCAGACGTTTCAGCCCATCGTTTTTTTCAAAGGTCTTATGCGTTGCTTCACCATTTACCAATGTGGCGCCATTGCCTTCACTGGGCGTGATAAAGTCATCATCATCAAGTCTTTCCTTAGTGGCAAGCACCCAGTTCACTTTGCTTTTTCCGCCAATTCCATAGGCAATGTATGGACCGCCACTGAATTGCAACCCACAGTTATTATTCAAAGGCAGATATGCGGCTACTTTGATGGGAACTTGTAAATAGATTCCGTTTATTTTAGAATCAATCCCCAATGCCATGTAGATTTGTTTGCCTTCCTCATTAGTGCCAAGGGCTGTTATTCCTTCGTCAACAGAATAGCTTCTGTTAAGGAATTGTAGTCCGGTTTGCATGGACCAAGTTTTGTCAATAGGGAATTCTACGCCGACTCCGAAACGGTAACCAAAGTTAGCATTGTAATTTTCATTCTTGGTGATGCCGGTCAATCCGGTTCCACCTTGTACACTGATTTTTACTTGCGAATGACAGATAGTAGTTGACAAGCCCAGCACGAGGGCGATTAAAAGATGTTTTTTCATATTTCATAGTATTAGTGTGTAATTACGCAAATATATGTAAATACTTTAAAGACAATCTCTTTTTTCTTATAAAAAAACAGGAATTCTTTTATTTTCTCTATATTTGCTTTTGTGATTGACTGGAACTATATACTAAACCAAGTAGCTACCGTCGCCTTTGATATTATTTACTTTGGCGCTATCATCGGAACAATTGTTGTCATCATTCTCGACAATCGTAATCCGGTGAAGACACTGGCATGGATATTGGTATTGATGTTTCTGCCTGTTGTGGGACTGGTCTTTTACTTCTTTTTCGGGCGTAGCCGGAGGCGCGAGCGAATAATAGAGCAGAAGATTTATAACCGTCTGTTGAATAAACCGATGGTGGAATACCTGGCGCAGGATGCCACTACCTTGCCTATAGCTTATAGCCGGCTCATTTCTTTATTTCGCAATACAACCCAGGCGTTTCCTTTTGACGGCAACCGTGTAGAGACTTATACCAGCGGTGCTTCCATGCTGCAATCTCTGTTGCGGGAACTGGCTAAAGCCCGGCAACATATCCATATTGAATTTTATATTTTTGAGGATGATGCCATCGGGCGAATGGTGCGGGATGTACTGATAGAGAAAGTACGGGCGGGCGTTGAAGTGCGTGTCATCTATGATGATGTAGGATGCTGGCATGTGCCCAACCGTTTCTATGATGAAATGCGTTCGGCAGGTATCGAGGTACGCAGCTTTCTGAAAGTACGTTTCCCCCTGTTCACCAGCAAAGTGAACTATCGCAACCACCGTAAGATTGTTGTGATTGACGGGCGAATCGGTTTTGTGGGTGGGATGAATCTGGCAGAACGCTATATGCGCGGGTTTTCATGGGGCATTTGGCGCGATACGCATCTTTTATTGGAAGGCAAAGCCGTGCATGGCTTGCAGACCGCTTTCTTGCTCGACTGGTATTTTGTAGACCGTACTTTGATCAGTGCCTCCCGTTATTTTCCGAAGATGGAGGCATCGGGTAATTCGTTAGTACAGATTGTGACGAGTGATCCTATCGGTCCCTGGAAAGAAATTATGCAAGGATTGAGTATGGCTATTTCCGGTGCGAAGAAATATTTCTATATACAGACCCCTTACTTCTTGCCTACGGAACAGATACTGGCTGCCATGCAAACGGCTGCATTGGCAGGAGTTGATGTTCGCCTGATGCTGCCCTTGCGTGCGGACAATCGCCTTACGCATTTAGGTTCTTGTTCCTATCTGGCAGATGTATTGCAGGCTGGTGTGAAAGTTTATTTTTATAAGATAGGTTTTCTGCATTCCAAACTGATGGTGTCGGATGATGAACTTACTACTGTTGGCTCTACCAATGTGGACTTCCGCAGCTTCGAGCATAATTTTGAGGTGAACGCTTTTATTTATGATACTGAAACTGCATTGCAAATGCGTGAAATCTTTCTTCAGGATCAACGCGAGTGTGTACAGGTCTTTCTTAAAAACTGGGTGAAGCGTCCCTGGTGGCGGAAAGCTGCCGAGAGTGTGGTGCGACTGATGGCACCGCTTTTATAATGAAGAATGAAAAATGAAGAATGAAGAATTACCATGCGGCATCATTGCGCAGCTAATTCTTCATTCTTCATTCTTTTATTTTTCATTTAAATATCGAGAAGTTCACACTGCCATATACCCGTCTCTCTACAAAGTTCGGATGATCTTCGAAGTTATCTTTCTTTCCATGTTCCAATACAAGCAAGCCTTCCTCTTTCAAGAGATTGTTTTCGAAGATAAGATTAGGAATGGTTTCCAATCCCTGCAATTCGTACGGAGGATCGGCAAAGATAAAATCGAACTGTTCACGTCCTCCTTTGATGAATTTGAATACATCGCCACGGATAGGGATACATTTATCGGTCTTTACCTCTTGCATTATCTTACAGATGAAAGCATGGTGGTCCCGGTCCTTTTCAACGCTGATTACGCGGTCGCAACCCCGTGATACCAGTTCGATGCTGATGCTGCCGGTTCCTGCAAAGAGATCGAGTGCGGATACTCCGTCCTCAAAATCCAGATAATTGGCAAGTACATTGAACAGATTCTCTTTGGCAAAATCCGTTGTGGGCCGTGCCTTGAAAGTACGGGGCACGTCAAATCTTCTTCTTTTATATATTCCGCTGATTACTCGCATGTGGTTATTGCTTGTAGGTCGAGGTTAGTGGCAGGGTTCATGATGAATACCTGCCGGATGAATTTTCGTAGTTCACTGAGCAAAGCTTCTTTGTCGGACAATTCACCGGTGAGGTGCATTTCGTCACGTTCCTGTTCAAAGCCGAGTTGCTTCCATATATATAATAGGTAATAGATGCGGTCCGCTGTCTGTTTGCATTCAAAAGAGTTGGCAAGCAACAGGTGATTGCGGTCGTAGCAATACAGGTCGGCGGCATCTTTCCGCAGATGCACGTACATTTTCCGGCTGTTGCCCAGGCGACTTTTGCTGGAGAAATGTTCGATGAACGAACTTGCCTGTGAATAAAATCTTACATCGGGATATTGTTCGCACAGGAAAGAACGGGCACTCTTGTCCATACTGAACAATACTACGGCATTATTCTTCCGCAGAATGTTGTATTGCACAATTTCGTTTTCCCGCTTCGGGTGGTTATGATAAAAAAGTGTTTCCGTCTGTTCGTCTTCAAAGAACTCCAGCGGCACGAGGGTAAAGCGCTTGTCCGCCATGAGTATATTTACCCGGCGATAAGGGTGTTTAAGCCATTCCACTTCACGGAAAGTCTGTTTTAGATTGGCTGTGAGGGAGAGTGATTCTTCTACTTTCCGGTCAAAGAAAGAGAGCTCGCCTTCACCTAGAGGGTTGAATACAGAAAAAGAAAATCCATCCGCACTGAGGCGGATGGATAACGTATATTGTTCCGATTTACTAAAGTCAATCGTTTCTATCATACAGTGTTGCGGATAGGGAATTATTCCCAGTTACCTGCGTTATTGTTAGCAGTTTCCAAGCTACCGATCATCAGACCGCAGTATTTACCCAACTTAGTTTGTACGTCTTTCATGTTAGCAATTTCTTGCTTGTCCAGACCACCCAGGTAAGTTTCATACGGAGTCTTAACTTCGAGCAGACAGAAAGGAGCACCGGATTTAGCTGTATCGTTCTTGATAGCCATTTCGAATTGTGCGCCGCCACCGTAAGGAACATATCTCATGGAATCAGGATTGAAACCTTTGGGGAATATTGTATCCAATACTGCAACCCACATGGTGTCACGCTTGAAGTTTTCCAAGCCTGCTTTCTTTACTTCATCGTATTTGCCGGTTTTCTTAGCTTTGTTGATAATGGCAATAGCTT
The DNA here is from genome assembly GCF_020091405.1 of Bacteroides cellulosilyticus. Taxonomy (NCBI): domain Bacteria; kingdom Pseudomonadati; phylum Bacteroidota; class Bacteroidia; order Bacteroidales; family Bacteroidaceae; genus Bacteroides; species Bacteroides cellulosilyticus. The sequence goes on from NZ_CP081903.1 coordinate 2,947,701, forward strand.
TTCTTTCTGTCATACCGTCTTCCAACTGCTTGTCATTCAATTCACCTTGTTTGAAGATGAACGGCAACTTCTGATTTTTAACGAAGTCAATCAAAGTGTCGAAACTTGCCGTGTACTGTTGGTGGTTCAAATTACGATACTCCTGCTGTGCTTTACGGATGTCCATTAAGCGGGCAATAACTGCCTTCTCTCTGTGCTTTCTAGCCTTTTCGAAATTAATAGGACCCATAACGCTGGTATAGCAGATGTAGATCAGTACCACTGCACACAAGCCTAAAACGATATTAAATACTGTTTTCATGATAAATATGTTTTTTAGTTGTTATATTCGTACCGCAAAAATAAAATAAATAATTCTAATGGCGATAGTTCCTGTAACTTTTTTCTATTACAAAAATGATAAATAACTATTTAGAAACGCAAATTAAGGAAAATTTTCCTTATGAACCAACTTTTGAGCAAGAAATAGTACTAAAATCATTAGCTGCCTTCTTGTTATCTCCCCGTAATGATGCGGTTTTTGTGCTGCGCGGATATGCTGGTACAGGAAAAACTTCGCTGGTCGGAGCGCTGGTACGGACATTGGATAAGTTGCAACAGAAGTCAATTCTGTTGGCTCCTACGGGGCGGGCGGCGAAAGTCTTTTCGGCTTATGCGGGGCATCCGGCGTTTACTATTCACAAAAAGATTTACCGTCAGCAGTCTTTCTCCAATGAGGTGAGTAACTTCTCTGTAAACGATAATTTGACTACTCATACCTTATATATAGTGGATGAGGCTTCGATGATTTCGAACGAGGGGTTATCCGGTGCTGTGTTTGGTACAGGGCGTTTGCTGGACGATTTGATACAGTTTGTTTATTCCGGTACAGGATGTCGATTGATACTGATGGGGGATACGGCGCAGCTTCCTCCGGTGGGTGAAGAACAGAGTCCTGCCTTGTTTGCCGAGGCATTGAAAGGTTATGGGCTGGAGGTGATAGAGGTAGATTTGACGCAGGTAGTACGTCAGGTGCAGGACTCCGGTATATTATGGAATGCTACCCAGTTGCGCCAACTTATAGCTGAAGATGCCTGCGAGAGTCTGCCAAAGATAAAGGTATCGGGGTTCGCTGATATAAAGGTAGTTCCGGGCGATGAACTGATAGATACGCTGAGTACTTGTTACGACCGTGACGGGATGGATGAGACCATTGTCGTATGCCGTTCCAATAAGCGTGCGAATATCTATAATAATGGTATACGCGCGCAAATCCTTTGGCGGGAAGATGAATTGAACACGGGCGACTTGCTGATGGTAGCAAAGAATAATTACTACTGGACTGAGAAAAGTAAAGAAATGGATTTCATTGCCAATGGTGAGATAGCTGTTCTTCACCGGATGCGTCGTACACGTGAGTTGTATGGTTTCCGTTTTGCGGAAGTTCTGCTCACTTTTCCTGATTACGGGGATTTTGAACTGGAAGTTAATCTATTGTTAGATACTTTGCATAGTGATGCGCCGGCTTTGCCTAAAGCGGATAATGACAGGCTGTTTTATGCTGTGCTCGAAGATTATGCTGACATTCCTGTAAAGCGCGAACGGATGAAAAAGATGAAGGCTGATCCGCATTATAATGCTTTGCAAGTGAAGTATGCTTATGCCGTTACTTGCCATAAAGCGCAGGGTGGGCAATGGAAGAATGTATTTCTTGACCAGGGGTATATGACGGATGAATATCTGACACCGGATTATTTCCGCTGGTTATATACGGCTTTTACCCGTGCTACAGGTACTTTGTATCTGGTGAATTACCCGAAAGAACAAATCGTATAAATAGCTGGGATTAAAAAAAATATCTGTTCGCATACAGTAATTAACTATTTACTGCATTTTCATTATACGAATCCGATATAAAAAGACTAAAACAATGAAACACATCTATTCTATTCTAATGTTGATTTCACTCTTGTTTGTGGGTACTGCATGCGAGGATGATTATCGTGATATGGTATTTTTTACGGGAGATGCGCCTATTTACCAGATTGGGACTTGTGATAACCTGATCGGTTCCGTAAATCTCTATCTGAGTAAACCGGAAGGCATTATTGTCGGTGTGGATGGAGGTGATGGCAACTATGCCATAATAAATGGTAACGATGCCGTGGTGACCGCTGCTTTTGTGAAAAATGAAAATGGCTATCAGCGCATATTGGTTACTCCTAAAGGAATAGGTGAGACTGCGATAACGGTAAAAGACGGTAGTGGTTCTTCGGCAATGCTGCGAGTGAAGGTAGACGAATGTGTGAAATTAGTTTGGTCTAAGGAGAAGGATGGTATTGTGGTTATTGGAGAAGCTACAGAAGAGCAAAAGAAGACTATAGCGGATGCATTCACTGATTTCTTTACCGTAAAGGTGGGAGGACGTTATGAGATGATACCGGATAATGAATCTGATTTGTGGGAAAAAGGAACCCTGCGTGTTCGTCCGGATGATTCTGCTATTGCCCCTTTAGTAGGACAATATGAAATGGTTCCGGTTGTTGAAGGTGAAGCGGAACGTTTAGGCCTGCTATTTAAGTATAATGATGAAGAGCATCTTTATACTTTCAGTGGCCCCAGTCTTACCAGGACGTCTGTAATGGACTATATGGACTTTTGGGAAGATGTTACCGAAATCTGTCCGGTGGAAGTCCCGACAGGATGTAAAGTTTATCATGTGGAACGTCTAAAGCCACGTAATCAGAGTGGAGAATAATTGAAAAAGATATACTAATCTAACCTTTTTTGTCAAGAGAGAATTTATGTATGTTTAATGGAACGGGAGGGCTTCGGCTTTCCCGTTTCTAAATCTTCCAGAGAAAAGCCCTGGTATTCTATTTGATAATCTGTATATTTCTTGACTATCTCTGCCGCTTTATTCTCTAAAATGTGTAGGTTGATTCGTTCTCTATTCCGCTTTACTTCTCCTATCAGTAGTCTCTTCTCAAAATCGTTCACGGCAATGATGTCTATTTCGTTTTCTCCTTTCCGGTCCCAGTAGCTTTGCACGTCTGAATAGGACTTTGATTCGGCCAGTAATTGCCGGAAATACTTTTCGAGTACATAGCCGCTATACGTTTCATAATCACGCTCTACTATTTGACGTACATAGTCCAAGTTTCCAATTTCTACCGCACTGCGATACTTATAGATGAAGCGGAACCAGAATTGCAGGAAGTTATCCACAATCCGGTATTTGTTGTTCCGGCTTCCTTCCTTAGCCATGAATGGGCGTACGCGACGGATGATGTTGTATTCGTTCTCTAACTTATCCAGATAGCCACCGATGGGCATGTTCAGTGTACTTTCAATATCTCCGCGCGCTGTCTTAGAAGAAGCAATCAGTGCAAGGATCGAGAAATAGTTGTTATAGTCTCTGCCGAACTCTTCTATCAGTACATCTTTACCTTCCTCCAGAAAGTAAGAACCGGGAGACAGTACCGCTTTTAATATTTTCTCTTTGGTGAATGCCTTGCGGATGACCAGTTGCTCGATATATTTGGCCACACCACCGGTAAGCAGATAGAAAGCCAGCAGGTCTTCAGGCTTATAATCGGGATAATTATCGGTAAGGATTGCTTTCAGTGTACTGATTTCGAACGGATGAATATGCATCCGGGCAGTTGCTCTGCCATAGAGAGGTTCTTTCGAATTCTCGAATATTTGCTTCATCATTGAATAGATAGAGCCGCAAATCACTAAATTTATCCGGCTTTCTTCTTTATTGGCATCCCAGATATTCTGCATATCACTGAACAGTGAGCGACTGATGTTCCTGAATTCTTGAAATTCATCAATGATAAGTGTAAAATTCTTACGCTTGGAAAGTTGCATCAGTACTTTAAACAGTTGAGCGAAACTACTGAAACGACCGAAAGTCTCTCCCAGCTTTGCTTCTATCTCTTCCGTGAATTCCTCACAGAGCAATATTTCGTTTTTCCGCCCGATAAAGAAATAAAGCACCGGCGTTGCGATGAAAGCATTCCGCAATAACGTTGTTTTTCCTACACGTCTGCGTCCCACCATCATTGTCATTTGTGCCGATTCGGCGGACATTGCTTCAATTTCCCGCAGGATTTCCAGTTCCTGCACTCTATCGTAGAATTTCATAATCTTCCTCCTTAATTTGCCTGATTAGCGCAACGGCGGTTACTGTAACCGTGGTTGCGCTAATGGCAAAGATAGGGATTGTGGAGAGATTGGCAAAGGAATTGCCGACTATTTTTTTAGTTGACATTTGGCGGCAATGATACTTCAGGCTAATTTAATTCTACGGGCTGAACTATTAGAACTATTTACGGGGAAAGTGATATTTATATACAAACCATTCTTTTATATAGGGATGACTTATTGCTGATAATCAAATGATTGCAAGATACTGATTTCTTGTTTACAAGGTATTAAGAGTTTGTCGACAAGGAGTTAACTTCTTGTAGACAAACTCTTAATACCTTGTAGGCGGGAAATAGGATGCTTTTTAGTTTCTTTACATAATGTCTGCAAAGGGGATTAAACGATTACTATTGCAAGCATTCTTCCTTTAGAATGCGAGTGAATTTCTCTGCACCGACGTCGGAGAGATGGTTCACATCGAAAAAGTCGTCATAGAGCCGGTGGGGGGGCGGAACTACCCGGGCGTTTTATTTTCTCCGGTAGGAGAAAAGTTTTTTCCCAATAGGAGAAAAATAATTCAATAACCCGTTGGCGGAATTAATTCGTTTAAGTGACAAGTCGTTTTTTTAACGATACTAAAGATGTAGTCGCTTCAATAAATAAAAAGCTCCGCTTTCGACAGATTACAGGGCGTGCGCATTATAATCTGTCAAAAGCGGAGCTTCTATATTAATTATGTATAAGCTGGAAAGCGAATCAGATTCCGGCAAGTTCCAGTACCTTTTCTATTGCTGCATTCAGCCCGTCAATGTTCTTTCCACCTGCTGTTGCAAAGTGAGGTTGGCCGCCGCCGCCGCCTTGAATCAGTTTGGCAGCTTCCTTCACCAGGTTTCCGGCTTTCAATCCGCCGGCTACGAGGTTATCACTCAACATTACTGTCAGCATCGGTTTTCCTTCATTGATCGTTCCGGCAACGAAACACAGGTTTTCTGTAATCTCGCCACGCAGTTGGAACGCAATATTCTTAATGCTTTCTGCAGGTATCGGAGCACAAATCTTAATTACTTTTATGCCGTGGATTTCCTGCATGTTTTTCAGCAATCTTTCCTTTATCTGTGCCTCTTTCTCCCTCATGAAGTCTTCCATCTGTTTCTTCAATCCGGCATTCTCTTCAATGTACTTGCGAATGGTTCCGGCCAAGTCGGGTGCATTGTTGAAGAGTGCTTTCAGATCTTTCAGGGTATCTTCGATGGTGTCCATCAATTCCTCTACGCGTGCACCGGTGTAAGCTTCGATACGGCGTACGCCGGCGGCAACGGAACTTTCCGATACAATCTTTATCATACCGATGTTTCCGGTAGCGGCAACGTGTGTACCTCCACAGAACTCAACGGATGAACCGAACTGAATAACACGCACATGGTCGCCGTACTTTTCACCGAACAAGGCGATAGCACCCAGTTCCTTGGCATCTTCAATAGGAATATTGCGGTATTCCTTCAAAGGTATGTTGGCACGGATTTTAGCATTCACCAGATGCTCTACCTGGCGGATTTCTTCGTCTGTCACTTTCTGGAAGTGAGAGAAGTCGAAACGCAGTGAGTCGGGGCTTACTAAAGAACCCTTTTGCTCTACATGCTCGCCCAGTACTTCGCGGAGTGCAGAGTCCAGCAAGTGGGTAGCCGAGTGATTGGCTGCACAGGCAGCACGTTTGTCGGTATCTACGCAAGCCATCATCGGAGCTTCCGGATGTGCGGGCAATTTCTTGGTGATATGTATCGGAAGGTTGTTTTCCTTCTTTGTATCAATTACTTCAATCGTTTCGAATTCGCTGACCAATACACCTGTATCACCCACCTGACCACCGCTTTCGGCATAGAACGGGGTATAGTCCAGTACGATCTGATACAATGTCTGATTTTTCTGTTTCACTTGACGGTAGCGGAGGATGCTTGTTTCATATTCCGTATAGTCGTAACCTACAAATTCAGTAGTTCCTTCTTTCAGTGTGATCCAGTCGCCGGTTTCTATGGCAGCGGCATTGCGGGCACGTTGTTTCTGCTGTTGCATCTCGGCATCGAACTCCTTGATGTCGGCAGTCATACCGTTTTCACGGAGAATCAGTTCCGTCAGGTCGAGCGGGAAACCGAAAGTGTCATATAAGGTAAAGGCATCCTTACCGCTGATTTCTGTCTTTCCGGCGGCTTTGGCGTCAGCCATCGTCTTATCCAGCAAGCGGATACCGGTTTCCAGTGTGCGGAGGAAAGAGTCTTCTTCTTCTTTAATAACCTTGCTGATCAGTTCTTTCTGTGCTTCCAGTTCAGGATAAGCCTCACCCATATTCTCAATCAGAACCGGCAGTAATTTATACATGAATGCCTGTCTCTGCCCCAGGAATGTATAACCGTAACGAACTGCGCGGCGCAGAATACGGCGGATTACATAACCTGCCTTTGCATTCGAAGGCAATTGTCCGTCTGTAATGGAGAAAGCGATTGTGCGAATGTGGTCGGCAATCACACGCATGGCGATGTCTTGTTGGTTGTCTTTGCCATAGGTAGTGCCTGCCATATCAGCGATGGCTTTCAATATCGGCTGGAACACGTCCGTATCATAGTTTGAAGTCTTGCCTTGTAACGTGCGTACCAAGCGCTCAAAGCCCATACCCGTGTCGATAACTTTGGCGGGAAGTCCTTCCAGACTCCCATCAGCTTTACGGTTGAATTGCATGAACACAAGGTTCCAGATTTCAATAACCTGCGGGTGATCCTTGTTCACCAATTGGCTGCCCGGAACTTTGGCTTTCTCTTCTTCCGAACGTGAGTCTATATGTATCTCGGAACACGGACCACACGGGCCTGTATCGCCCATTTCCCAGAAGTTATCATGCTTGTTACCGTTGAGGATATGGTCTTTCGGAAGGTGCTGTTCCCAAAAGGCAGCAGCTTCATTGTCCCGTTCCAAGCCTTCTTCGGGGCTACCTTCGAATACGGTGGCATACAGATTCTTAGGGTCTATCTTCAGTACATCCACCAGATATTCCCATGCCCAGTTGATAGCCTCTTTCTTAAAGTAGTCACCGAACGACCAGTTACCCAGCATCTCGAACATGGTATGGTGGTACGTATCGTGTCCTACTTCTTCCAGGTCATTATGTTTTCCGCTAACGCGTAGGCATTTCTGCGAGTCCGCGACTCTTTTATATTTTGCCGGGTGGTTCCCCAAAATAATATCTTTAAACTGGTTCATCCCCGCATTAGTAAACATCAGTGTCGGGTCATCTTTAATTACCATTGGAGCCGAGGGCACTATCTGATGGCCTTTGCTCTCGAAGAAACTCTTGAATGAGTTCCGGATTTCATTTGCAGTCAACATACTCTTCTATTTATCTTAATCTGTTACTATCTTCTGTTCGCTATTATCTACTAACTACTTGCTACTTAGTATTAATATTCTTGAAAAAACTGTGCAAAGATAGCTTGTTTTTATTACTTTTGCCGTATTAATGAGCGAAATATTTCCAAAAGATGCGCAAAGTTTACTACATTTATAATCCACAGACGCAGACTTATGACCGTATTTACCCTACTGTCCGGCAACGGATGGTGAGTCTCCTGCGCCGTTTGTTTATCGGCATGGGCTTAGGGGCAGGTAGTTTCATTATTCTGCTGATTATCTTCGGTTCACCTTCCGAGAAAGAGTTGAGGAAGGAAAATAGCCAACTTTTAGCGCAATATAATGTGCTTTCCCGTCGTCTGGACGAGGCAATGGGGGTGTTGCAGGATGTGCAGCAGCGTGATGATAACCTGTATCGGGTTATATTTGCGGCTGACCCTGTACCTTCGGCTATTCGTCAGGCAGGGTATGGCGGCACTAACCGTTATGAACACCTGATGGATATGGCGAACTCCGATCTGGTAGTGAATACAACTCAGAAGATGGATATGCTCAGCAAGCAACTCTATATCCAGTCACGTTCCTTCGATGATGTGGTGGATATGTGTAAGAGCCATGATGAAATGTTGCGTTGTATCCCGGCTATCCAGCCTGTTTCCAATAAAGACCTTCGCAAAACAGCTTCCGGTTACGGAACGCGTATCGACCCTATTTACGGAACTACAAAATTCCATGCAGGTATGGACTTCTCGGCACCTTTGGGTACGGATGTTTATGCCACAGGAGATGGTACGGTGATACAGATGGGGTGGCAAACCGGATATGGTAACCGGATTGTGGTAGATCATGGATTTGGTTATCAGACTGTATACGCGCATTTGCGTGATTTCCGTACTAAGGTCGGAAAGAAGGTGGTGCGCGGTGAAGTCATTGGCGGGGTAGGCAGTACGGGAAAGAGTACAGGCCCTCACTTGCATTATGAAGTTCATGTAAAAGGTCAGGTAGTCAACCCTGTCAACTATTATTTTATGGACTTGAGTGCTGAGGATTACGACCGGATGATACAGATTGCTGCCAACCATGGTAAAGTTCTCGATTAACAGCTATGGATAAAGACCTGAAATTATATTATTCCATCAGTGAGGTAGCCCAGATGTTCGATGTGAACGAGTCCTTGCTTCGTTTCTGGGAGAAAGAGTTTCCACAACTTTCTCCGAAGAAGGGAAGTCGTGGGGTGCGGCAATACCGCAAAGAGGATATTGAAACTGTGAAGCTGATCTATCATCTGGTGAAGGAACGGGGAATGACATTACCCGGTGCCCGCCAGCGAATGAAGGACAATAAAGAAAACACTCTTCGTAACTTTGAAATTGTAGATCGTCTGAAAGCTATTCGTGAAGAACTGCTCAATATGAAGAGAGCCCTTGACGGATTTACTTATGAACAGGTGGAGGAACTGAAAAAAGATATTCAGCAGGGATAAGAGAATTGCAATAAATGAAAAGCGGATTGAGAACTACACGATGTAGACTTCAATCCGCTTTTATGTTATAGAAACTGCTTTACTTAGAATTCGAAACCGAACTTGATTCCGATACCATTTATTGACTCATTATCATAGTAATAGTAGCTGTTATAGTAGTATTCGTAATCATATTCTTGATATGCATATTCCAGTTTAAGATTCAGTGCCATTTTTTTGGCAAGGGCGAAGCGTACACCTATACCCAATGTAACAAAGGCCCCCTCTACATCACCAGCGGCATAACCGCTTTTAATATCAGCAAACGGAGTAATCTTGTTTTTGGTAAAATTTGCTCTGAAGCTGGCAAATATGGGAACAGAGTATAAATCTGCGTCCGTATAGTAATTTATTCCCAAACCACCTCCGACAAACAGATAATTGTTAAACTGATAACCATGTGTAGTTGATAAGGTAAATCTGTTAGCATTAGAATCACTCAAATCAAAAATGTAACCGGTTTCAACAAAGCCCTTATACCCTCTCAAAGTACTACTCTTTTTCCCGAAATTCTGGTATTTATTCTTTGAAGTACCTACTTCTTTCGTGATTTTCTCAACTTCATTCATTGGATAGGCAAATATGCTTCCATCAGCAGTTTGTATTTTCAGTGAACTGTTGGGTATTTGTTCGACAATAATGCCGCGAATAATACTTCCATTTTTCAAATAAACAACTTCGGTATAGTTTTGTGCTGCGCAGTGAAGGCTGATACCTACTAGTAAAGTGAATAATAATAGTAATTTTTTCATTGTATTTTGTTTTTAGTATATTTATTGGTGTTAGAGGTTGTTAATAACCTTATGGATGGAGCCTGCCCAATAATTACGCAGCCCGAAACCTCTTGCTTTACCACCGGTTGCCCAGTCCTGTATTATTTCTTTCGTTTCCGTATTGAAGAATACTACTTGATAAGAACCGTATGCTTCTGCTTTGTTCAGTAATTTGGCAATGATAACCAAGCCAATACCCGGTTTCTTTTGCGTGGGAAGTGCGTTTACAATTTGCTTAATCTGATCTTCACTCAGCACATAGCTTGCATTGGTCGTCATCAATTCTTGTGGATCGATAGCTTCATTGACCTGATTGACAGCATCGAGTGAGATTTCATTAACTCTTACTTTCAGCTTCTTACTTACGTCATATTTCTTGGCTTCGGTAATGAACAATTGGTTAATTCCATCAAATGCCACTTTAAATTGTGCCGGGGTTTCTGCTGCGCCAAATACTTTAGCCGCTGAATAGTCCACTCCATAGAAATTGATACTTTCAACTTCTTTAAGGAAGTTCTTGTTTTGTCCGAAACAAATCATGCTTGTTGCAAGGAACAGAAGGGTGAATAACTTTTTCATACAATTAATAATTTAGAATCAGTACTCAGTTTATTATTCTGTCAAAATTAGAAATTAGTTATCGTAAATCAAAGAATTTGATGCTTTTTCTACTCATCGGAGGCATTTGTATCTGGGAGATATATTCTGCCGGTTCAAACCGGATAGTAGGAGCTACCCGTATTTTAGACCGGAATAAATCTTTAATTTCTTTGGCAAAGCTTTCGCTGTTCTCGTCACTGCCAATCCGAATCAGTATCTCGTCTGTACCTAACTTGTTGGTGTACACCTCAACAACATAGTTCTTTACCCGGGGAATATCATCTAATATGTCGAATAATGCAGGTGGATACAGAGTTGTTCCTTTGTATTTTATCATTTGTCCTTTTCGTCCCAGCACGGAACTTAACCGGATGGTGTTTCTGCCACATGCACAAGGTTCCGTATATTGGTAACAGATATCTCCGGTTTTGAAACGAAGTAAAGGCATGCCTTCCACCCCTAAGGTGGTAATGGTTACTTCTCCCGGTTCTCCTGCTTTCACCGGAAGGTTCTTGTCATCCAGAAATTCTACAATGATAAGCTCGGGTTGCAGGTGTCCGCCATGGAATTCGGAACATTCGGTGAAGGACGATTGCATTTCCGTAGAGGCATAAGTGGAATAGAGTTGGAGTGACGGCCACTTTTCGCTGATACGCTGTCCAAGGGTGTTCAATGTAAAGTCAGGGTTGCGCAGTGCTTCGCCGATACATACACACTTCTTCATAGAACAGGTGTTATGATCAATTTGATTTCTTTCGGCAAACTCTATCAATTTAATCAGGAATGAAGGAACGACCATGCCGCAGGTAGGGTGAATACGGTGAATGGTATCCCATTGCAGTTCCGGTATACCGTTGCCTACACGGGCTACTCCCATACCGAGCTCTCTGGCTCCCAAGTAGTACGCCAGCCCTGCCATGAAGCGGCGGTCTATGGTAGTCATCAGTTGCAGTATATCGTGTCGGCTGCATCCGGCAGTATTGAAAGACAAATACTCGTTGTATGCCAGACGGTCCAGATCTTTGGAGGTCAGTACAAAAGTAACCGGATCTCCTAAAGTTCCGGAAGTGGTGACATAGTCGATAATATCATCCGGGTCTACACAGATGAATTCACTATTATGTAGTTGCAGGTCTGTTTTGGTGGTAACGGGAATTTGTTGGAGGTCTTCTATCTTCTTGATTCGGGTGATGTCTATGGAATGTTCTTTGAACATTTGCTGATAGAAGCGGGAATGTGCCTGCAAGTAAGCCAAGGTTTCAGTGAGTCTGGCTTCCTGATACAATTTAATCTCTTTAGGAGAACGAAACTGTATGTTTGGATTCTTTTCCATATTATTGGTTTTTGTTGATTTTTTGTTGGATTCGTACTTTTTCTGCTTGTTTGGGTATGGGCATTGTTAGTGCTTTCTGCCAATAGGTTATAGCTGTATCTGTTTGTTGTATTGCAGCATAATAATCTCCCAATACTTCGTAAACGTAATAGAACGAAGGATTGGATGCTTCATAAAGATTCAGGACTTTTGTTTCTATTGTTTCTTTCCGTTGGGTCTTTTCCCGGATGAGCTTCGTTAGCTGTTTATAAGCCATGAACTGTTTGTAGCTTGCTTGCCTGATAAAGTTGTCTTCGGGAATAGTCAGATTCAAAGTGGCGATTTCGTGATGGAAATCTATGGTATCGCTGAATATTTTGTTCAGATCGTATGCCATATACTTGCCGCATTGCCAGGGAGAAGTGGATACATACATGATCTGCTTCTCTGGCAGGAAAATAACAGAGTGATGGGCTATGAGTTGATTGATAGCCATTTCATTACCCATGCCCAAATCAATATTGTCCACTCCTTTTTGGTTGCGGAGTATGGAAGCAGCTTTCATCGGGTCGATAGGATTATTCTCTTTCAACAGTTCTTGCAGACGGGCAAAACGATAGGGACTATCGGAAGTAGCAATGTTTTCCTTATTGCGTTCATCGTTGCGGAAGGTCTCTGATTGATAATGGTTTGTACAAATAATCTGATTACCGCCACTCGTAAAGAGTGCCGTTTTCTCCGGTGACTTTTCAATGATAGCGGCTCTGCCATCCCGCGCAGAACCGATCAGTATGGATTCGGAAACAAATGTTTTCCGCTTCAAGGCGATGGCATAAGCTTCATCAATTGTTGAGGCATATTGCAGTATCTCTCTGGTCAGGATAGAGATAGGAGTGGCGGAAGCAGTCGGCATGTCCGATTTTGCAGCATTGATAGTCACCGTGAGTCCGGTTTCATTCATGCCCGAAAGTACACCGATCATACCCGGCCAACCTACAGATGCAAATTTATAGCTTTGCTCGAGCTGATAAAAAGATACCAGTTTGTTGTGTGCAAACTTATCCCCCATGTAAAAATCAAAATTGCGTCCGATGATGAGGGAAGAGTCGGCACTGTTTTCTCCCCAGGTGGCAAAGGAACTGCAACCTACCAACATGTAATCTTGCATGGCATGTCCCAGATCGTGAGCCGAATGATAATTGAGCTGGCGTTCGTAGGGAGTACCGATAAAGTCGTACTCATGGGTACAGGAGAGCGAAATGCCATAAATTTCATCTCTGAACTCTTCCGGGACATTCTTTCCTAAATTACGGTTGAAAAGTACGATGAAGAAGCGGAGGAATTTAAGATAGTTGTCAGAAGGTACGATTTCGCGTATCTGGTCAACGAAGACTTTTTCCTGATAGTATAGCAAATCAGAAGAAAGTTTGCCTATGGCCTCACCGCGCTGGAATGCGTCGCCACTCACCTTCAATTCCCACAGACCACTGTTGCTTTGCCGCAGATAATTGCCCGCATATTCCCGAAGACTATCTGTCTGTACCAATTCTCCGTTGGCTTTTGGGGTGTAGTCGGGAGTCAGCATATCCGCAGAGAAATAGAGTATGCTAACAAAGAGGATAATGGCAAGGAGAAGTACCCCTATGCCACATGCCGTATATTTAATTGTTTTCTTTACTATCTTATGCATGGCCTATTCGTTTAGCTAAATATTCATGTCCGAGTAATTCGCCGCAAGTGATGATGGAGGTTAATGTTACTCCTAAAGCACCGTGGACATTCAGGTTCTGTCCTGTGAGAAATAAGTTTCCCAGTTTGGTTCGGGTGGAAACAAAGCCGATTTGCGGACATTTGTAATCTTTGATAATTCCATAGGCGGAACCGTCACAAGTACCCGTAAAGTCTCTGTAGCTAAGTGGAGTAGTGGTATACATAGTCTCGATGTGATCGGTAAAATCGATCCCGTGGCTTTTGATGAACTCCAACAATTGCCTGGCTTTTTCCATTTTGAAGGCTTTATAGTCTTCACCTCGTTGTTCGGGAAGTGTATCCTGCCAGGCGGACAGTTCATCTATATACATGGGAGTCAGAATGGAAATGACGTCTGCATAATCACTGTTGCGGGAAGATGCTTGTGTGGAGATCATGCAATTGGTGGTATATCCCATATTGACTTTCTTATCATACCATACATCGTTGTCTCCATGCAGATAGAGGTTTTGATTCTGATACGGGTAACTTTTCTCTTTCATAATCAGATAAAGAGTGAAAATGCCGTATGTGTTTTCTAAAGAATTGATACGGGAGATATAGGCATTTTTGATACAGCGGGTTTTGTCCAGCAAGGTTAATGTTTGTTTGGGGTGTACGTTAGAGATGATGTACTTGCTTTCTATCCGCTCTGCATGGTTTATCTCTACCCCTGCTACCTGATTGTTCTCTACAATGATACGGGTGACTTCACTGTTGTTCAAAACTGTTCCGCCATGAGTGCGTATTACATTTATCATTTCAGAGGCCACTTGCATACTTCCGTCAATGAACCGATAGGCTCCTTGTATGTAGGAGTTGTTAATCATGGCGTGTTCATAGAAGTTGGAATGTTCTCTTAAACCACCATACAGAAGTGCCGAGCCGGCCAATACCGATTGCAAATCAGGATTGGTGGTAATCTTATCTATCATTCCTGCTGCTGAGGTATTGAAGAACTTCATTCCTTCAGTAGAAATAATACCTTTCTTCAGATTGTCCACACTGATCAGGTTGCCTACTTCTTTCAGTAACGTTGTATATTGCCGGAGATTTTCTTTTTCGTGAGGAAATGATTGGCAAAGGGTATCGGTAAAGCGTTCGTATCCCATTGCGTAATCATATACGTGATTCTTATAGAAAATCTTATCAAAAGCATTTTCATCCAGTTTCCGGACTTTGAGGTGCCCCATGATTCCTACATACCGGAAAAACTGATTCATGACTTGTCCTTCGTCCAGACTACCTATGTAATGAATTCCTGTATCCAACAAATGTCCTTTCCGGCGATAGGTCTGAAAGCATCCTCCAAACAGTTCGTTCTTTTCGAGCACACATACGTTATACCCTTCTTTACTAAGTATGGCTCCACATTCAAAGCCACCTAATCCGCTTCCAATGATGATGATGTCATACTTACTCATGGCAATTGCTTTTTAAGTATATAGATGGTATTCGATGTATATTTATCGTTTCGGATAGTCTTTACTTCCATTCCACACTCCCGGGCTATGCTTTGAATTTGAGCTTCGGAGGTGAAGCAGAGCTCATCCGTAGTGCGATTGAACTTGACAACTTGGGTAGAGAGAACTTCCGTGAGGCGGGTTAGCCGATGTTTATGGGTCTCAGCGGAATTTCCATCACGTACGATAATCATTCCTTCAGGACGAAGAAGATTGGCGCATCTCACTAGCAAGTCATGTTGATGTTCATAACTCATGTAATGCAATACATCATTCAGGATGAAGACATCACTTTCCGGGAACTCATAAACCGATGCGTCAGCATGTTCAAAGCGAAGGTTTTCGCCACGAAGCCAGCCGTGTTGAGCTATAGCTATTTTATCTTCATCATAATCGATTCCTACTATTTGCCTTTCTTTGGATATCATAGACAGCATATAACACAGAGGACCGAGACCACAACCGATATCCGTAATCTGTCCTTTCATCGGAATCAGTTGATTGAATAACTGGTAATTGTGTTCCATCTTTACTTTGATGCGGATGTACCACTCGATGACAGGACTTTTATAGATATAGTTCAGTACCAATGCCTCATAAAATGCCGGATTCGCCGGTGTATTCTTTTCCAGGCAAATACGTGCATATTCTTCTTTCATGTAGGAAGAGATGCGCTTGGTACGTTCCTGATAGGTCGTTCCGAATGAATCATCGTTATAAAGTATGCGAGGCAATATTTTAGAGTAAATAATGCCTTTGCGGACATAGAAAGGTTGTGCCTTGGCTATAATCTCTCCATTGCCGTATAGCAGAATAGGAATAATATCCAATTGCAGAGTTTTTGATAAATAGAAAGCACCTTTATGGAAACGTTTCATCTTGCCGTCATAGGTCCGGGTACCTTCGGGGAAAATGGCGATGGAGTATCCTTCTCTTACTTTTTCCCGCATCCGTTCCACACAAAGTTCATATCCTTCGTCTACATGGAAGAAACCTGCATATTGAATAATTTTTCCAAATACCGGGGAGTTCCATACCCAGTGATTGGTTATCATGATAATCTTCGGGGAAAAAGATAATAACTCCAGGATATCAATGAAAGACTGATGGTTAGCTATTATGATAGCCGGTTTTTTGAATGTCTCATTGGTTACGTTGATGTGTTCTTTACGTACGAATGTTGCTACTGTCAATATACCTTTGCAAGTAATGTTGATAATCCGGCAAACAAGCTGTTGCTTATAACCGCGGCGTACCGGAATGAGGTATAATAAGAAAATGAAAATTCTCAGAATGATGCATCCTGTAACGAAGAGCATGAAAAGGATGATCGTGCGGAGTAAGCCTATCAAGGTATACGGGGGTAATCCCTTGGAAGCCGGTTTAGCAATAAAGAACTGGAAAATAATAGGTTGTATGGTATAGGCTACTAATACCACCGCTGCCATTCCAAGGATGGAAATCAGTGAAATGGATTGCAGGGCGGGATGTTTGGCAAATACTAAAGTTCCCATTCCCACAACGGCTGTGAATGCAGAGAAGAAAATAGCTGTCTTATGGGAATTCAAGATCGCTTTTCCTGTCCGGTATTTGTTTTGGAGTCCATCCATGATGAAGATACTGAAGTCGTCTCCGATACCGAAAATGAAAGTAGAGAGGATAATATTGATAATGTTGAATTCGATACCCAGAATCCCCATCAGGCCCAAAATAATGGTCCAGCTGATAAGCATAGGCAGGAAACTGATCAGGGTTAATTCTATACGCCCGTACGAAATCAATAGAGCCAGGAATATAAGGAATGAAGAAATATAAAGTATCAGGTAAAAGTCATTATTGATGGCAGAGACCCATTGATTAGTGAAATAACTCCGGTCGAAGACTACAACATCCGTATTATCCTTGAATTGTTGATAGACTTCTTCCTTATTATCATCAGTGATGCGTACCTGGGTAACGAGCATCGTGATGGAGTCAGCACTTGTTTGCCATTCGTTCAGTAGGGTAGTGGCAATGCTATTTGTATCGTCCTGATAATTATAGGGCTGGAATGGGTGTTCTAACCATTGGTAAAATGCATTGAAACTACCTTCCCGGAAGTGATAGGTACGGGCGGCGTCTTCTATGTATTTGCGAATAGTTGGTATCTTTCCCGACTCTCCCCAATACTGGTTCCATTGTTCCAGACGCTTTTGCTGTTCTTCCGGTGAAATTAAGAATTGCTCGGCAGATGCATACGCTTTAATAAGTCCCTGCTCTTTAAAAGTGGATAAGTGCTGATTGGTATTTGCATAACTTTCGAGTGCTTCCGTCATGTTCTTACCTACGCTGACAAAAAGCACGGTTTTCTCTTGGGCATTGAAAAGATGCTCCAGTTTAGCCTCTGCCTGTTTCAAGTGTTGAGGCTCATAGTTGAGGCTCATCATGTCTTCGTTAAACTTTACTTTCTGTGAAGTAAACACGCTGATGAGTGTAATAATAACGATGCCGCCTACCAACCACTTGTTCTTTTCATAAGGATAGGCATTGATTTTTTCAATAAAGCGTAAGACCCTGCCTTGCTTCACATCAGCTTGTCCTTTCAGGAAGTGCGGAAGATAAATGAGACAGAAAAGAGTAGTACCGATAAGCGCCAGGGAAGCAAACAAACCAAAATCGCGCAGTAGTTCGGAGGTGGTAAAAGTAAGTCCGAAGAATGCACCAATTGTAGTGAAACTGCCTACTGTAAGCGGATAAGTTATTTCTTTAATCAATTGCTGGACGGTAGAAACATGATTTTGATGAGCCAGCATGTGTATGGAGTAGCTCAGCGCAATACCCAGAATAGCCGATCCGGCACCTACGGCAATTGCAGAAATATATCCCTGAATAAAGTAGATCAGGCATAAAGCGAACAATCCCCCGAATAAAACGGGAGTGACAATGAGAGGGATTGATTTCTTGTGCTTAAATACCAGCGAGATGAAAACAATGATAATCAGCAGTGCGATCGAAGAAGTAATAATGGTATCCTTTTTAATCTGCCGTGCATTATAGACACTGACAGAGGGACCTCCAAAGTAAGATGCATGAATGGAAGGATACTCTTTCTGAACCTGTTGCAACTCATTTTCAAGTATTCGGATCAGATTTTCATTCTCACCGGTACTTCCTGTTCCGAATACCGGAGTCATAAACATCAACAATGTATTTCCATCCTTCGAAAAGATGTGTCCGTTGTTGATTTCATAATTGGTTTCCAACTGAAAATCCTGCAGATGCTTTAATACGTTATTCCCAAGTCCTAACGGGTCTCTTTGTATATAACTTCTCAATGCTATACCTGCGGGAGAAAGAAGGTTGGTATAGTTCTTTCGCATCATGGCTTCTATGCCTTCCTGCGTTAAGAGTGAGTCGAAGTGCTGATAGTCTTTTTCCGTCAGGAACAGCGGAAGATTTTCATAGACAAAATCTGTTGCTGTTTCAATGGTTGTTTCATCTACTTCCGAAAAGATATCTTTAATCCAGGTTTGGTTAGACTCTTCTAATAAGTTTTGTTTCAGTTGGTCTCCGGCCTCTATCATTAAATCCGGAGTTACTGTAGAGTCGGCAGGAGAGATTAAGATGATAATCTTATCCTTTATTTTTAGGTTATCAAATACTTTGGTGATGCTCTGGCTGTTTTTCTTATCAGGAAAGAAACGGGTCACATTCTCTTCAAACCTGACTTGCCAGGCGAAGTACCCCATAAAAAGGACACAAACACAGAGTGACAAGTAGAAGAGAACTTTGTGTCTTTGAAAATAATTATATAGTCTGATAAAGAACTGAGTCATGTTGTTTTCGGCCTTCTGTATATAGTAAGCAGGCTGATCGTTATAATACCTGCCAGTATACTACAAGCGGTTGCAAAGATAACACTTCCAATTAAATATTGCTCTAAAACCGATTTCACATTTTCAAATGAAATATCGGTAAGATGAAGTTCAACCGGCCTGTTCAGGACTTTACATCCTGTCAGGTAACTGCCATATAACAGGAAAGGAATCATGGGAGGAATACTGATATTAGCTGCTACAATAGCTATTACTTTGTTGAGTTTAAGCACATGAGCCAAAAACAAAGTGGCAAGCATCTGGTATCCCCAAATCGGGACTATTCCCATAAATACACCTAACATAATGGCATAGGTAATCTTCAGATTCGATTCTTCGGACTGTGTAATGTGAGTCCGGAAGAATTTCCGGCAATTACTCCAGGTTAGTTTCCGAAAGAAGTTACGCGGATAAATCCAGAGGAAAGTAATGAACACTAAGAAGGTATTCAATATGCTGATGCGAGTGAAATCCCGGAAAGGACGGAAGTGGGAGACACGTTCTTCCTGAGGCGGATAATAGACATGTATGGGTATATTGCGGACTGTAGTTCCTCCCCATACTGCAAAGACCAGTGCTTCAAGCTCAAATTCATATTTAGCGGTATAGTAGAATCTCTGCACATTGATTTTATGTAGTGGATAGAGCCGGTAACCCGATTGGGTATCCTGAAGCTTTACTCCGGTTTCAAGTTTAAACCAGAAGTTGGAGAATTTATTGGCAAAAGTATTCTTGCCCGGCATATTGTCCGAAGTCAGATTACGGGCGCCTACCAGCAACGTATCCGGTTCTTTTTCTATTTCTTCCATGAAAATAGGAATGTCCGAAGCAAAATGCTGTCCATCGGAATCTATAGTGATGGCATATCGGTAGCCGGCTGCTTTGGCCTGCTTCAATCCGTTTTTCAAGGCAGTTCCTTTTCCTTTATTGGTAGGATGGGTGATGATATGCAGGTTCGGATAGTTTTCCAGAAGAGTAGGGGTGCTATCGGTAGAGCCG
The DNA here is from genome assembly GCF_020091405.1 of Bacteroides cellulosilyticus. NCBI lineage: Bacteria > Pseudomonadati > Bacteroidota > Bacteroidia > Bacteroidales > Bacteroidaceae > Bacteroides > Bacteroides cellulosilyticus. The sequence goes on from NZ_CP081903.1 coordinate 2,967,503, forward strand.
TCATTGACAACGATGATATCTTCTACATAGAAGAGTACATCTTCAATTACGGTAGTCAGCGTCTTTTCATTATTGTAGGTAGGTATAATAACTACAATACCAAGTTGCCTGGCTTTCTCATGCCATAGTTCCTCGCTACGTTCTTCCATATTTATTTGACGATTAGTTGTGCTTTTAATTTGATACAGATATCTTTTGAGGATGCTCCTTCAGCCAGAATCTGGAATGTATCCGTTTCGTTATTCTTGATAGTCAATGAGAGCTTTAATTCCGGTGTTTCATTCGGATTAATAACAGAAAGAAACTTGCATGAGGCTATTTGCTTGTATTGTAGGGGAGCTTGCTGTATTTTCTCTATGCACTCCTTTATTATTTGCAGCATACAAACGCCCGGAACTACGGGCTGTTGTGGAAAGTGTCCGTTATAAATAGCATGTTGTGGGTTGAGCATGACTTGCACTACCCAGTCTGTTTCATTGATATGCTCAGAGTGCGTGACTTTATAGAAATTGGAAAGAAGTTCAGCCATATTAGTTTGGGTTTTCTTTTAATTTGTCCAACTGTATACTTAGTCGCAGCCAGGGATGTTTGATTTTTATCTGTTCGGGATGTCCTGACGCGAACTCCGATAGATAGAATACTGATTTTCCAAATCCTCTGCCTGTGACTCTTTTTTCAAAGGTACCACTTTTCTTTTTGATGCGGATATTCTTTCCACTTAAAAATAGATTCCTGAAGTCTGTTTCCAGTAATAGCAGCATTTTCTTTTTCTTCATGGGCTCTATGCAGCTGTTGACGTGAAATTCATTTTCCCGGAGTGAAAAATCAAAAAGACTGAGGCCGAAGTAAGTAGATGCCAATATTCTTATTTCATTATCCGGCAATTTCCGTACAATTAATAAACCGCTGAAGTGATGCTTCATGAAGTCTAACTGCATATTGTATTTTTGCGAATATTCTTCAGCGCAAATGATAGGTGTCACATAAGATGTGGCATCTCCGGCTATTGTTTTTGAGGAGCCGCAGGAAGTGAATAGATACAGAATAAAGATCAGATTAGCGAATAGAAAACTTTGTTTCATCTTTCAAAGCATTAAATCTCTTGTTGTAAAACTCATATTCCGTATAATTGGTGGCTGTTTCGGAAAGACGTAATTTGTAAACCGACATATCTTTCTTATCCAGATATATCTCAATTTCCGAAATGTAGGCTTGTATGGCTTTATTGACCGGCTTAATCTTCACTATATAATAGGAATCATTTTCAAAATATTCCAGTTTGTAATCGGAAGACATTTTTGAGAGATCGCCTATCATGCAAGCTGTGAGCATATCTTGCATTTGATTCATCATCTTATTGGCGGTTAGGCTCATAACGCTCTTTTTACCGTCCGATACAATTTTAAGCCGGGAGTCGTTTATCACTATTAGGTAGTTGACGGGTTGGGCGTATTCCATACGTATTTTGCCACTCTTTTGATAATAGAATTTTCCTTTGGAGGTTACCTTCTCATCCAGAATATCCAGGTACTTCACTTGTGTAAAGTCACTTTCAATGGACTGCATGGCTTGTGCTTCCTTTGCCAGACGGTTTTCAAAATCCTGGGTATGGATTAGCTTCTTCATTGTCTGGGCATGGGTATAGGAAATACCCAATATGATTGATAATATTATTAGTATGGTTCTCATAATGCTTTTATAACATGCTGTCCAGACGGACAACTGTATATCCCTGTTCTTTAATTAAGTTAAGTATCTTTTTTAATAGCAGGTCACTGTCCGGCATCCGATCGTGTAGAAGGATGATAGAACCGGGGCGTAACCTTTTCTGAATACGCTTCAAAACTTTCTCTTTGGAAAGTTGCAGTGTATCGAGTGTTCTGATATTCCAGCCAACAGGAGTGTATCCCAATATGCGGACAGCTTTTGCTATAGTAGGATTCGTGACTCCAAACGGTGGGCGGAATAACTTGATTTTCTGCGAAGTTACTCGTTCTAATGCAAACTGGCAAGCTTGCAAGTCTTTTTTCATCCTCGACAGGCTGTACAAGGGAAAATGATTAGTGTGGGTAAAAGAATGATTACCAATCAGATGTCCTTCGTAGATGATTTGTCGGATCAACTCTTCATTCTCTTGTATTTTGTGACCGATGCAGAAGAAACAAGCCGGTATTTGTTGTTCTTTGAGTACTTGCAATACTTTGGGAGTTTGTATCGGGTCCGGTCCATCATCAAAGGTGATAGCTACAATTTTATCTTCAGTCTGTTTCTTGCAAAATACCTTGAGATAGATGTTAGAACGGATGTTGCAAGATGCATAGACTAGAAAGATAATCAGTAATGTGATCAGGATTTCTACTATCATTGTCTTTTCCGGATTAAAATAAGTGAATGGTTAATGGAGTGATAATGATTATATATCAGAACTGTCTGTCCCGGATTTAGATTCTCTTCAAAAGTTTTAGCCACTTTCCATAAAGCAAAGGAAGATGCCGTAGGATATTCACCACATTCATTCTTAAAGGTAGTGCATGTTGCTGTGGGAAACAGGCTGTTTTCTAAATCAGTATACAGGGTATCTCCTTTCGGGTTTCCATTTTTACCGGTAACAAACCAATCGACTTGTCCGGCTGTTAATCGGTTGCTTTGCAAAAAGCGATGAATCTTTTCAGCTACTTCCTGTGTACTGTTCGCATGAATAAAAGTTGATATACCGGCAAGTTCTGCTAATGTGGATTCGGTGATTTCTCGTCCCAGCAGGAAGAACTGAGCACCTTCGCCTGCTTGTATGCTCCTTAGCAGTCCCAGGCGTTGTTGTATAGTGTGACTGTTAGGGGTAATCTCATCAATAGCTCCTATAAGGACATTTTCATCACCTTCCCAGATTCTCATCATACCGTCCAATAGTGCACTTTCGAAACTTAATCCCCGGTGCACATACGTCATGTTGTAAGCATGTATCTGGCGGAGTAATGCTATTTGGGCTCCGATGGTGTTGAAGGTTGACTGGATAAAGGGTGTCGGATTCAGTAGTTGTTCTTCATTCTCAATGATTGTGTTCAGGAACTTCTCTGTATCTGCCAGGCATCCGAGTCCGGTTGCGGTGATGATCGCATGTACTTTTTCGGAAGGTAGGGTACTGATACATTCCAGTCCGCAGGCAACTCCCATTTTGATGATCCGGCTCATACGCCTCCGTAGTGTGGCATTTGTGATAATACTCTTGTAGTCCGGTTCGTTGGCGGATAAATAAGGGGATTCTCCGGAAACAGTATCCGCGTGAATAGAAGCAATATGATTGATATAGACAGGTAGCATCATTTCTCTTTTAATGTGGAAAACAGGATCGAAGAATCATTTCCACCGAATCCAAAAGAATTCGATAGTACATTACGAATGGGTAGTCCCTCGCGGAATGAGGTTTCGGGCATCAACTTGTTTTCTCCTATAGGTTCTTTGAAGTTCAGATTGGGATAGATGCAACCATGATATACGGAGAGAACAGAATAAACCGCTTCAATTCCTTCCGAAGCTCCTAATGTATGACCAATAAACGCTTTGACAGAACTGAACGGAGGAGTTTTATCACCAAAAATCCGCCGGATAGCAAGTCCTTCTGAAAGATCATTACTTGGAGTTCCTGTGCCATGTACATTGATATAATCAATCTCTTCGGGAGGGATTTCACTCTTAGCTATGGCTTCTGTCATAGACCAGAATGGTCCGTTTCCTTCGGGTGAACTGCCGGTCTGATGAAAAGCTTCATTCACATTCGAATATCCGCTTAATAAGCAATAAGGCTCTTTCCGGAGTAATTTCTCTGATTGAAGGACAATATATCCGGCTCCTTCTCCTAAGTTGAGGCCTGCACGGGATGCGTCAAAAGGACGGCAGTGTTCCTTATCCAAAATCATAAGTGAGTTGAAGCCGTTGAGGGTAAACTTGCACAAGGCATCTGTACCTCCTACAATGGCAGTGTCCAGTTGACCGTTCCTGATCATGCGGGCTCCTAACATGATAGCATTAGCTGCTGATGAACAGGCTGTACTGATAGTGGTTACAAAGTCATTTACTTTCAGATAATCCGCTATCATTTCAGTACTTGCACCGCAGTCATGAGAGATGACTTCCCGTAATCTTCCTTTTCTATTGTCCTTTTTAAAGGCATTGTAGAAATGTTCACTCAAATCCATACCGCCTACAGAGGTGGAAGAAATGAAACCTACACGCAAAGTATTCAAATCTAACCGGGCGTCATCGACTGCTTCCCGGGCAGCTAACATGCCTAATAAGGCTGTCCGGGAAAACGTTTTTTGTATATCTAAAGAGAGTAACCGTTTTAGTTCTTCATTACTGTATTTTACTTCTGATACGGGTACATTCAGTTCCGTTGGGAAAAGGGTTACTTTCCCCATACCATGCTGATGTTTCCTGAGTGAAGCTATATTTTCTGCAACACCCAGACCAATACCTGAAACAACACCTAAACCAGTTACATATATCTTCATTATTTTTGATTTTCAGAGATATAGTTAGCCAATGTACGTATTGAGTAGAAAATCTGTTTCCCTTCTGCAGGATTCTTTATTTTGATTCCATAGTTACGCTCTAAAATAAGAATAATTTCAAGTGCGTCAATAGAATCAAGTCCTAAACCACCGTCACCAAACAGAGGCTCATTGGGATCAATCTCTTCGGGTGTGACTTCTTCAAGATTCAGTTCTTCTATTAATTCTCTTTTTAGTTTTTCTATTAATTCTTCCATATCAATGTTGTACTTCTATTAGTTTAAAATCAGCTTTATACTCTTCCATTAAAAGGTTGCACCATCCGGTGATGCAAGCTTTTAAATTACTTTTCTTCATTACAATTCGTGCATATTCTTCCAATTTGTCTGCATCGAATTCTTTTTCTATGAAGAAAGTATTTTCTCCTTGTATTTTATGACGGATACATATCTCACCTGCTACAACGTTAGGCAGAGTGTATACAAATACCGTCGGACTGGCTGCATGGTCACCTTCCTGATTGATAATCATCTGATGACGAATATCCGTATTCAGTGAGGCGGCAGCATTAACCAGCAATATACCTATTTCTTCCGGTTGAAAGTTTTTCTCCTTTAACAGATATTCAACAGCAGTATATCCCAGTTTGCAAAGGTCGTCCATTTTGTAGAATTTCATGTTACTTCCGCCTGTATTTTTATATGCTTCGCGGACAAACTGCGCAAAGTTTGGGGCAGATGATGAAAAAACGGTCTCTCCATTCATACTTAAACAGCTATTCTCAATGGAAACAGTTGCGGTTGTATGAACTGTCACCGGTGATTGTACTCTTGAGGACTGTTTTTGATATGCGGGAAGTGTCAATACGATAGCAGCATTACAACCTCCGAAACCGGATGCTGTTTTGATACAATGCTTCATGGGTATTTCCTGATGGTCAGCTTGCACCAGAATAGGCATGCTGACACCGGGCTTTTCATAGCCTAATGTGCCGAATAGTACGTTTTCCTTTAGTTCGTGAATACAGATAATAGATTCAATCACTCCCGATGCCCCTAAAGTATGACCGAAATAAGATTTCAAACTATGAACCGGAACGGTTTCCAATCCGGCTAAATGAATAGCTTTCGATTCCATTTCATCGTTATAGACAGTAGCCGTTCCATGTGTATTCATGAAACTAACGTCTTCGGCAAGGACTGCGGCTTCTTCCATGGCCTGCCGTATGGCGAAGTAAAGTCCGTCTCCTGTACGTGACGGGCCTGAAATATGATTGGCATCGTTACTAATGGCTCCTCCGGACAGGATGATATCCGTATCGTTTCCTTCCGAACTCAGCAGGATAGCACCACAGGCCTCTCCTAAATTGAGTCCGTCTCTCCGGGCATCATAAGGGCGGCATCTTTCGGAACTGATGGATCTGAAAGATAGAAATCCGCTGGTAATGAAGTGGGAGAGGATATCACCTCCCGCTACTATGACTTTCTTGTATTTGCCGGATTCGATCCACCGCTTTGCTACAATCAAAGCGGATACTCCTGATATGCAGGCATTAGAAATAACTTCTACCCGGTTGCCGGCCTGAAAATATTCGCTTATTCTTCTTCCCATTTCCCATAGATGAACTCTGATATCAAGGTCGTCGGGATGATTGGCCAACAGGTCGATATTACCTTTAGTAGTGGATAGGATGAGGCCGCAGTCTTTATCCGCCAGATTCATTTCGGAATGGGACAGAATATCCTGAATGGCAAGTATGAATAATTGTTCCAAGCGTGTGTACGTACCCAATTTCTTTGCTCTTTCCCATTGTTCCGGTTGAATCGTGGCAGCTAATATAGAAGTATCAGATATGATTCCTGCTTCATGCCTGGTGATTCCGCTCCGATATTCCCGGATTGCTTTTATATTCTCCCGGGTATTTGCTCCTAAAGAACTGATCAGAGTATCAGCTGTGATATATACAGTTATAGGATGTTCCATTTCCTTTTCCACTCCTGATAAAAGGCCGGAGTTGCTAACTCCAGCTCCCTGTTAGTATTTAGAAAAACCTGAGTTGTACTTCCGGTAGCAACGATATTGTTGTCTGTGGCCCGGTATAGTACATATTCGAATTTAATCTTGGCAGCTTCACAAGAAATGTATCGGGTTTCAATGATAACTTCTTCACCGAAGGATAAGGATTGCTTAAATTGGCAATTTAATTCAACGATGGGTACCATATATCCTTCACTGTAGATATCCATATATCCTAAACTATAATGCTTTCCGAAAGACTCTCTTCCATCCTCAAAATAGCATACATATTCACCATGCCATACGATTTGCATGGAGTCTATTTCACTGAAACGTACCTTTATTGTGGTGCGGTCAATGAGTGCAGGTGTATGCAGATTCGTTTTTTGCCTCATTTCTTATCTAAAAATATTTTCATCCTACATTCTGCAATCACTCCTTCCGTAGTACTTACACAAGCAGATACCAAAGTAATGTCGAATACCTCCTGAATAACCGTAATTTCAGTGGATAATTCCTGTCCTGTCTCCGGTAAACGATGAAGGGTTAATTTATCTACCGAACCGATAAAGCCTAAGGGTACCGGTTCATTTTTCTGTAAATAGATATATCCGATCCGTGCCGCTGCCGATTGGGCTATGTGTTCAATAATACCTGCTTCCTGCAATTTGCCTTCCTGGCAGAAGATATTATCGTCAGTGACTGTGAGACCTGAATAGGAACAATTATCTTCAATGCCACAGAATGAATCTACCATAACGATTGGCGGTCGTTGTGGTATCAGGTTCAGGATTCCTTCACCGGATATGATAGGAGTTCTTTTCATTTCAGCTTACATTTTACAATACTGTGTCCCAATCCCAGGTTATCATATATTTCCTCTATTTCCAGCCCTGATTCTTGAATGCACCGTGCCATATCGTCGGAGTGATACATTTTGCTGTTACCATTTGCCATAGCAGTAAAGTATATACTGATCTGTGTCAGGCAGTAGGCAGCAGTTTCGAACTTCTGTCGGTCCCAGAATGTTTCCATGATGTAGAGTCGCCCTTCTGTAGACATGGACTGAGCAGCCCGTGAGAGTATACTGATAACTTCTTTCTCGGAAAAACAATCCAGAAACTGACTCATCCAGATCGCATCAAAACCTTTCGGGAAAGGTACATTTTCATCGAGAAGATTTACACCATGTCCATGAATACGCTCGTGGCCGGAAATTTTTTCCGTCTTTTGCTTCATCATTTCCAGTTGTTGGGGTAAATCCATAATGGTAACTTCTACTTTCTTGTTGTATTGCACACATTTGGTAGCCCATCTACCTGTATTGCCTCCTACATCAAGCAGAGTTCGGGGAGAGTGGCTGAATACGATTTCGAGTGCCTGATCGAAAGAATTGTCCGAATAAAAATGGTCGAAGCCGAACCAGCTTTTCTGTGCCTGCCCGGGTAAGTCGGATAATCCCTCGTAAATAGTAGGCCAGTCTCCCAGTTCTTTCAAACCTTCGGGGCGGCCATTTACCAACGCTTCTTCCAGGTGGAACAGACCTTTGTAATTGACGTCCTGATTAAAATTCATGTTCACTTGTGCCATCTCATCGTTCAACAGGAACCATCCGGCCTTTGCCAGTATATATTGATCGTCTTTTACCAATACAGTACCTATGGTGAGGGAGGCTTCCAGTAGAACTTGTGCTGCATATCTGGATAATTCGGTTTTCTGGCTGATCTGTTCCAGTGACAGACCTTCCCGATTATCGGATAGCAGGCGGAAAATACCGAATTTCAGCATCAGGCGTGAGACCTGAAATACGACGGGGCCAAAAGCGATTTCCTGAGCCAATCGCTGTGCTTGCACAGCGGTGAATCGCTCTTTGGCATATTTCTTTTGTAATGAAGGGAATAGTTTCATTCTGTTGATTTTTGTTTATTCAGATGGCTTCCAGAAAGAATAATAGTTAAACCATTGTTCGGGATATTGGCCGATTATTTTTTCCAGAGCATTCACATATTGTTCCAATAATAATTGTTCTGCTCTTTTCTCTTTCGAACCGGACACTTGCTCCGCAAGTATAAAATGGAAATGATAGGTTTGTTTAGCCTCCCGCATGGCAAAATAGAAGACTACCGGAACTTTCATCCGCGATGCCAACAGGAAAGGACCGATTGGAAAACGTGCTTCGTGTCCCATGAACTTGCAAGTCAGTAGTTTATCTGCATTCAGATAGCGGTCTCCTTGAAAACAGACATATTCTTTATGATCCAGTGCCTCTGTAATTTTAAATATATGTGCCAGATTATCTTCGTTGACCGGTATAATCTTGTAAGGTTGCTGCTGCCCGTTCTTTTTCAGTATTTCTTTAATCTTTTGATGTTCGGCATCGTACATCACCACATTCATTTTCTTGCTGTAGTCATTGAAAAAAGGAGTTCCGATTTCCCAATTGCCAACATGTGCACCGATCATGATTACTCCCTGATCTCCATCCAATACATTTAGAAACTCCTGATAGTGGTTGAACTTGAAATGATACTTGTCGATCATTCCATTTCCAATGGCTACCTTGTCTATAAGTATCTGTCCCAAACGATAATAGTTGTTCAGCAATAGTCCCACCGACTGTATGCGGTTTCGTTTTAAAATACGACGGGCATATTGCCAGATACTCTTTGTTGCTTTCGGAGCGAACGGAATAAAATAAAGAACAATCAGAGACAGAAAACCATAAGCGGCTTTTACACCACAATACCTGATCAGGTAAATGAAAAACAGGTATCCGGATACACCGCCACGGGTTTTACCTTTCCACATCTTGTTTATTCGTTTTTGTTTTCGGCCATACGTGTGATGACGAGATTATAGAAGTCCTGGAACGTTTTGATTCCGACAAAATCTTGCCCGGTTACATTAAAACCGAAGTTCTTTTCAATCAACACTACCATATCTACCAAGTCCAGACTGTCTAACTCAAGGGTTTGCATGAGCGGAGCATCAGGCTGGATAAGATCGATATCTACTTCAAATTCCTCGGATAAGGTTTCTCTTATCTTTTCAATGATTTCTTCGTGGGTCATACTTATATTACTTTACTTTTTTAATAATTAATGTAGAATTGGTTCCTCCGAATCCGAATGAGTTTGAGAGGAATGTATCAAATTCCATATTTACTCGTTGGGCGGGGATATTAAGTTGGGCAGATGCTTCATCCGGCTCTTCGAAATTCAGATTGGGAGCAATGAAGTTATTTTGCATCATTAAAGTAGAATAGATTACTTCACTGGCACCTGCCATCCACATTTCGTGACCGGTCATAGACTTGGTGGACGTCACGTATGGGCGATGTCCTTCAAATACCTCTGCTATGGCTTTTGCTTCATTCAAGTCACCTATTGGTGTAGAAGTGGCGTGCGCATTGATGTATTTAATTTCATCCAATGCGATTCCGGCATTCCGGATGGCCATTTCCAATGAACGCTTTGGCCCGTCTATATTAGGAACAGATATGTGATCTCCGTTGGATGAAAAACCGTAGCCGATAATTTCTGCCAGTATGGGGGCTCCTCGCCTGACAGCTGATTCATAACTTTCCAGTACCAGGCTGGCGCCACCTCCGCTGGGTACAAGCCCGTCCCTGTTTTTATCAAAAGGTCTGGATGCTTTCTGGGGTTCAGCTTCACGGTTGGAAAATGCACTTAACCCGTCGAAGCTACCCACAGAGAATGGATTAACTTCCTGTGCGCCACCACAAAGAATGCAGTCCTGCAATCCCGATTTGATAAGCAGATATCCCATGCCAATGGCGTGGGAACCGCTTGCACAAGCACCGGAGATTGTGAAGTTTACTCCTCTGAGTTTAAAGATGACTGACAGGTTCATCGACACAGTTGAATTCATCGACTGGAAGATAGAACCGGAACCTACCAGGACGGTATTCTTCTTTTCCCGGATAATATCCACAGCATTAATAATCGGTGCAGTGCTACTATCATTTCCATAGAGTACTCCTACTTCGTTCGCTTCCAGGAATGCTTCATCGATACCTGCATTTTTGAAGGCTTCCACACTTGCCAGATAGGCATATTCTCCTTGTTCAGGCAGGCAGAGACGTTTTCGTCTGTCCAGCATCTTTTTGAGATCAGGGCGCTCCAATAAGCCGGTCAGTGCAGACAGATATCCCATCTCTTTCCGTTGAGGATCAATGCCGATGCCCGATTTACCGTTATATAATGAGTCTGTTACTTCGCTCAGGTTTTTGCCGATGCATGAGTAAATCCCCATTCCTGTAATGACAACTCTTCTCATGTATGCAGTCCTCCATTGATTGAAATAACCTCACCTGTAATGTAAGAGGCATTGGGAGATACTATGAAACTTACGAGATCAGCTACTTCTTCCGGTTCGCCGAAGCGTCCGGCAGGGATATGTTTTTTCCATTCGTTCTCGTTGATATCTTCGGTCATTTCCGTGCGGATGAATCCGGGAGCCACCGCATTGACGGTCACGTGCTTCTTTGCAACTTCCTGAGCTAATGCCTTGGTAGCAGCAATGACACCTCCTTTGGCGGCAGAATAATTGGTCTGCCCGGGCATGCCTTTGATCCCCGATAATGAGACGATGTTGACAATACGTCCGAAGCGTTTGACAAGCATGTTCTTAAGCAATGCCTGGGTGACATAAAAGAAGCCGTTCAGGCTGGTGTTCAGTACCCCGCTCCATTCTGCTTCGGTCATCCAAAGCATCAGGTTATCTTTGCGGATGCCTGCATTATTTATCAGCACCTCGATATATTCATCCGGATGTTGTTCGCTCCAGTTATTTAAAGCTTCGGATACTGCCTTTGGATCAGTAACATCGAACTTCGATAGTTCTCCATCACCTCCTTTTTCACGAACTAATTGCAGTGTGTTTGCCGCTTCCTTATCGTTGCTTTGATAATTTATCAGCACGGTATATCCCATTGCTGCCAACCTGATGCTGACAGAACGTCCTATGCCCCGGCTTCCGCCTGTTATTAATGCGTATTTCATTTATAAATTGAATTTCTTATTTTTCAAGTATCCACTCATAGCCTCTATTTCCTTGTACTTGGGAGTATCCTGGGTAAATACAGGGAAAAATGCCCGGATCTCATTGTATACGCAACGCGATTCCGTACTGAGCTTTTCCTGTATCTTTAAGTAATCTACAGCCTGTACGATACCCATAAACAGGATGCTCATAACCTGGAAAGAATTCTCTATGACTGTTTTGGCTATTAACGCAGAATTAGTTCCCATGCTTACAATATCCTGATTATCATTGTTGTTTGGGATACTGTGTATATACATGGGATTAGATAACGTCTGACACTCGGCTGTTGTGGAAGTAGCAGTAAATTGTGAGGCTTGTAACCCATAATTCAATCCTAATACTCCCAAATTGACAAATGGAGGAAGTATTCCGTTGATGCGATCATGGAACAGATAATTCAATTGGCGTTCACTTAGCATTGTCAGTTTCGTTATGGCTATTTTCAGTTTGTCCATTTCAAAAGAGACGTAATCACCATGAAAGTTTCCGCCGTGATATACGTTTTGGGTTTCCGGATCAACAATCGGGTTGTCGCAAGCTGAGTTAATTTCGTTTATCAATACTTCTTCCGTATTTATAAGGGTGTCATAAACCGGTCCCAATATTTGTGGAGTACATCTTAACGAGTAATAAGGCTGCACTTTATGTTCAAAAATCTTTTCTTCATGTTTCTGTCCGTACAGTTCATTCTCTCTTTTGAGAGTACATTTACTGTCGGACATCCAGACTCTCATCATTTCAGCTATCTTTTGCTGCCCTTTATGAAGTTTGGCATCATTTAGCGGTTGAGAAACGAAATCATCATACGATGCGGCAATTTCATTCATCATTACCGAGGCGCATACGGACCAGTTGAGCAATTGGCGGGCATAAATCAAGTTAACAATGCCAATGCCTGTCATAACAGAAGTGCCGTTTGTTACTGAAAGCCCTTCACGGATATGTATGGAGAAAGGTTTGAGATGATTCTTCTCAAGTACCTGGGCGGTGGGTTGTAGCTGCCCTTGATAGAACACTTCTCCTTCACCGATCAGCGTCAACGCTATATGCGCCAATTGCACTAAATCGCCACTGGCACCTACACTGCCATGCTCCGGTATATACGGAAAAATATCCAGGTTAATGAACTTGACGAGTAGTTCGACCAGCTCTGTATGTATACCTGATTTCCCTTGAAGAAAAGTGAATAATCTGGCAATCATTGCTGCTTTCACATAAAGAGGAGGCAATGGCTTTCCCGCTCCGGTAGAGTGGCTCCTGATGATGTTGTATTGTAATTCCGTTAATGATTTATCTTCAATCCTATATTGAGCCATAGGACCGAACCCTGTATTAATTCCGTAAATAATTTTATCACTGGAGAAATCCTTCAAGAAACGAAAACTCTTATCTACTTCTTGAATACATTCATCGGAAATAATTACTTTTTCATCATCAAACAGTAGCTTTTGGAGCGTTCCCAAATTTATATATTTGCCGACTATCATAGTATACTTCATTGATATAGACTGCAAAAATAGCTATTTTATATCAATAATAGATGTCTATGCAAAATAAAACTTTTTTTTGCAAGGTGGTTTTTGACGGACCTGAATATATTGTAAATAATGTTATTCGGTAACAGCTTCCAATAATTTTATCTCATGGCTGGTATCATTCGTATTGCAGCTTCCATTGAATTTAGCCTGTGATTCTATTTCCAATTTTGTGGTATAGATATTGCCCTGCATCACACAGTTGGCTTTCAGGGTGAGTTCTTCCTTCACGTATGCATCACCGATGATAGTTCCGTGAAGGCAAGCGTGTGTACAAGACAGGTTGCCGTGTATTTTTCCTTCCGGACCGATGACTATTTTCCCGGTACACCGGATATTTCCTTCTACAGTTCCGTCGATACGCATATCTCCATCGATGGAACAATCACCTTTAATTAAACTTTGACTGGAAAGCGTGGTTAATTTATTGCTTACCTTATCTTCTATTCCTTTTTTTGAGTTAAACATACTAGTGTGCTTTTATAGTTTTTTATCCTTCTACGCGGGTTACTTGCTTGATGTTCTGTATCTGTTTCAGATTATTGCAGATGGTTTTCACATCATCCACATCATGCACGTACAATTGGATGTTTCCTTCAAAAATACCGTCTGTTGTTTCAATGGACAACTTACGGATATTTACATTCAGCTGACGCGAAATCACCTGTGTTACTTCGTTCAGCAATCCCATGGCATCTATACCTTTTATATATATATTCACCAGGAAGGAGAGTTCCTTATGGGTATCCCACTCTGTAGCCAGAATACGGTTTCCGTAACTGCTCTTCAAACGTGCGGCGACGGGACACTGGCGTTTGTGGATAATGATACGGTCGTTTTCGTCCATATATCCCAGTACATCGTCACCCGGAATGGGGTGGCAACATTCTGCCATGATATAATTCTTCTGGATATTCTCTTCCGTCAGTTTCAGGATTTGCTTCGTATTGATTTTCTCCTTTTCTTGCAGTGGTTTTTCTTCAATCGGTTCTTTGTTGTCCTTGTTACCGCCGAACGAGAAGGTGAGAAACTTCTTCCAGTTGGTTCCTTGTTTCTCTTTCAGGGCATTTTTATCCAGGTCGCCCAATACGATCTTTTTATTGCCGATGGCTATCAGAAACTCGTCCCGGTTCTTCATATTATGGGCTTTCACCAACTTGTCTATCAACAGGTCGTCCAGTCGCAGCTCTTCTTTTTTGAAGAATTCATTCAGAAGGGTTTCGCCTTCTTTCTGGCTGTTCCTTTGCTCTTTGCGCAGGATGGCGGCTATCTTGGCACGGGCACGGGCAGTAGTGGCAAATACTTCCCATTCCGGCTGTACGCGTTGTGATTTGGAAGTCAGAACTTCCACCTGGTCACCACTTTGAAGCTTGTGGCTCAGAGGGACAAGCTTATGGTTTACTTTTGCGCCGATACAGTGGCTACCGATGTCAGTGTGCAGGGAGAATGCAAAATCCAGTGCCGTAGAGTTCTGCGGCATAGTCTTGATTTCGCCTTTGGGAGTAAACACAAATATTTCCGATGCAAACAAGTTCAGCTTGATGGTATCGAGGAAGTCAATGGCATCCGGTTGAGGGTCATCAAGTATTTCTTTGATGGTGCGCAGCCATTTATCCAATTCGCCTTCATCTTCGCCACCTCCGCCTTCTTTATATTTCCAGTGGGCGGCGAAACCTTGTTCGGCTACGTCATTCATCCGTTCACTGCGGATTTGTACTTCAATCCATTGCCCGTTGTTTCCCATAAGGGTGACGTGCAAGGCCTGGTAACCGTTGGCTTTGGGATGACTCACCCAGTCGCGCAGACGGTCGGGGTGGGGTTTGTATATTTTGGAGATGGAGACATAGATATCAAAACAATCGTTCAGTTCTTCGTCCGCATTTCGTGGTTCAAAGATAATACGTACGGCAAGTAAGTCATAGATTTCTTCAAACGGTACATGCTTGGTCTGCATCTTGTTCCAGATGGAATAGATGGATTTAACACGCGCGAGAATACGGAATTTCAGCCCCATTTTGTCCAGCTGGGCACGTATCGGAGCAGTGAAATCATTGAATACTTTATCACGTTCGGTTGCTGTGGCTGCCAGCTTTTCTTCGATTTCCTGATACTCTTCGGGATGTTCGTACTTGAAACTCAGATTCTCCAGTTCTGTCTTTATCTTGTACAGTCCCAGGCGATTGGCGAGGGGAGCATAGATATACAATGTCTCGCCTGCAATTTTGAATTGCTTGTTGGGAAGCATCGAACCTAACGTGCGCATATTGTGCAGCCGGTCGGCTATCTTGATCAGAATTACGCGTATATCATCGGACATCGTCAGCAGCAACTTCTTGAAGTTCTCTGCCTGTGCCGAAGCACGGTCACCGAAAATACCACCGGATATTTTGGTCAGCCCGTCTACAATCTGGGCGATTTTCGGGCCGAATATGTTTTCTATGTCTTCTACGGTATAGTCCGTATCTTCTACCACATCGTGCAGCAAGGCGGCACAAATGGATGTAGAACCAAGACCTATTTCGTTGCATACAATTTGTGCCACAGCGAGGGGGTGCATAATGTAAGGTTCGCCCGAACGGCGTTTGATGCCCTTATGCGCCTGATTGGCAAAGTTGAATGCCTTTGTTATGATCTCAATACGCTTGCGGTGTTTGGTTGCCAAGTAGTCGTTTAACAGTTGCTGGAAAGCCTGTTCAATCATTTCTTCTTCGACTTTTTCTTTATCTTTCTGGCCCACATTCTCTTCCATATCCTGTTCTCCTTTCTTCAGTTGCTGCAAAAATAAGCAATTTTCAACATCACGCAAGCATTTGTGCCTTTATTTATATATCTTCAATTGCTTTCCGGCAGAAATGTTGGTATTGCGCAATCCATTCCAACTCTGAAGTTGTTTGACGGTGACGCCATAACGACCTGCAATGGCACCCAGTGTTTCGCCACTCCGTATCTTGTGGTAAGTCAGCTTCCCGTTGCCCGTTGTAGCGCGTCTTGCTGTAGAGCGGGTTTCGGGGATGGCTACAGTACGGCGGTTTTTGAATAATTCATTAGAACGGTGGGCGTAGATGGTGTCCTGGCTGTCGATAAATGTACTGATGTAATTCATTGGCAGGCGGAGGGTTTGCGCCTTGCTTTCACCGGGAATTATATTCTTTTTATATTGAGGATTAAGACTTTTGATCTCTTCCATACTCACGCTACAGATATCGGCAAGCTGTTCGAAATGTAAGTTTTTTGTTACCTGTACTGTGTCTGTTGCGTCGGGAATGTTGGTTTCCATGGGGCAGATGTTGTGCTTGCAGTAGTAGGTCATCACATAGTTGGCGGCGATAAACGCGGGCACATATCCACGGGTTTCTTTCGGCAAGAAGTTATAGATTTCCCAATAATCCGTTTTCCCTCCGGCACGGCGGATGGCTTTGTTGATGGTGCCCGGACCGCAATTGTAGGCGGCAATCACCAGATTCCAGTCTTGGTAAATGGCATACAGATCCTTCAGATAGCGCGCGGCAGCCCAGGTAGCCTTGATTGGATCGCAGCGTTCGTCAACGAGACTGTTGCTTTCCAGGCCATACATTTTCCCGGTAGCCAGCATGAACTGCCACAGTCCGCGAGCTCCTGCGCGCGAACGGGCGGAAGGGTTGAGAGCGGATTCGATAATGGGCAAGTATCTGAGTTCGAAGGGCAGTCCGTAAGTATCGAGTGCCTCTTCAAAGATAGGCATGTAGAAATTGCAGGCGCTCAGCATGAACGATACATTATTGCGTAAGCGTCCTGTGTACATATCTATGAATTTACGTACAATTTCATTGTATGGCATTTCCATCACGGCAGGGATGCGGCTGAGACGGTCGATGTAGACGGAATCACTGAAAAACGGATTCTCGGTGGAGGTACTGCAATCTTTGCCTAAATCAATATAATTCTTTGCTTTCCAGTCGTTGAGCAGGCTGTCCAGCGGATAGGTCATACTTGGAGGAAGTTCGATGCTTTCCTTCCTTTCCGTCCCGTTGTCGCGGATGAGTACATCCACGCTTTCTTGCGCTTGCACCTGGAAGGTGAAGAGTGACAGACAAAACAGGAACGGAGTGGCGATAAACTTCTTCATATTTACAGATTTATTCTTCATGTGTGATTATTCTTTGGTATGGCTTTATTCTCATTTAAAAACGGAAACTGCATTGCAGTCCGACGGATTTATTGGAGGTACCGGTGCTATATTGGTTGTTGATAACAGCCGGTTCTATTCTCATACTGAGGTCGGGCGTTATATCGAAATTAGATAATTCCGCATCTACATACGCATCGATAACCGATATCAGATAAACGCCGATAAAAGCGAAGATACTCAGGTCGCGATATCGACGGTATGTATCCTTTCGTTTTCGGAGCGTTTCTACTATTTGTGTCTGGGGAACCTTTTTGACATATCCCGGGGGGAGCAGGTCGTTGATACTGCTGGCATCCCAGTTGCCTTTGGAGGCATCCTTGTACGCTTGCATGTAGTCTTTATACATTTTCCCGTTCCAGGTCAGTGCATATGCACATCCGGCAAAGCCACCATATATAATAGGTAGTTTCCAGTATTTCCGGTTGTAGATCTGTCCCCCTCCCGGAATTACCAAAGCAAGCCATGTCGCTTTGGTCGGATTGGGAATAAAAACTTTTTTATTGAGTTCTTTGTTCAGACTGTCCGTTGGCGTATCGGGCACTTGCGGGGTGGGGGCGGAGGTCATCTCCAACAAACGCTTTTTATTTTCGGCAGCAATACTGTCGGCTACTGCGAGGCTATCAGCGGTTGAAACCCGTTGCAGAATAGGATCGCTTAGTGCATCCAGGCTATCCGGTACAATTTGCGATATCTTCCGCAATGTGTCCGCAAGCTCTTTTTGCTGTCGTTTGGCAGCGGCACGCGGACGGTCCTGCCCATACATAGCAATCCCTGCCGTCTGCACGAGGCAAAGCAGCAGGGCGATACACCATTGATATGTTTTAGTTCCTTTCGTCATTTATTTTTTTAGAGTATCGAGTATGCCGATAATACGTTCTAAATCCTCTTCGTTATTGAACGGGATACTGATTTTACCTTTTCCTTTCTCCGAACAGGTCAGCTGCACTTTGGTGCTGAAGAAGCCGGATAGCTGTTGTTTCAGCATATTAAATTCTTCGGGCAACTTGGCTCGTTTGGGAGCTATCTTGCGTCCGCCGCTTTTCACGGTTTCGCCTTCGCTCAGAGATTTTACTAATTCTTCCACCTTGCGTACGGAGTATCCGTGCTCGATGATTTCTTCGAATATCTTCACTTGCAGCTTCGGATCGGCCAGAGTGACGAGTGCACGGGCATGCCCCATGTCAATCTGCTTGTTTTGTATGGCCATCTGAATAGGTGCAGGCAGCTTCAACAGGCGCAGGTAGTTTGCGATGGTAGTGCGCTTTTTACCTACACGTTCGCTGAGGCGTTCCTGCGTCAGGCCGTATTGTTCCAACAGGTGCTGGTAGGCAAGAGCGATTTCCACAGAATTCAGGTCTTCGCGCTGTATGTTCTCGATAAGCGCCATTTCCATGACGTTTTCGTCGTCGGCGGTGCGGATATAGGCGGGGATACTTGTCAGTCCGGCAAGTTGCGAGGCGCGGAAGCGGCGTTCTCCGGCAATGATCTGATATTCATCGTCCGAGAGCTTACGCAAGGTGATGGGCTGAATGATACCTATTTCAGAGATTGAGTCGGCAAGTTCCTGAAGTGCCGTTTCGTCAAATTCATGACGTGGCTGATTCGGGTTGACGACAATCTTCGACAACTCTATTTCGTTGATGGAAGAAGAGCCTTCGGTCTGCACTTCGTCCATTGAGAGCAGAGCGTCGAGCCCGCGTCCTAATGCATTTCTTTTTTGTGCCATGGTTCTTCGTTTTTAAGTTAATTGTTGCGACTAATCAGTTCTTTGGCAAGTGCCATGTGGTTTTTGGCTCCTGTGGAGTCTGCATCATACAAGATGGTAGGCAGACCATAACTGGGGGCTTCACTCAGTTTGACGTTGCGTTGCACCACGGTTTCGAACACCAGTTCCTGGAAGTGGCGTTTCACTTCATCATAAATCTGGTTGGCCTGGCGCAGGCGTGAGTCGTACATGGTCAGCAGGAAACCTTCGATTTCGAGTGCCGGGTTCAGTTTCGACTTGATAATTTTGATTGTATTCAGCAACTTACTGATGCCTTCCAATGCAAAGTATTCCGCTTGTACGGGGATAATCACAGAGTCGGCTGCGGTCAGTGCGTTGATGGTAATCAGTCCCAGTGAGGGCGAGCAGTCTATCAAGATATAATCAAACTCTTCCTTCAGCGGGGCAAGTACTTCTTTCAATATCTTTTCCCTGTTTTTCAGATTGAGCATCTCTATCTCGGCGCCCACCAAGTTTATGTGTGAGGATATCACTTTCAGTGTATCAATCTCGGTGTCATGGATGGCTTCGCGGACATCAGCCCGGTCGATAATGCATTCGTAAATAGTGCATTCCGACTGCTTGATGTCGACACCCAAACCGGAAGAGGCGTTTGCCTGCGGGTCTGCGTCCACAACGAGCACTTTCTTTTCCAGGGTGGCGAGTGAGGCTGCGAGGTTAATCGTAGTCGTTGTTTTTCCTACACCACCTTTTTGATTTGCCAAAGCAATAATTTTTCCCATAATCTTAGTGTTTATTGGCAGCGAAATAAGTGATAATTCCGTATTGCGCCTACTAAAAAAGAGAAAGATTGCAAAATCTGTTGATAAGTCGCCTTTTTTGTTAATAACTCAAAGCCGTTTTATTTCATTTCGACCTGTTCCGGCACTTTTCGTTCTCTTGTTCAGCTTGCAAATATACGTAATTATCTTGAAATGAAATATCTTTTTTGTCTCGCTTGCAGAAGATTAAGATTTGTTTTAAGTGCCTGTCCGCATTTGGGGCGTGGTTTGTGCGAATAATCATGCGTTCTGCACTTTCATCTCTTTCAGCGGCTTTAGGCCGTTGTGTGTAAGGTGTTTAGACTGAAATCTCCGGTCGGGGACGGCTTTCAGTGCTTTCAGCCTGTTACCGTATCAATATCCTTTGCTTCGTCTTCCGGCTTATTTTTGGTCTGTACCCGTTCGCGTTCCAGCGTTTCGGGGCGCAGCATTTCGTGGGGGAAGTACTTGCTTAGCGGGTAACGGAAGAAATCCATGTCTTGGCGTAGCCTTCCCACCAACGTGCGATCCGGTTTGAAGTAGATGCGTGAAACCCGCACCTTGCCCGGCATCACGTCATCGGGATGTTCGAAGCCTTCGCTCGTTATGGCGAGGTTGAAGGAGCCGAGTCCTCTGATGGTGACGGACTCGCCCTCTCTGAGCGCTTCTTCTATGTATTTGGGCAGGTCCACCAGTACACTTTGCACGTCGCCTTCGCTCATGCCTTTACGGCTGGCCATGCGCTGTGCCAGCTTTTCGGTAGTTACTCCGCCGCGTGGTTGCAGGGTGCGCTGCACAGCGTAATACAGTTGCTTCATTCCTTCCTTGGAGCGGAAGAGTTTCTTCCTTACTAAATAAATCATTCCCATATCTTTGTTCTTGTTGATTGATGTTGCTGATGAGGCCTATGCTTCTCAATGTTAGCAGCATAGTACCCTAATGCTTGGAACTCATATTCCTATGGATTGTAGCTCCCTTTGTTTAGCCGCTCAAGATGGCATCTTGTGTAGTATGAGATGCTATCTTGAACAACACAAGATGCCATCTTGAGCGGCAAAGGTAATCATGCTTCAGTAGATATGCAAGCTTTTTGCGGGGGAAAGGTAAGGGAGATGTGCGTGATGGGGAGGGGAGGCTGCAGCGCGGACGTTAAATAACCGAAACTTCTCCTCCTTTTAGCCGCTTAAAGCGGGAAACTCCTCCTGAAAATGTGATTGGATGGAGGAAACTCCTCCTGATTTTTGTGAACGTGCCTCTTTATGCGGTGGGAAGTTTCTTTCGTTAGGTTGTATTGTATATGAAATAAAAATATAGGGATTTTGTGTCGTATATGAAACAAAAATCCTATATTTGTGTTGCGTATATAAAACAAATAAAGAAGATGGATCAAGAACTGATAAAACAGATTATAGGTGAAAATCAGGAGTTTGTTCAGAATGTGAAGTTGCTGCAACGTCCTTTCAAGTTTGAAGACAACGGGAACTATGTCTTTTTAGGCATTCGCCGTGCCGGAAAGTCTTATCTTATGTTTCAACGGATCCATGAGCTGATGAAAAGGGGAGTTGATATAGAAGAAATTCTCTATCTTAATTTTGAAGACGAACGTTTCATAGGACTGAAGTCGGAAGATTTGGATGAGATAAAGCGGGTGTATGAAGAAACATTTTCTTTTCGTCCAATTTTCTTTCTGGATGAGATACAGATTGTGCCAGGCTGGGAAAAATTTGTTCGTCGACTGGCAGATAAGAGCTATCGGGTATTTGTTACGGGAAGCAATGCTAAAATGCTGAGTTCTGAGATTGCTACGACCTTGGGCGGGCGTTTCCTGATACAGAATGTATATCCATTCTCCTTTAGGGAATTTTTAAAATTCGAAGGATTTGAATTGAAATCAAATTGGCTTTATACACCGGGTACTAGAAATGGGGTGGTGCGTAGTTTTGATACTTATTTCTATAATGGCGGTTTTCCGGAACTACTTTCTTTTGAAGATAAGCGTTCATGGTTGAGCGGATTGTATCAGAAGATATTTTTCGGCGATTTAGTTGCCCGTTATTCTTTGCGTAATTCGGATTCAATGCGGTTGTTGGTGAAAAAATTGGCGGAGAGCGTGATGCAACCTTCTTCTTATAATCGTTTGAAGAATATAGTTTCTTCAGCGGGAGAAAGTGTGGGGGTGCGTACCATTATTGATTATGTGGGCTATCTGCAAGAGACTTGGCTTATATTCAGTTTGGAAAACTATGCTGCGAGGTTCGCAGAGCGTGAGAGTAACCGTAAATATTACTTTATTGATAATGGAATCTTGAATTTGTTTATTTTCCGGCCGGAAACTTTATTGTTGGAGAATCTTGTTGCGATAACCTTGCATCGTCAGTTTGGAGAAAAGGTTTATTTCTACAATCAGCATATAGAAGTTGACTTCTATATACCGGAGGAAAGTTGGTTGATTCAGGTTTCATATAATATTTCGGATGTGCAGACTTTTGAGCGTGAAGTCAATGGAATTGTGAAGGCGGCTAAGTTCCTGAATGCGGAAAGACTTCAGATTGTGACTCGTAATGATGAACGGGTAATAGAAAAGGATGGGCTTTCAATAGAGGTGTTGCCTATCTGGAAATGGCTTATTCAGATTGGTAAAAGCCGGAGCGGTAACACATATTAAGTACCAGAGTTTGCGTTTTTAGCCAGAGATACATATCTTCGCAGCCTATTCAAATACTTGTCGATTAAGAAAGTGAATAACAGCGGAAAGAAGAGAGTAGTTATAGCATGGGTGCTGATGATGGCACTTCTGCCGTTCTTCGTGGTGAAGGCTTTTCACCATCACGAGGACGAGCATGCGGCTTCCTGTTCCCATGCAGATCATCCGCGCCATTCGTCCGATGATTGTGCTATCTGTCACTTTTCTCTTTCTCTTTTCACGGAAGCGCAGTCTGTTGACTTCCGTTGCATCTTAACGCCCATCACATTTGAGCAGGTTGTTCATCAGGATAAGATTGTTTATACACTGTCTTATTCACATTATCTACGCGCACCTCCCATAGCTTGATTACATAATTTACATTCATGTGGAGACGGGCTTTCTGTAGCTTGCCTCTCATTGTTTTATTCTAAATTAAGATTGTAATCAATGCGTATAGGAATTATTCCGGGCGTGATGGGAATGTTGTGTACAACCCTTTCCGTCCATGCGCAGGAATCTGATTCAGTCCGTAATGTAGCTTTGCCTGAAGTCGTGATAGCGGAAACCTATCAACAGCTTCAGAACAAAAAGACTGCACTTACGCTCGAAGTGGCTGACAGGGATTTCTTGCGGAAACATTTCACGGGTAACTTCATGCAGGCTATGGAAAATATCCCCGGCGTGCAGGCTATGGATATCGGTTCGGGATTCTCCAAGCCGATGATTCGTGGCATGGGCTTTAATCGGGTGGCTGTATTGGAGAATGGCATCAAACAGGAAGGGCAGCAGTGGGGTGCAGACCACGGTCTGGAGCTGGATGCTTTCAATGTGGATGCCGTGAATGTAATGAAAGGTCCTGCTTCGCTGCTTTACGGCAGTGACGCCATGGGCGGAGTGATTGACATTGCTCCGGTGCAGGTGCCGGCAGAGAATATGTTGTTTGGCGACGTGACGCTGTTGGGTAAGTCTGTGAACGGAACCATAGGCGCTTCACTGATGTTGGGTATCAAAAGAAATGCCTGGTATACGCGGTTGCGTTACTCGGAACAGCGCTTTGGAGATTACCGTATCCCGGCAGATACGATTGTTTATCTGACTCAGAAGATGCCGGTCTACGGTCGTCGGCTGAAAAATACGGCGGGATGGGAACGTAACGTCAATTTCTTTACCCAATATCAGAAGAAGGGATATAAGTCGAATCTCGCTGTGTCCAATGTTTTTCAGAAGACAGGGTTCTTCCCCGGAGTACATGGAGTTCCCGACTTGTCACGTCTGGAAGACGACGGTGACAGCCGGAACATCGATCTTCCTTACAGTAAGGTAAATCACCTGAAAGTAACCACTCATCAGCAGTATGCCTGGGAGAAGTTTATTCTGTCGGGTGATATCGGTTATCAGAACAATCACCGCGAGGAATGGAGTGCGTTTCATACCCATTACGGAACACAACCTCTGCCGGAAACTGATCCTGACAAAGAACTGGCCTTTAATCTGAATACTTTCAGTTTTTCGGCAAAAGGACGGTGGATCGGCTCTTCTTCTTGGGAACATCGGATGGGGTGGGACTCTCAATTCCAGCGAAATACGATTTCCGGTTATTCTTTCTTGTTGCCGGAATATGATCGTTTTACTACCGGTATATCCTGGCTTACGACGTATCGTCCGGATAATACATTATCCGTCAGTGGAGGTGTACGGTATGACTATGGTCGCATGCGTGTCTTTGCCCATGATGATCCTTACCTGGCTACTTATTTGCAGGAACAGGGGTATGATGAAGAGCAGGTGGAGTTCTACCGGTGGAACAGTCGTCGGGTAAACAGGAGCTTTGGCGACTATTCTTTATCATTGGGTGTGGTATGGACGCCCTCGACGCGGCATCAGTTGAAGGTAAATGTCGGGCGGAGTTTTCGTCTTCCGGGAGCTAATGAACTGGCTTCGAATGGTGTGCATCACGGCACATTCCGTCATGAACAGGGAGATGCTACACTTTCGTCCGAACAGGGTTGGCAGATGGATGCTTCTTATCAGTTGAAGTACGGGAGATGGTCCGTATATGTTTCTCCTTTCGTCAATTGGTTTAGCAATTATATCTTTCTGCGGCCTACGGGGGAATGGTCTGTTTTACCCCATACGGGACAGATTTACCGTTATACGCAGACGGAAGCCTTGTTTGCCGGAGCGGAGGCGAGTGTGGAACTGACTATTTTGCCCACTCTCAACTACCGTCTATCCGGTGAGTATGTCTATACCTACAATTGTGATGAACGTATTCCTTTGAGCTTTTCTCCACCTGCCACGCTGCGCAACACGCTCATCTGGCAAAGGAAGCGGTATATGCTTTATGCCGAATGGCAGAGCATAGCCAAGCAAAATCGTGTGGATCGCAACGAAGACCGCACGCCGGGTGCAAACCTCTTTCATATAGCTGGCTCTCTTGATTTACCCGTTGCCGGAACGGAAGTGGAGATTACTTTGACTGTCCGTAATCTATTCAATACGCGGTATTACAATCATCTCAGTTTTTATCGGAAAGTGGAGATTCCCGAACCGGGGCGAAACTTTCAATTATTAATTAAAGTACCATTTAAAAAATTATTCAAATGAAAACAAGATTTTATTTCCCGATGATTATTTCCCTTTTAGTGATAAGTGTCTCATTACTTACTGCTTGCGGAGACAGCGACAATCCGCTTAGTGATACTACAAAACCGGTGATTGATCTTAAATCACCTGCCGAAGGCGGAGTGCTGGCAATAGGCAGTGAACACGGAGTACATTTTGAGATGGACTTATCGGATGATGTCATGTTGAAATCGTACAAGATAGAGATTCACAATAATTTCGACCATCATTCGCATGATACCCGCACTGCTGAGACGACTGTTGATTTCACCTTTAATAAGTCTTACGATGTTTCGGAACAAAGGACGGCTCATATCCATCATCATGATATCGTGATACCGGTTAATGCCACTCCGGGAGATTATCACCTGATGGTTTACTGTACGGATGCTGCCGGAAATGAGGCGCATGTCGCACGCAATATCGTGTTGAGTGCGACGGGAGGAGATGACGGGCATCACGAAGAATAACGGTTTACGCTGGTTTTATTCGATATATCGAACAATATTGTATTATTTTTATTCGATATATCGAATGAAACGCAAACTTTGGGACAACAAAAGCAAAGTATTGTATTAGGTGCTTTCTTTATTTTTGCCTACTTTTGCATAGAAAATAAAGATGAATATGGAAAATCAGAGACCTTTGATATTGGTTTCCAATGACGATGGTGTCATTGCAAAAGGCATTAGTGAGTTGGTTAAGTTTCTTCGTCCGCTGGGAGAAATAGTTGTGATGGCGCCGGATGCGCCGCGTTCGGGTAGTGCAAGTGCGCTGACTGTAACGGAACCCATTCATTACCAGTTGGTTCGTAAAGATGTAGGGCTGACAGTTTATAAATGCTCCGGTACTCCGGTAGACTGCATAAAACTTGCTTTACATACGGTGCTCGATCGCAAACCCGATCTGATAGTCGGTGGTATCAATCACGGCGATAACTCTGCCGTGAATGTGCATTATTCCGGTACGATGGGAGTGGTAATTGAAGGTTGCCTGAAAGGTGTGCCTTCCATTGGTTTCTCTCTTTGCTGTCATGATCCGAATCCTGATTTTGAGCCTTCTGGTCCTTATATCCGTGAGATAGCCCGTCAGGTTTTGGAAAAGGGGCTGCCTCCGTTGACTTGCCTTAATGTAAACTTCCCCAATGTACAGGAACTCAAGGGAGTTAAAGTCTGCGAACAGTCCAAAGGACAGTGGACCAATGAATGGGAGAATTTCGCGCATCGCGGTGATACCCATTACTACTGGCTGACCGGTGAGTTCCAGAATACCGATTCCGATAATGAAAAGAATGATCATTGGGCACTTGATAACGGGTATGTAGCTATTACTCCGACCAAGGTGGATGTTACGGCTTACGAACTTATAGATGAACTGCAAAGCTGGTTCTAATCTGATTTGATATGAAGTATTACTTGATTGTCGGTGAAGCTTCCGGTGACTTACACGCGTCTCACCTGATGGCTGCTTTGAAGTTTGAAGACCCGCAGGCGGAATTCCGTTTCTTCGGGGGCGACCTGATGGCAGCAGTGAGTGGAACGATGGTGAAGCACTATAAGGAACTGGCTTATATGGGCTTTATCCCGGTGTTACTGCATTTGCGCACAATCTTTGCCAACATGAAACGATGTAAAGAGGATATCGTGGCATGGCAGCCGGATGTAGTGATACTGGTGGATTATCCCGGTTTTAACCTGAATATTGCCAAGTTCCTGCGGGCTAAGACGCAAATCCCGGTCTATTATTATATCTCTCCGAAGATATGGGCGTGGAAAGAATACCGTATCAAGAATATCAAGCGGGATGTGGATGAATTGTTTTCCATTCTGCCGTTCGAGGTGGAGTTTTTCGAAGGCAAGCATCATTATCCGATACATTATGTAGGCAATCCTACGGTAGATGAAGTGACTGCTTTTCGTGCGGAACATCCTGAAACGTACGATGATTTTATTCGTGAGACCGGATTGGAGTCTAAGCCGATCATCGCTTTACTGGCGGGTAGCCGGAAGCAGGAGATAAAAGATAATTTGCCCGATATGCTTCGTGCAGCTTCTGCTTTTCCTGAGTACCAATTGGTTTTGGCCGGTGCGCCCGGTATTTCTCCTGACTATTATTATGAATATATAGGCGGTGCGAAAGTAAAGATCCTTTTCGGACAAACCTATCGTTTGCTGCAACAGGCTGAAGCTGCATTGGTAACTTCGGGAACTGCTACGCTGGAAACGGCCTTGTTTCGGGTGCCGCAGGCTGTTTGCTATCATACGCCGATAGGGAAGGTCATTTCGTTCCTGCGCCGTCATATACTGACGGTAAAGTATATTTCATTGGTGAATCTTATTGCAAACCGTGAGGTGGTGAAAGAGCTCGTGGCTGATACGATGACAGTAGAGCAGGCCCGTGCCGAACTGGAACGTATCTTATATAATAAGGAGTATCGGCAACGGATGCTCGAAGGTTATGAGTATATGGCATCGCGTCTGGGAGATGCCGGTGCACCGAAGCATGCTGCGCAAGAGATGATACGCCTGTTGCGAAAATGAAATTCCTAACATAATGAAAGTCTTTTTGCTTCAAAAGGATATAAAATAGTTAAAAGAGATAAAGCCGGTGCAGTAAATGCCCGGCTTTCGTATTTTATAGTCAGAATACACGAAAGATTATGAACTAACAATTTTTACGAAAACAAGCAAAAGGACTTTGATTATGAAGAGATTACATTGGCTATTTTTTATGATGTGCTTGGCAGTACTACCTGCGTTGCAATCATGCGATGATTTAGATGACGGATACTCTATCGGTGATTTTTCTTATCCGAATTGGAGCACCGTACGCGTGAAGGGGAATACTTTCTATCTGGAAAGTGACACTTGGGGAACGCTTTGGCCTATTAATACTAATATGGGTTGGTATCAGCCTGTAGACGGGCAGCGTATAATAACAATCTTTAATCCCATCTATGATAATTATGAAGGATATGATCATGCCGTGAAGATTGAGAAGATCTGGCATGCCCTGACGAAAAGTGTGGAACCGCTGACATCGGAGAATGATGAGGAATATGGTAATGATCCGGTATTTATCTATAAAGGGGATATCACCATCAGTGGGGGATATATGAACGTTATCTTTATGCAGAATCTGCCGAAGAATTCGGGTACGAAACATCGCATCAGTCTGGTACAACGTGCAGAAGATGCCGAGGTTCCTTTAGCAGAAGAAGGTAATGATGACGGATATATTCATCTGGAACTTCGATACAATGATTATGATGACCTGAGTGGAGTTCGTGCTCCCGGATTAGTGTCATTCAATCTGAAAGAATTGAATATAACTTCTGAAACGAAAGGTATCAAGTTGAAACTGAATTCAGAAGTGAACGATGAAGTCGAAATTACCTTTGAAAAACAATCGGATAATTCCCAAAAAGCTTCTAGCTTAGATTTCTCAAAGATGCAATTGAAATAAAGTAAAGTGTTTTGTGTAGGGTCGGGTGAATGTGAATTCCTCCGGCCTTTTTTATTTCATCAACATTAAAACGTAGAGGTAAACCACTGCTGCGGGGATTGCCAGTAAAGCACTGTCGAAACGGTCGAGCATTCCACCGTGGCCGGGTAGGATGTGACCCGAATCTTTGATACCTAACTGGCGCTTCATTAACGACTCCGTCAGATCACCCCAAGTACCGAAGATGACAACAACCAGTGCCAGTCCCGCCCATTCCCAAACAGACAGGAATGAGAAGTAGTGGGCGAATACGAATGAAGAAGCAATAGAGAACACACCACCACCGATGCTTCCTTCCCATGATTTCTTGGGGGAAATACGTTCGAACAAACGATGCTTGCCGATTAACGAGCCTACACAATATGCTCCAGTATCACTCAGCCATATAAATACAAAGATGGAAAGTGGTAGGATGGGATTGTAGGTCACGCTGCTTTCTGCCGGGTTATATTGGAAAGCCAATACGTTGAGCAGCGCAAACGGTAATGCTACATACAGCTGGCTTAACATGGAAAAGGCCCAGTTGCCAATGGGATTTTTCTTTTTCAGATACAGTTCTGTAATTATCAGGTAAAGCAGTAATGCCAGATAAGGCAGAAATACCTGGGCTCCGATAGTAGATTGACAAAAGCCCATTACGGCCAAGAAGAGATAAGCGCCTCCTAAAGCGGTAATTGTTTTATTGATTTGTACTTCACCGTTTTGGTTTATCAGGTGGGCAAATTCGTGTACGCTCAGTGCACCGATAATGGTGAACAGGATACCGAATGAAAGGGGGCTGTATAGGATACAGCCCACCAATACTACTACGAATAACACACCTGTGATGGCGCGTTTTAAGAAATTGCTTTTCACGGTAATTCCGTTTTTAGTTCTTTATTCTTTTGCGGGTCGTTCTACAGAAACTTTGGTACCTTCTGCTGAAACCTTTGTTTTGCCGGTTTCTGTTCCGCCTTCAACATTGTTTTCTTCTTCCGCTTTTACTTCTTTTTCGCTCTCCACGGCTTCTTTGGCAGCTGCTTCTTCGGCTTTCTTAAGGTCTTCCGAAATCTTGTTTGCACTGATTTCTTCAGAACGGGAAGCCCAAGGACGTTTTCCGAAGATTTCCTCTACGTCTTCTGCGAAGATAACTTCTCTGTCTATCAGCAACTGTGACAGTTTGGCGTGCCCATCCTTATGATCGGAAAGTATTTTCTTTGCACGTTCATACTGTTCGTTCACCATATTCTTCACTTCTTCGTCAATCAGTTCAGCTGTTTTTTCGCTGTACGGGCGATTGAAAGAATATTCATCGTTGCTGTAATAACAGAGGTTGGGCAGCTTTTCGCTCATTCCGAGGTAGGCGATCATGCCGAAAGCCTGTTTTGTAACACGTTCCAGGTCATTCATGGCACCGGTCGAAATACGTCCCAGGAACAAATCCTCAGCGGCACGTCCACCCAATGTGGCGCACATCTCATCAAGCATTTGTTCTTTGGTGGTAATCTGGCGTTCCTCGGGCAAATACCAGGCAGCGCCCAGCGCACGTCCGCGTGGAACAATCGTTACTTTAATCAGCGGATTGGCATATTCCAGCAACCAGGAGATGGAGGCATGTCCTGCCTCGTGGATAGCGATGGAACGACGTTCCGCTTCCGTAGTGATTTTCGTTTTCTTTTCCAGGCCACCAACAATACGGTCTACAGCATCGAGGAAATCTTGTTTGCCTACGAACTTTTTGCCGTGGCGGGCAGCGATCAGTGCAGCCTCATTGCAGACATTGGCGATATCGGCACCGGAGAAGCCCGGGGTCTGGCGTGCCAACAGGTCTACGTCTACCGTATTATCTATTTTGATGGGGCGTAAGTGTACGCCGAATACTTCCTTACGTTCATTGAGGTCGGGAAGGTCTACATGAATCTGGCGGTCAAAACGTCCGGCACGCAATAAGGCTTTATCCAAAACGTCTACACGGTTGGTAGCAGCCAGGATAATTACACCGCTGTTGGAACCGAAACCATCCATTTCTGTCAATAACTGGTTCAATGTGTTTTCGCGTTCATCATTTCCACCCATTGCGGCAGCTTTGGCGCGGGCACGACCTACGGCGTCAATTTCATCAATGAACACGATACAGGGGGCTTTTTCTTTGGCTTGGCGGAACAAGTCACGTACACGTGATGCACCTACACCGACAAACATTTCCACAAAGTCGGAACCAGCCAGTGAGAAGAACGGTACGTTGGCCTCGCCTGCCACAGCTTTGGCAAGCAGGGTCTTACCGGTTCCCGGAGGGCCTACCAGCAATGCGCCCTTGGGTATCTTACCTCCCAGGTCTGTATATTTTTGCGGTTCTTTCAGGAATTCCACAATTTCCTCTACTTCCTGTTTGGCCTCGGCAAGTCCGGCTACATCTTTGAATGTCACTTTTACGGGAGTCCCCTTCTCAAACAGTTGGGCACGCGATTTACCGACATTGAAAATGCCGCCACCGCCTGCACCGCCACCACCGCTCAGACGGCGTGACATGAATATCCAGAAACCTATAAGGAAGGCAATAGGCAGAATCTGCCACAGTACGACCCCGAAATAATTGCGTTTCTTTTCGTAGTTGATAGAACCGTCAAAGTGCAGTTCATCTTTTTCCTTTTGCAGGAAGTTTCCCAAGCTTTCACGAGATGGTGCTTCAGTCGTAATCATGGGATTTTTACCCACTTTACTAGAGTCTGCCTGAAATACGTTTTTAACGTATTGCGGCTTGATATATGCTTCTACAGAGTTATCATCATAACCGATGATTTTGCTCATATAGCCGTCACGTACGTATTGCTGGAATTCGTCATAAGAGACACTTTTGATTCCGGTACTGTTTTCATTGGTGATGTACAAGCCCAGAAGCATCATAGCTATGATCATATACAGCCAGTTCAGGTTGAACTTGGGCATATTTACCTTATTGGGCTTTTTGTTAGCGTTATTATTATTGTTGTCCATAGGGCTTATTAATCAATGTCAGGTATTTGGGTTAATTTGGCGTCGGCCCAGAGATTTTCCAGATTGTAGAAGTCTCTCGTTTCGGGTAGAAACACATGGACCAGTATGTCGGAGTAATCCATTGCTACCCATTCGGCATTGCGCAATCCGTCTATTGCAAAAGGTTTGCTGTTAGCGCCTTTGCGGGTGAATTCCTTTACGGACTCTACAATGGCGGTCACCTGGCTTGGGGAGTTTCCCTGACAAATGACGAGATAGTTGCAGATAGTATCGCCAATTTTAGAAAGATCTGCTATTACAATATTTTTTCCTTTTTTATCTTGTATACCTTCGGTTATTTGTTGAATGAGTTTCTTTGATTCGTTCATTACTTATTATTAAAATTAAACAGTTGACAAATATACGCTGAATTCTTGTATCAAACACCTAAAAGGGAAAAAGTCTTTCAATTTTTGATTTTTTTTAGGTATATATTTCTTTGGCATACGGCATCTTAGCAGATTTTAGAGAAAAAAACACGAGAAATTGTTTTGGATTATCAAATTCTTTGTATCTTTGCAACCGCAAAACAGGAACGACCTGTTATTGGGCTATGGTGTAATGGTAACACTACAGATTCTGGTCCTGTCATTCCTGGTTCGAATCCAGGTAGCCCAACTAAAAAAAGCTGCGAATGTAATAAGTTCGTAGCTTTTTTGCTTTTTCTCCCTAAGTCTATTAACGTCTAATACAAATAATGGAGCTTATGAAGAGATTCATTCAGTTTCTGCTGCTATTTTTCTTTATTTTAGGATCAGAGGGTAGAGCATGTGTCAAATGTAGTGAAGGCATTACGGTAAATGCTGTCGATCATCAACGTCTGAAATCGAAAGCGCATGAAGCAAAGGCATATTGCGTTAGTAAGGGATTCAGTACGAATTATTGTTTCTTAGTAGATTTCAGCATACATTCTGGTAAAAAGCGTTTCTTTGTTTGGGATTTTAAAGGAGATTCCATTAAGTATGCAAGTCTTTGTGCCCATGGCTATGGGAAAGATAGTACACCTTCTAAACCTGTCTTTAGCAATACGCCGGGAAGTCTTTGCTCTTCTCTGGGAAAATACAAAGTAGGTATTCGGGCTTATAGCAAATGGGGAATCAATGTCCATTATAAATTGCATGGTCTGGAACCCACTAATGATAATGCTTTCAAACGTATTGTCGTATTACATTCTTATACTCCTTTGCCTGCGACAGAAGTTTATCCTTCACATCTTCCATTGGGTATGAGTCAGGGATGTCCGGTGATTTGCAATGAAACGATGAGGCAAATTGATGTGTTGTTAAAGGCTGAAACCAAGCCTGTGCTGTTGTGGATTTATAATGATTGATCATACTTTATGTTTTAAGTAATAATGTAGCAATTCTATTCAAAATAATTAAAACTATGGCAAAAGAGTTAGAACTCAAATACGGCTGTAACCCTAATCAGAAGCCGGCCCGCATTTTTATGCAGGAGGGGGAGTTACCTATCGAAGTCCTGAACGGACGTCCGGGATACATCAATTTCATGGATGCACTGAACGGTTGGCAGTTGGTGAAGGAGTTGAAAGAGGCTACCGGAATGCCGGCTGCGACTTCATTCAAACATGTTAGCCCTGCAGGTGCTGCTATTGGTCTGGAATTGGATGAGACAATGAAGCAGATTTATTTTGTTGATAACTTGCCGCTTTCTCCTCTGGCCAGTGCATATGTGCGTGCCCGTGGTGCGGACCGTATGTCATCTTACGGAGATTTTATAGCTTTGAGTGATGTCTGTGATGAGGCGACTGCCCGTTTTATTAACCGCGAAGTGTCCGATGGTGTTATTGCTCCGGGATATACGGACGATGCACTCGAAATTCTGAAGAACAAGCGTAAGGGTACTTATAATGTGATTAAGATCGATCCTTCGTATAAACCTGTACCGGTTGAGCGTAAGGATGTGTTCGGAATAACTTTTGAACAGGGACGCAACGAGATTCAGTTGAATGGCAGCGAATTGTTCGCTAATATCCCTACCCGGAATAAGACTTTTCCGGATGCTGCAAAGCGTGATTTAATGATAGCACTTATTACTTTGAAATATACGCAGTCCAATTCTGTATGTTATGTGAAAGACGGACAAGCGATTGGTATCGGATCAGGGCAGCAAAGCCGTATCCACTGTACCCGTTTAGCTGGGAATAAAGCTGATATCTGGTATCTTCGCCAGCATCCAAAAGTATTGAACTTACCTTGGGTAGAGAAAATCCGCCGTGCCGACCGTGATAATACGATTGATATTTATATCAGTGATAACCATGATGATGTGTTGGCTGACGGTATTTGGCAGCAGTTCTTTACAGAAAAACCGGAAGTGCTGACCCGTGAGGAAAAGCGTGAATGGCTGAATACTCTGAAAGGAGTAGCTTTGGGTTCAGATGCTTTCTTCCCGTTTGGAGATAATATAGAGCGTGCTCATAAGACTGGTGTGGAATACATTGCCCAGGCAGGAGGTTCAGTACGTGATGATCATGTTATTGAAACTTGCGATAAATACGGTATCGCTATGGCATTTACAGGTATTCGTCTGTTCCATCATTAATAAGATATAAATAACGAAGAGGGTGTTTCAAAAACGTTGAAGCACCCTCTTTGTATATATAGGCTTAAATTATTCGGCGCTACGAATGGAATCGTCGATAACTTTAATTTTTTGTTTTACCAACTCGATGTCTGCCTTCAGTTTTTCTACTTTGCGGTTTAGTTCCGTCAGCAGGCTGTTGCCTTTCTTTGAAGAAGCTGTCAGGAAGCCAAGATTATTCTCATAAGTCTGCAATTCGTTCTTCATGGCATCTGCTGCACGTACCAGTTTCTCGCGTTCGCGATAGAGTGACTGCGGGCTACCTTCCTGAATACTGCTGATGTTGGATTTGAAGTTACTCAACTTCTTATTGGCTGCGCTGATGTTGAAGTGGTCGAACAATTTATCCACTTGTCCGTGGTATTGCTTATACAAACGGTCTTTTTCCTTGAAAGGTACATGCCCGATGTTGTTCCATTCCTTCATTAATTCGCGTACCAATTGAGTCGCTTCATCCGTATCCATATTTTCATCAATGGCACCCAACTTCTCAATGATTTCCTTCTTCTTATTCAGGTTGTCTATCTCAACGGAACGTTGGGAAGAAGTAGCCTTGTTCTTCTGTTCGAAGAAGTAGTCGCAAGCGGAAATAAACCGTTTCCATATTGCATCAGAATATTTTTTTGCTACCGGACCGATAGTCTTCCATTCTTTTTGCAGTTTGGTTAGTTCGTCAGCGGTTGCTTTCCAGTCGGTACTGTCTTTCAGAGCTTCGGCTTTCTCGCAAAGAGCACGTTTTTTATCCAAATTTGCATTCATACCCTCTTTCAGGGCTTTAAAGAATTCACCTTTTTTGCGGAAGAATTCATCACACGCTTTACGGAAACGCTCGAATATCTTCACATTCATCTTTTGCGGTGCGAAGCCGATGGTCTTCCACTTGTTCTGCAGGGCAATGATTTCCTGTGTTTTATTATCCCAGGCAGCAAAATTGGTCAGCTCATTGTAGTCTATTGCTTCAATGATTTCACAAATCACTGTTTTCTGGTCAAGATTATGCTGCTCTACTTCCTTCAATGATTCGAAGTGCTGCTGATGACGGCGATTTACGGCTGTGGAAGCAGCTTTAAATCGGTTCCATACTTCGTCACGCAGTTCCTTGGCAACCGGACCCGTGTCGCGGAATTCCTGATGTAGCTTTTGTAACTGATGGAAAGCCGACACTACATCCGCTTCATCTGCCAGTTTTTCAGCGGCCTCGCATAGATGTGTCTTGATTTCCAGGTTTTTTTTGAAGTCATATTCGCGGAATTCATTATTCAGCTTCAACAGATCGTAGAACTTCTCCACATAGAGTTGATAACTCTTCCACAGTTCGTTGACTTTGGCTTGCGGAATAAGTTTCACTTCATTCCACTGTTGCTGTAATTTCTTGAATTCTGAGTAGGATTTGTTGGCATCGTCGGGTGACTCTACGAGTTCTTTCAGTTCCTCGATAATGGAAAGTTTGATTTGCAGATTCAGCTCTTTTTGTTGTTCCTGTTCAGCTGACAATGCACCTCTCTTTTCTTTAATGACGGACATGATATTTTTGAATTCCTCTTCAACGGTATCCGTTGTCGGAATGAAATTCTCTGCTATTCCCCCGTTTTCGATAAACAGCTTCTTTGTCGCTTCTTGTTCGGCATTATGAAGCTTATAGAAAGCCTGTTTCAGACTATCTATTTCCTGCTTGCCGGCATTTTCCACATCCGCGGAAATCTCTTTCAATTTAGCCAGGATATCTTCCTTGCTTAGCTTTTGTGCGGCTTCTACCGGCTGTTCTTCCTGCGTTGCTTCTTCAGCCGGAGTTTCCGTCAGAGCCGGTTCTGAAACCTCAGCTGCTTTCTTTTCTTCTTCTAATTCCACCGCCTTTTCGGGGAGATTAGTGTCATGAGTGTCCATCATTGTAGATACATTTTAAGAAACGGTTTTACCCGTTCGGGTTACATTAGGTCACAAATTAATGAAATAAAACAATTACTTCATACTTTTTTCATCAGTTTTTTTTCATTTTTCTTCATTTAGGCGAGTAGCACGGTTATTCCCATGTACAACATCATGCCTATAATGTCGTTGGTAATCGCTATAAACGGTCCGGTAGCAATGGCTGGGTCTACCTTCAACTTTTCCAGTGTCATAGGTACCAGTGTGCCGAAGATAGATGCGAACATCACTACGGCGAACAGGCTGATGGAAACGGAATAGGTGACGGTGGCGGTGGCGCCGAACCGGACAAAATTATAGATATATACTACTAAAGAAATGATAGTGGCATTGATGAGGGCTACTACGGATTCTTTGGTGATTTGCTTGAAAATATCTTTGGCATCCAGCGAATTGTTGGCGAGGCCTTGCACGATGATAGCCGAAGATTGTGTTCCGACGTTTCCACCCGTACCACCGATCAGCGGAATATAGAGCGCCATTTCGGGATGGGCGGCGAAGGTTGCGTCGAAGTTTCCCAGAATCATGGAATTGCCGATACCGCCCAGCATACCGATGATAAGCCATGGTAAGCGGGCACTGGTCTGGCGCATTACATTATCATCCGTTTCCACATCTTGGGAAAGACCGGATGCCAACTGGTAATCACGTTCCGATTGCTCACGAACTTCATCCATGACATCGTCTACGGTGATTTGTCCCACAAGCCGTCCGATGCTATCGATAACAGGAACGGCTACCAAGTCATATTTTTCAATGATCTGTACCACGTCGTCCACGGATGTATCCACATGTACGGAAATCGGGTCTTTCCGCATCACGTGTTTAACCTTGGATACAGAAGGGGAGGTGATCATCTTTTTCAGTGGAAACACACCTTGCAGACGGTTCTCGTCATCGATGACATAGACGTAGTAGATTTCGTCCAACTGTTCAGCTTGCTGGCGCATCTCTTTCAGACATTCCGGCATACTCCAATTCTCGTTCACGACCACCATTTCGGTACCCATCAAACCGCCGGCGGTGTCTTCGTCGTACTTCAACAGGTCTACGATGTCTCCTGCCTGCTCGATGTCTTCAATGTGTGAGAGGATTTCTTCCTGTTTCTCTTCATCCAGCTCACGCATCAGGTCTACGGCATCATCCGTATCCATATAGTCCACAAAGCGTTTGGCAATGGTTTCTGACGGGAGTATTTCCAGGAATTCCTTACGGACGTCTTCGTCCATTTCCATCAATACATCTGCCGCAGTCTCATTGTCCAGCAAGCGATATACAAAACGGGCCTCTTCCGGACTCAGGTCGTTGCAGAGTTCGGCAATATCCGCAGGATGCAGGTCTATAAGGAGCGATTTGACGTTCTCTGCGTCTTTCTGCTCTATGAGGTTTTTGACATTGTCAATGTAGGTTTCGTCCATAATTAATTAGTTTTTAGTTACAAGCTACGAGCTACAAGAGCTGTGTGGCATACTCGCAACTTATAACAATATAACTGTCAACCATAAATCTGTCATTCGTAGCTCGTAGCTTGTCACTCGTAGCTAACTCATCTTTTTTAACGCCTGCTCCACTTGGTTGGTCAAGTTGATGAACTCCTGTACGGACAGCTGTTCCGGCCTTTTGTTGAACACGGCATCTTCCGTCAGCGGACAGTCTTTGCCGAGTATCGGCTTTATCGAGTTTCGCAGCGTCTTGCGTCGTTGGTTGAAAGTGGTTTTTACTACTTGCTTGAACAGTTTCTCGTCACAGCCCAAGTCTTTAGTCTCGTTTCGCGTCATGCGGATGACGGCGCTTTTCACCTTTGGCGGTGGGTTAAACACATGTTCGTGCACGGTGAAAAGGTATTCCACGCGATACCATGCTTGTATCAATATGCTTAAAATACCATATGTCTTGCTACCGGGACCGGCAGCGATACGTTCAGCTACTTCCTTCTGTATCATGCCGGTGCAGCAAGGTATCAGTTCTTTGTTATCCAACATCTTGAAAAAAATCTGGCTGGATATGTTATAAGGATAGTTTCCTGTCAGCACAAACGGCTGTCCACCGAACAGGCGTTGCAGGTTCATTTTCAGAAAATCGTCTTCGATGATGTTGTCTTCCAATGACGGATATTCTTCGCGCAGATAGGCTACGGACTCATAATCCAGTTCCACTACCTTTACCTGACGTTCTTTCTTTACCAGAAACTGGGTTAATACACCCATACCCGGGCCTACTTCCAATATAGGAAGTCCGGGACATGCGTCTACGGTGTCGGCTATGTCCTGTGCCACTTTCAGGTCTTTCAGGAAGTGTTGGCCGAGAAACTTTTTAGGTTTTACTAGTCTCATTTATCAACTGAATCGTTACTTTTGAACAATCTTTGCACTATCTTTGCTTCGCGAAGACAGACTGCACCTCGGCATTAAAAATAAGCGAGCTTCTTTTGTACTGCTCTTGGTTTGCACTATCTTTGCAGCTCGCAAAGGTAATCCTTTTCGACGAAGAATAACGAATTCTGCATGAATAAACTATTAAAAAAGACACTGAAAATCCTTTTGCCGCTCGCTTTGGGCGGTTTTATTCTTTATTGGGTGTATCGTGATTTTGACTTTACACGTGCCAAGGAAGTGCTTTTGTATGGCACTAATTGGGGGTGGATGTTGTTTTCATTATTTTTTGGTGTAATGAGCCATGTGTTCCGTGGCTGGCGCTGGAAGCAGACGCTTGCGCCATTGGGTGCCTATCCGAAAACAGGTGATTGTGTGGATGCCATCTTTGTTTCTTACGCCGCTAATCTTGTTTTGCCCCGTGTGGGTGAAGTTTCCCGTTGTGGGGTGCTTGCCAAATATGATGATGTGTCTTTTACCAAATCGCTTGGTACGGTGGTGACGGAACGTTTGATAGATACGCTTACCATTCTTTTGATTACAGGAATTACCTTT
Organism: Bacteroides cellulosilyticus; assembly: GCF_020091405.1. Classification (NCBI taxonomy): domain Bacteria; kingdom Pseudomonadati; phylum Bacteroidota; class Bacteroidia; order Bacteroidales; family Bacteroidaceae; genus Bacteroides; species Bacteroides cellulosilyticus. The sequence continues at coordinate 3,006,607 of NZ_CP081903.1, forward strand.
TTGATGCAGATGCCCGTTTTCCTGCGTTTTTTTGAAGAGACGGGAACAAAAATTCCTTCGTTGCTGCATTTGGTGACGTCTCCCTGGTTTTATGTTGTACTTTTTTGTGTGATAGGGGTATTGGTGTTGCTCTATTTTCTTTTGCGTATGCTTTCTTTCTTCGAGAAAGTGAAGGGGGTGGTACTCAATGTGTGGGAAGGTGTGATGTCATTGAAGGGAGTGAAGAACATCCCGCTTTTCATTCTCTATACATTGCTTATCTGGATATGTTATTTTTATCACTTTTATATTACTTTCTATTGTTTTTCTTTTACCGGGCATCTTAGCTTTTTGGCCGGATTGGTTATGTTCGTAGGCGGAACCTTTGCGGTGATTGTTCCTACTCCCAACGGGGCGGGATCCTGGCACTTTGCCGTCATCACGATGATGATGTTATACGGTATCAACGCTACCGATGCGGGAGTTTTTGCTTTGATTGTGCACGGTATACAGACATTACTGGTTATTGTGCTGGGGCTTTATGGATGGCTGCATCTTTCGCTGGTGAACCGTACGAGGCAGAATTCATGAACTTATTGCTACAGTTTTCTGATTTTTATAATACTTTGCTGGTATTCTTGATGATAAATGCGTATCTTTGTCAGGCATTAAAAGTCCTCATTATAGGGATATTATAATGTATAAAGTACATATTTGCATTTAAAATTAGATGAATTATGAAATATTTGAATCCTAAAGCAGACTTGACCTTTAAGCGGGTCTTTGGCGAACATCCCGATTTGGTGATGAGTCTCCTGAATGCCTTGCTGCCACTGACTGCCGATCAGGAAATAGCTGATATTGAATATCTCCCTTCGGAGATGGTTCCCGAAAATCCGTTACGTAAGAACAGTATTGTTGACGTCCGTTGCAAGGACAAGCAGGGCAGACAGTTCATTGTGGAAATGCAGATGATTTGGTCACCGGAGTTTAAACAACGTGTGTTGTTCAATGCTTCTAAGGCCTATGTCCGCCAGATGAATGTTGGCGAAGAGTATGAGTTGCTACAACCCGTGTATTCATTGAATCTGGTAAATGAGATATTTGAACCGGAACTGGAAGGGTATTATCATCATTATCAGATGATTCATGTGGAAAACTCTGATAAAGTGATTGATGGCCTCCAACTGATTTTTGTAGAGCTACCCAAATTCACCCCGCATTCGTATTCTGAAAAGAGGATGCAGGTGCTTTGGTTACGATACCTGACTGAAATCAATGATGAGACCCGTGAAGTGCCGGAAGAACTAATGGCCAATCCCGAAGTAAAAAAAGCTGTTGATGCCTTGGAAGTATCGGCTTTTACGGATGCGCAATTGGCCGGTTATGAAAAATTCTGGGATATTATCAGTGTGGAAAAAACGCTGTATAATAGTGCGGAACGCAGAGGAATAGCTGCAGGAATGGCTGCAGGAATGGCCGCAGGAAAGGCTGAAGGAAAGGCGGAAGGGAAGGCTGAAGGATTAGCTGAAGGATTAGCTGAAGGGATGACAAAAGAGCGACATCTCATAGCCCTTAATATGAAAAAACAAGGTGTTTCTTTCGACCTAATTTCTCAGTGTACCGGATTATCTATAAAAGAAATAGAACTCTTGTAATATCACACATATTGTACATTGATGCTTAAAAGTTAAGCGTCGCCCCCTATTTTAATCATTCCAACATGTCAAACTAGCTTTCGTACTTTGACATATTGGAATGATTTTTTTTTGAAATTCCCTCCCCATGTCTCAATTATTAGATTCATTACCCCCTTGCTTTATCTCGCAGTGATATGGAAGTACATACTTCCTGCGGTCATGTGGATATAGTGATGCGTACTTTAGCGACTCTCTATGTTGTAGGGTTGAAACTTGACGAGAGTGCTGGTGTTGCCATGCGGCAGATTGACCTTAAAAATTATCCTGAACGTTTTGCACAGTGTGGTCTTCCGGTGGTGAAAGTTGGAATGAATTTCGATAGTGAGCGTCATATATTGGGAGATTGGAAAATAGAAAAACAGAATTAAATTACAAGGATGCAATACCTTGTCGACAAAAAGTTAGGAGTTTGTCAACAAGAAGTTAACTCCTTGTCGACAGGAAGTTAACTTCTTGTAAGAGGCTGATAATCAGTGCTTGCCTTTCGCGCTTGATTTCCGGGCTTTTACCCTTGTTTTCGTGTCTTGTTCAGCGCTCCGATAACGTATTTCCCATTGTTGTTTACCATACTCCACTTGGTGTTATGTATTATTTTCCAGACTTCATTTCCCAAACGTCCGTAATCTGACAGTTTTAATATTGCTTTTACCTCGTCCGGGTCTTTGATATGCAGATTTTCCAGTGAGAGCAGCAGACATTCCAGGTTATAGGTATTTTTGGTATGCAAAGGATTATGTGGAATGTATGTGGTTGATTCTACAGCATGACATTCCAGAGGATTTTGTGATAGCTACCGGGGAGATGCATACGGTTCGTGAGTTCGCAACTTTAGCTTTTAAAGAGGTTGGCATTGAACTACGTTGGGAAGGTGAAGGTGTGAGTGAAAAAGGAATTGATGTAAAGACTGGTAAATCATTGGTTGAGGTTGATCCTAAGTATTTCCGTCCTTGTGAAGTTGAACAGTTGTTGGGTGATCCGACAAAAGCGAAAACGTTACTTGGTTGGAATCCGATAAAAACGAGTTTTTCTGAATTAGTAAAGATTATGGTGACACATGATATGCGGTTTGTAAAGAAGCTATATATCAAGAGCCAAGTGACAGAATAATAACGGGGCAAATTGATGGATGTGAATTATAAGATTATCGATACCCAGCGAATCATCGATTATATTGCTTCTTTTCCTGAAGGTCTTCCCGTGGAAGAGATTATTCAGAACTCCGGTGCTGAAAAGTTACGGGTATATCCCGCTCTTTTTGAATTGGAACAAAGTGGATTTTTGGAAGTACTGGAGAGGGAGGAACTTGGAGCACCATTGATAGTACGTAAGAGGGGGCATTAAAAGAAACGACAGGTAACAGCGGTTATTTTGTTTTAGGCAGCAGCCGGGATTACTCTAGAAAAGGAGTGGTTCCGGCTGTTTTATTTAATTGTGTATCTTGGTTATAATGAGTCTGTAGATAAGTGGTTTATTCATAGTACTTTATGATAAACTCTGAAATAACCGTCTTGGTTATTCTGTTTTCTTTGGCTATTCCTGAATATATCCTCACCTTTGCATCGTTGGCCAACACAAGAATAAGTAAAACGAAGTTGAACTAAAATGTAAAAGGAGGAAGATTATGCCTTTATTGTATTATGCGAGACAATCGCAGTTGAAAACGAAAGCCGGTGTTAAGCAATGGCACCTGACATTGAAGAAAGTAGGACGTGCTGTAAGTTTACAGCAGTTGGGGGAGATGGTAGCAGAGAAGTGCTCGGCAACGCCGGGTGATGTGCACAACGTAATCAGAAACCTGATGTCAGTGATGCGGATGCAATTGTTAAACAGCCGTACTGTTCGTCTGGATGGTTTGGGGACATTTACCGTGATTGCGCGGACACGCGGTAAAGGGGTGGATAATGAGAAGGATGTGAATCCGAATCAGGTGACATCCCTGCATTTCATGTTTACTCCCGAATATACGCGTCCGGCGGCATTGGGAACTACACGTACATTGTGGCAAGGCGTTGAATTTGAAAAGTGGACGGGTGGAACTGCTACTGATGGAAATGAAGGTTCCGATGATGGTAACGGAGGAAATACCGGTGGCGGCGGAGGCCTCGATGAGAATCCTTTGGGATAGGTTCTGAAGCTTATGATTAAAAACACAAAATGACATGAAAAAAACGGTTTGGAATAAGATTCTGAAAATTGTAATAGCAGTGGCTTCGGCTATATTAGGAGCTTTGGGAGCTAATGCGATGAATATGTAATAAAAGTATCGTGATTAAAAAATGAACGGTGGGAATATGGTTTGATGGACTATATCTCACCGTTTTTTTGATTTCGGGGTGATATTTGTCTTTGCTAATTCGTCAAAATTAACACTAAAACGTAAAAAACAGTTTGAATTATAGTCTCTTTTTATGATTTAAAATATTGATAAATAGTTTATTGCACAATTCGTAAATCAAAATACTGAATTCGAAATGTATATTGCCTTTTTTTCCTCTACTTTTGAACAGTAGATAACTACTATTATTAATTAATACTTTTATATTATGGAAACTAAAAATAATCCGGAGCCTATTTATTATGAAAGAATAGACATGGGAAAAGAATCGAATTTTGTTCGTATTTCGAAGGAGGGAGTATATGTTGTTACAGGTACGAACCTGCAACATGGAATTACGGTATCTGCAAAAACTAATGCGACGATTGTTTTACGTGATGCCAATTTATGCGACCCGGGAAATATGGGAGTTGCATTCCATATTGCAGAAGATTGTTATATCACTGTGGTTCTTGAAGGAAAGAACATTTTGCAAAGTGGACGTGAAATGGCTGCTATTCAAACCAGGCAGAACTCTGTTTTGACAATTAAAGGTGATGGTGCCTTGATTGCATATGGTGGAGAAGGTGCTGCCGGCATAGGATGCGGATATGCTACCGAATGTGGTGATATAATTATCGAAGGGGGAACTATAGAAGCTTATGCAGGTTATCAGCACGAAACCTCCTGGCGTGCCGGATCTGCCGGAATAGGTGGTGCCGGACAATATGCCGGGCGAAAAAGTAAATGTGGAAATATAACGATCACAGGAGGAAAAGTCACGGCTAAACATGACAAAGGCATTTGGGATATTGGACCGGGTGATGCAGGGACCTGTGGTACTGTGCAGGTTAATGAAGGTACAATAACTCCCGGAGTACGGGTATATGATTCTGCTTCAGCTTCGGAACCTGTTCCGGCTCCTGAAGTTACTCCTTCTTCCAATATCAGAAAGATTGTGCAAATCAGACCGAATATACCTTGGCAAAATTCTGGTATAAGAGTAAAAAAAGGCCAAAGAGTACACATTGACTATATGGTTGGCAGATGGACATTTTCACGGGAATCCCGTCCGTGTACTACTGAGGGAGATCCCAGGATGATTGCTAAACCCGGTTATACTTATCCTGGAGGATATGAAGGTGAATTAATCGGCCGTATTGGAAATTCAATGTTCAGAGTTGGTACTCAGTGGAATGGAGTAGCTGCATGCGATGGCGATCTTGAATTCTGTATAAATGATGACCTTGAAGGAAGGTATGGAGCTGGATTATCTGATAATTTAGGAGTTGTAGCGATGGAAGTGCGAGTTTAAGAATTCTTTATAATTTCCTTTATCATTAATAAATCAATAGTTAAACTAAAAAAAAGTATTATGGCAGATGTCAAGAAATTAGCACCATTCATCCTGAAGTGGGAGGGTGGTTTCGTAAATGATCCCGATGATTTGGGAGGAGCAACCAATATGGGTATTACTATAGCAACCTACAGGGTATATCGCAAACGGAAAGGACTCCCCGAACCTACAGTAGACGATTTGAAACATCTATCGAATGATGAGTGGATTGATGTCCTGAAAAGTCTGTATTGGGATAAGTGGAAAGCCGACCAGATAAAAAATCAATCTGTTGCCAATATTTTGGTAGACTGGGTATGGGCTTCGGGAAACTACGGTATTGCGATACCACAAGAACTGCTTGAAGTTACAGCCGACGGCATTGTTGGAAAAAATACCCTTGCCGCTGTCAATAACTATCCTTTACAGGACGAACTCTTTGACAGGATAAGACGGGCACGCTTGGATTACATTGACCGTATCTGCAAGAGCCGCCCAAAGAACGAGAAATACAGACGTGGCTGGTGTAACCGTATCAATGACCTCCATTTCGAAGAATAATGATAAGGCGAATCCTTACATATTATGCAGCCTCTCTGGACGAGTACTTGCACCATAAGTTCCCGCAGCCCGAAGGTATGGCAGAAGTAGGATTCATTGGTAGTAGTGCGGGCGAAAAGCCTTGCAAACTGATTGTTTCACTTGTCAACATTGAGCGTGAAACGGCAGGAGGCATCTCGGCAGGTATCAATCGAAATAGTTCGGACTATATGCGGACGTTTGCGCCGTTATTGCTGAACCTTGACTTGATGCTTGCTGCTGTATATGACGAGAAACGATACGCCGAGTCGCTTTCCGTACTGTACGAATCGTTACTTTTTATCCAGTCGCATCCCTATTTTGAACTGGACGGGCAGAAATATACGGTAGAGATCGTCACACTTTCGGCACAGGATATTAATAATATCTGGACCACACTGGGCGGACAATATTATCCGTCGGTGATGTGCAAGCTGCGCAGGCTTGCGGTGGATGCGGAGGAAGCCGTCAGCAGTGGTGGTATTGCCCGTGAACCGTCGGTCAGCGTAACAAAATAGAAAGGAGAAAAAACAGATGAGCCGATATATAAACATAGCTACGATACGTATCGAACATAATTATTACAATCCGCCCGTAAACAGCTTTGTAAGCTTGGAACCGACACCTGAAACCAAAAAGTTGATGAAACAGCGAGGGGTGATGTTGAGACAAAGTCGTGGAAATGAGTGGCAATGGATCATGTCCGATGATGCTTCAGGATTTGCAGATAAGGATGTACTGGAGTTGTCTATGATTGTGAAGGACCCTTGTTTTCTGCAACAGATAGAGAGCGACGGATATGATCCTGACAGCTTTTATAAATTCAACATGGAAAACGGATTGGTGGAAGTGAATGACGGCTTTGTATGGAGAAAGGAAACGAACGGGCAGAAGCTGAAAAATGAGTTTTGCCGGATTGCGATGAAACCGGTAGAAACGGTGTCGGAGAGGTTACGAATACTCTATACGAAAGTAGAGCAATTGGGAGAGGGTCGGGAAGAAAACTGTGTACAGTTCGAGGCTATAAAACAAGAAATAAGGCAGTTGCAGGAAAGTTGTTGTCTGAAATTCACTATCCGGTTTTGTTCCTATGCTTATTATTGGGAGTATCTGTGTGTATTTAAGGATGAGAATGACATGCGGGGAAAAGACCTCATCTTGCGGACTCGCGAAAACATAGTGGCTTTCGGTCCGCCGGAAAAGTGTGAAAAAACAAGCCTGGGAACCAATGTTTGGAGACTGGCTTCTACTGGGCGGATTAAGGTGAAGGAACGGTACGACATAACGATGCAGCTTTACATCGGCAGAATGTTGGAAAGCCGGTTCATCTCACCACCGCAAATAGGGAAATTCCAGTCGGATTCTCCGCATACCCTAAGAGAGGTGTGCTATATTAAAGAACAATAATTGTAAATTTTAAAACTAATAATTATGGGAAGCATGAAAACTCCCGGCGTTTATATCATAGAGAAGAACGCCTTTCCGAACTCGGTGGTGGAAGCGCCAACCGCTATTCCGGCTTTTATCGGCTATACCGAGCGGGCTGTGAATGGGAATGATGACCTGACGAATGTGCCGTGGAAAATTTCGTCGATGACGGAGTATATACAGTATTTCGGTGGAGGGCCTGACTTGAAGTTCGAGGTAGATATAAAGGATGGCTCACTCTGTATTGAAGGGAAGAATAGTTATACATTATACTACAACATGATGCTGTTCTTTGCTAACGGTGGTGGTGCATGTTACATTGTTTCAGTGGGCAGTTATAAGGATGCATTGAAAAAGGACTCTATGATCACTGGATTGGGAAAGCTGACGCTTGAACAGGAGATTACGCTGGTGGCCATACCTGAAGCTGTGAATCTGAGTAGTAGCGAAGAGTTTAAGGATATTCAGCAACAGATGCTTTCTCATTGTGGTAACACAATGAAAAACCGTTTCGCGCTGCTTGATATCTATCCGAAAGCGAATGAGAAGACAAAAATAGAAGACCAAGTAAATTTCTTTTGTGATAATATAGGTTCCAGCTTCCTCTCCTACGGTGCAGCCTATTTCCCTTGGCTGAATACTTCGATAGTGGGAGAGCGAGACTTGAAGGGTGATATGTTTACATGGACTGATAATGCATACATTCACAGGACACAGCTAGATGCAGGTTTTGCTGAGATAGTGGAATCCCTTTTTGTTGAGGAGTTTGAAATAAAAGAAAATGTAGTAAAGAACGGTCATACTTTCAAACTTGAAGAAGTTGTTGAGGGTGATATTTATGCTGACAGTGACACGGAAAAAACAAAAGTAATAGGTCGGATAGAAAGTATAAAAGATATCAAGGAGGACGGGAATGAAGAAGTCATAAAAAAGAATGTGAAGGTAGTATGGCTATTTTCTAGTTTTATAGAGGAGCTTGAAATAAAAGAAGATGTAGTAAAGAATGGTCATACTTTCAAACTTGAAGAAGTTGTTGAGGGTGATATTTATGCTGACAGTGACACGGAAAAAACAAAAGTAATAGGTCGGATAGAAAGTATAAAAGACATCAAGGAGGCTGAGACTGGAAAAGTCATAAAAAAAGATGTGAAGGTAGTATGGCTATTTTCTAGTTTTACAGAGGAGTTTGAAATAGAAGGTAGTGTATTAAAGGACAATCATACTTTCAAACTTGAAGAAGTTGTTGAGGGTGATATTTATGCTGACAGTGACACGGAAAAAACAAATGTAATAGGTCGGATAGAAAGTATAAAAGACATCAAGGAGGCTGGGAATGAAAAAGTCATAAAAAAGAATGTGAAGGTAGTATGGCTATTTCCTAATAATGTAGATAAACAGGCGCTCCATCAAGCGTTGTACAATGTCTCATCCGTTTACAAGCAGGCTATAAAAGGTGTGCTGAAAAACTTGAATCTGTTTCCTCCGTCTGCTGCTATGGCAGGTATTTACACTATGGTGGATAATAGTCGCGGTGTATGGAAAGCTCCTGCTAATGTAACATTGAACTATGTGGGCAGTACGGTGGAAGACATTGACGATGAGCAGCAGGCCGAACTGAACGTCCCTATTCATGGAAAAGCCGTTAATGTGATACGCCTGTTCCGTGGCGAAGGTATCAAAGTATGGGGAGCACGTACATTGGATGGAAATTCCTTGGATTGGAGGTACGTGAATGTACGCCGCACCTTGCTATTCCTGGAAGAATCGATAAAGAATGCTGCCCGCGCTTATGTATTTGAGCCGAATGATGCAGGTACATGGATCAACATGAAGTGCATGATAGATAGTTTCTTGCGGAGTGTATGGAAACGTGGCGGACTGGCGGGCGCGACACCTGAAGATGCCTTCGAGGTGCATATAGGCTTGGGTGATACCATGACTGCTGAAGATATATTGGATGGTATCATGCGCATTACAGTACTTGTGGCTGTTACCCATCCTGCCGAGTTCATTGAGATAACATTCCAACAGCAGGCACAAAAGAGTTGATAACTGATTGTTGAACTTTAAATTATAAGAATCATGGGAGAATATAAGACCCCCGGTGTTTACATCAAAGAGAAGAATGCCTTCGGTAATTCCATAGTGGAAGTTGAAACCGCTGTTCCGGTCTTTATCGGACTTACAGAGGTAGCTCTGGATGGAACCTCATCTTTGCTGAATAAGCCGGTACGAATTTCATCAATGACGGAGTACAACACGTATTTCGGAGGTGCACCTACACCTCAGTTCATGCTTTCCTCTGAAGATATTAAGGCGGATGACAAGGATAAATTTTTGTTTTGTTTTCCTGATAGTGAAAAGAAAACGGCTTTGAAATGCGGAGTACTGGGGCATATTTGTACCTTGTATTATCATATGGTGCTGTTTTTCGCCAATGGCGGCGGAACGTGCTATGTAGTTTCATTGGGTGGATATAACGCTGATTTTTGTGAGTTGTATTCGGCCAATAAGGACACAGTGTTTGCCAATATCAAAAAAGAACAGGACATCACAATGGTAGTAGTGCCGGAAGCGGTAAACTCGGCCAACTGCATGAATGTTTATACCGATTTGCTGAAGGAGTTGTGCGACAAGCAAAAATATTTTGCCTTGTTGGATGTGCCAATGGAAGCGGGCGCTAAGACAGAGGATATATCGGATTCGTTTGGGACAGGTATAGGCACTACAAACCTGCAATACGCGGCAGCCTATTATCCCTGGCTGGAAACCTCGGTGTTATCGGATGCTGACATTGATAGTAGAGTGCTGGTCTGGAACTATAATGCAGAAACCACTCCAAGCACCTTTAGTGGTGATTCGAAGGTGGACGAGTATATCAAAAAGTGTATTACTATGATAAGCACATCGAAAGATGCAGCTGGTAAGGAACTGAAAGCGGACGATATTCAACAAGTTAAGACCGATCTTCATAATGCCTTGTTGCAGAACTGGCCGCAATATAAGTCGCTGGCGAAGAAAGTGAAAGACTATTTGAACCTGCTGCCTCCCTCGGCTGCAATGGCTGGAGTTTATACGATGGTAGACAATACACGTGGCGTGTGGAAAGCCCCAGCCAATGTATCTTTGAACTACGTGAACAAGCCTGCTGTTCCTATTACGGGCAAAGACCAGGAAGTATTGAATATGCCGATGACCGGAAAGGCTATTAATGCCATCCGTACCTTCCCCGGCGAAGGTATCAAGGTATGGGGTGCCCGTACACTGGACGGCAATTCGCAGGACTGGCGTTACATCAATGTGCGTCGCACGATGATTTTTCTGGAACAGTCGATAAAGAATGCCGCTCGTGCCTATGTGTTCGAACCGAACGATGCCAATACATGGATCAACATGAAGTGCATGATTGAGAATTTCCTGCGTAGTGTATGGAAACGTGGGGGACTTGCGGGCTCAACACCTGAAGATGCCTACGAAGTACATGTCGGCCTGGGTGATACCATGACAAGTGATGATATTTTGGAAGGGATTATGCGTATCACAGTGCTGGTAGCTGTTGTTCACCCGGCAGAGTTTATCGAAATCACTTTCCAACAGCAGGCGCAAAAGAGCTGAGAATAACAAAAAAAAATGAAAGTTAACAATTAAAAAATAGAATATTATGGCAGATAATGGATCAGCACAGAGTCAGGACACTAAGATGTGGCCGTTACCGAGTTTTCATTTCAAAGTGACATTGGGAAGTGTGGGTGAAATATCTTTCAGTGAAGTATCGGGCCTTGAAACCGAATTCGAAGAAATCACCTATCGTGCCGGTGACAGTAATGATTTCACGAAGTTGAAGATGCCCGGCTTAAAGAAAGTGAGTGACATTACCTTGAAAAAAGGCATGTTCGTTTCTGACTCCCAACTATGGAAATGGATTGGCAATGTGAACATGAATATCATCCAACGCGAAAACGTAACCATCAGTTTGCTGGATGAGTCGCATTCAGCCGTAAAGACCTGGTCATTGATAAATGCTTGGCCGAAGAAGATTACGGTGGAAGGTTTCAAGGCCGATGGTAATTCAGTAGCTATGGAAACATTGATTCTGGCACATGAAGGAATACAGATTACTGAATAATTTCTATAGATTATGATTGAGAACCTTGCATGGAAATTTCTGCCGCCCTATGAATTCTATTTTCGGGTGTGTTTTATGGAGAGACTTGTCTCACTGTTTTACGCCTCGTTTACAGAAGTCAGCGGTTTAGGGTGGAACTATGAGAAACAGACACAGACGGGGTCGGAGAATACTGCCCAAGAATTGCCCAAAGCAATCAAATACGGCAAAATAACTTTGAAATCACCGCTTGTGCCTTTAGTTGCACCGTTTGAACTCTGGGTGAACGACTGTTGTGACAGTTTGAACATGAAAAATGCCAAAGATCAAATTGTAGCTCTGGATATGGTCGTTACGCTACAAAGTCAGGCCAATGTTCCGGTTGCAGCTTGGCTGTGTTCGCATTGTTATCCGGTAGGATGCTCGCTCAGTGGATTGGATGCCGCAAGAAGTGGACTTGCAATGGAAACTGTCATTTTGAATTGTAATCGGTTGGAACGTAAACTGTAGAAATTATGCCTGTTGTTATAAAAGAAATACGTATCCGGACTGTTGTTGAAAAACGAATCGTTGCGGAGACGGAAATTTCGGAAGAGCTTATCCGAAAGGTTGGAAACCGCGTAAGGGACAGACTGGATGCCGAAGATAGTGTCCGGCCTGCCACCCGGCGGTGGCAGAGAAAGAAGAATGAACGTTAGTAATGCATAGAAGTAAGACAAAATGGGACGGATGACCATAGTAGCCTATACGGATGAGAATTTCAACAGCGAATATAAATCTGCACTGGAACTTCCCATCAATCCGGACAAGGTGAAGTTCACGAAAGGAGTCCGATATGCGGAGGATAAGCAGTTGGGGAGCCTGAACGGGTCGAACGTGTATGTGCGTTATCGTCCGGAAACCCTTTACTTTGAGTGCTTGCTCGATATGACCAATGCCATGGAGGACGATTGTGGGAAGAAACCCGTTCATGATGTGGTGAACGATCTGGAACAGCGACTCTATTGCTATAATAGTGAAGGGCATCGTCCTTCGTTCGTTAAGGTGCAATATGGCGACATTCTTTTTTTCGGGCAACTCAAGACGCTTGAAACGGAATATACTTTGTTCGACTTGGATGGCATACCTCTCCGCGCCGAATTGAAAGTGACACTGACGGGCTATTGCAGCCAGAAGGAGGAAAACAAACGATTTCCAAAACGTTCGCCCGATGTATCCCGGTTGGTTACGCTAAAGGAAGGGCAAACACTGGCAGCCCTATGTAATGAAGTTTATGGTGACCCGCTCCTCGTGGGCGAAGTTGCCCGATTTAATAACCTGAACGGTTACAGGAGCGTGCCCAGTGGTACAAAAATCCTGTTGCCGATGTTAAAAAAATAATTGAGATTATGGCTGAATCGCCTTCTGTACACAAAGACCGCGTACTAGCTTGTTCCGTTTATTGTAACGGAAGCAAACTGAAAGATGAGTACGCTTTAGTTGCCGCTACGGTGCATCAGGAACTGAACCGTATTGGCAAAGCAACATTGAAGTTTAATGCCGGAAATATAGGCAATCAAACCTTTGACGAGAGTGATGCCGACCTTTTCAAACCGGGCAATGCTATCCGTCTGGACGCAGGCGATACGGAAAAGGAAGATACGCTGTTCGATGGAGTGATTATCGGGTTACGCATTATCATTGATAAGGATTTTCGTTCCTATATGTTGGTGGAGTGTCGTGACCATGCCTATTCCGCCACGCAAGGACGTAAGAATTGTATTTTTGAGAAGAGGAAGGACTGTGACATCATTAAGGAAGTATTGTCTGCCTACGGTAGTGTGGAAGTAGATTCCACAACCTATCAGCACCCCACGCTGGTACAGTATTATTGTTCCGATTGGGACTTTGCCCTTTCGCGTGCCGATGCCAACGGCTTGTTTGTCTTCACTGATGGTAGTAAGATAAAGGTGAAGAAGCCCGATGTGAGTGCGTCGCCTGTACTGACTGTAACTTGTGGTGTTGACCTGACTGCTTTTGACCTCGAACTATCCGCTAACGACCAGTTTACGAAATATGAAGCGATGTCGTGGGATCCAGTTACACAGAAAGCTGTGAAAGTGTCCGCTACCTCCCCCTCGCTCAACAAGCAGGGTGACTTGCAGCCGAAGAGTATTGCCACGGGTGATAGCTTTCTGTTGCAAACCGATGCGCCTACAGACGAAAAAGCGTTGAAACAATGGGCGGATGGTATGGCACTGAAAGCTGGATTGGCACGTTATCAAGGATCATGCAGCTTTTATGGTTCCGCCAAGGTGGTACCCGGTTGCATCATCGAACTGAAAGGCTTGGGTAAACGATTCAACGGCAATCTGTTTGTCGGATCAGTGACGCATACTATCGAGAACAACGAATGGATAACCGAAGCGGGTGCAGGTGTTTCATCTCTGAACATTACTGATGAAACTGATGTGGTATGCCCTTCCGCTTCCGGCTTTCTGCCCGGTTTGCAGGGACTCCATGCGGCGGTAGTGACGAAACTGGACGGTGATCCGCTGAAAGAATGCCGTATCCAGATAGAATTGCCATGGATGGATGGGAAGAACAAACTGCTTTGGGCAAGGCTCTCCACTATGTATGCCACAAATGCATCAGGTAACTTCTTCCTGCCCGAACCGAATGATGAAGTGGTGGTGGGCTTTATGAATGAAGACCCCGGACATCCTATCATATTGGGTGGGGTGTATGGTGCAAAGCACAAACCGCCTTATGAATACGAGGCGAAAAATAATACGAAAGCCATTGTCACCCGTGAGAAGATGCGGATAGAATTCAATGAGGAAAAGAAGGTGATAACGGTTTCCACTCCTGGAAAAAACACAGTGGAAATCAGCGATGACGACAAGCATATTAAGTTGACCGACCAGCACAAGAATGAGATTGTGATGGATAGCAGTGGTATTTCCCTTTCGTCGGCAAAAGATATCAAACTGAAAGCGAAAGGTACCATCACAATGGATGCCACTTCAAAAATCAGCGCCACCGCCAAGCAGGATGTCAGTTTGGAAGGGCTGAACGTGAAAGTGCAGGCTAAAGTGGGAGCAACCGTTAAAGGCAATGCCACAGCGGAACTTTCAGCTTCGGGCCAAACTACCGTCAAAGGTGCAATGGTCATGATAAACTAATTGACAATTAGGAAACGGATTTTTAATTTATAACTTTTAATTTGAAAACTATGCCTCCAGCAGCAAGAATAACTGATATGCACACCTGCCCCATGCAAACCCCGGCGTTTCCCTCGCCGATACCGCATGTGGGCGGACCGATAACCGGTCCATGTGTGCAGAATGTTTTGATAGGGAAAATGCCGGCAGCCGTCGTAGGCGATATGTGCGTCTGCGTGGGACCTCCGGATACAATAGTAAAAGGTTCATCCACTGTAATGATAGGTGGCAGACCTGCAGCTCGTATGGGTGACAGCACCGCGCATGGTGGCACAATAGTCATTGGATGTCCAACAGTGATGATAGGAGGATAAAGAATATGAGCAAAAAGAACAATGTATTAGACAACGATGCCTTTTTGGGCAAAGGCTGGAGCTTTCCGCCTACGCTGACAGAAGACGGTGTAGATATGGTGGCTTATGAGCAGGATATTGAGCAAAGCTTGTATGTTCTGTTGAGTACATCGCCCGGCGAACGGGTAAACCGCTATGACTATGGTTGTCCGCTCCGTAAGTATACTTTTGAGGTGATGGATACGGAAATAGTAACGCAGATGCGGAATGACATCACAAGGGCAATCCTTCTCTTCGAGCCACGCATCACGCTGGAAGAAGTTTCCTTTGAAAAAAGGGAGGAGGAAGGGGTGCTGCTGATAAAGCTGGTATATACCATTGTGAGGACGAATAATCGAAGTAATATGGTTTATCCGTTCTATTTTAATGAAGGGACAAGTATATGATGCATGATGTGTGGATTTAATAATGACTTATAATATTTACTAATAGATTGCGAGTATGAAGTATTTTACTTTTCCTATAAAACGTACCTCATATGCAATAAGTGAGGTAAACAGATAAAATAGCAACAACATTAAAAATGAGCAACTATGTATACAGATCAACGACATAAAGACATCATCAGTCGGGTATTACGCCAAGTCGATGGGAAAAGAACGCAGCAATTTCGAATGGGGGATAAACGAGGGAGTAGTATGATGCAAAAAAGAACAATACGGTCTGTCAACAAACAAACTTGTGGTATAAATGCAGAAAGAAAGGTTTTGCAAGCAACAATAGATAATCAGATAAGTTGTTATAATTCTATAATTCAAAGAGTTGTATATCCCAAGACAAAAGATTGGCTTGATGATCAATGGAATAATCTTTGTATAGGTATTGATAATTATAACAAGGGGTATTACCTAAGCAATACTTCGGATATCATGAAATATATTAAAAATAGAGAAGAAGTTTGGTATCAAACTCGCGGACATCCAATGATAAAAGAATTACGAGTAAGGAGACTAGCACAACTTGTACGAGATGGACTACCAATATCAGCCAATTCAATAAAGCAATATAATTCTTTAATTAACGACATAATTTCATATCTTAATTCAGATATAGCTCCTACCAAAACAGAAGAGTTAAGTGAGTATTTTAATTGTTTTCCACATCTTGCAGGTGAGGTAAATTCAAATGAGAAGTTAGTAGGAGGGCATTTGTTAATATCCATGCAAGAAAAATGGGGCAAAAACGAGTTGCTTTTTTCTCGTCAAAAAGATGGTCCTCTTGAAGATATAGGGAGCATAAAGAAGGACTATATGCCTTGGAGAGCATATTGGTCTAATGGTGAAAAATGGAAAAATGAAGAGTCTACGTTTTTTCCTGCAACTTGGACTTTAGGCAGATTAAATAGAGAACTGGACTACTCTACGCTAATTGGTAGTAATAGGACCTTAGAGAGCCAAATAGTAGTAAGAAGAACTGATGATACATTTTATCCTGTAATTTAACTTGTCTATTACAGAGGATGTTATTGATCTGATTACAAGCATATTTATTTATCTGGAAGTAATGTTTGATATGTTGTAAATATTATTAAGCAGGTAAGGCTTGTTCCGTCAGATTTTTAATCTGATAAAAATAATATGTAGCCCTACATTTGCAAGTTGACGACAAGAGGAACATAAAATAGTGACTGGATCTCTCAGATATTAGCATGGATAATACTGAATATGAAGTCAGAATATATAATAATGAGTTTGTTCTTTTATACTGAGGTTTTCCTGTAGCGTTAAATGTCCGTCTTGGTGAGTTTGTAATTTGATGGTCATTGGTGTCAGGATTTTTGATCTGAAATAATATAGTAAAAACAAACAATGTAAGTCGGGTCGTAAATTCGATTGAATGCAAAGATTGAACGAAGATAGGTCTGAAAGTTTATGTGTGGGTGTTGATGAGCAATCATCTTTATGCGATTGTGAGCGCAGGTGAGATATAACTAAGCTATCTGTATAGTTGCAGATAGTGCGGGAGATAAGTGGTTATTGGAGGTGATGGTGATATGATATATATAGGCTAAATGGGAGTTGGAGTAAATGGGAACCAGCCTGAACGGGTTTTACTGTATAGTTTAAGAGGACGAAATGATGATAGAAAGAATGCCATATGAACTGAAAGGTATGCTCTGCATGGACTTTGAAACAGACTGTGCAGAGCTGGACGACTTTCCGGTACTGGAAAGCGACTGGAATAGGCTATTACATCGTTTGATCAAGGCAGGTGCTTCTCCACGCTATGGTGACGGAGAGGAGGACATATTGCGCCCCCTACTGGAGAATCAGGTGCTGACCGTATTTGTCGACATTGTCCGTAAGAAGTTGTCGGACTATGGCAATAACTTTGCTAATGTGCAAGGTACAGCCATGCAGACTGTTTATGTTCAGAAATTGCGGCATGACATCGACCGATGGATAACCCGGTTGGACAGCTATCTGCATAACACTTGGCAAGCAGGAAATAACAGCAGCCTTGCCGCTGAAACCGCCCGCTGGTTGAAGGATCGTCTGGAACAGTCATTGTCTGCCGATGATCTAGATGGAAACAATAACTATTACCGGATGCTCCGCACCGTGACCGCTATTCAGGAGAATGTCGATTACTATCTAAATCAAATAAAGGACAGTGGCGATATGAATCCTGCACTGTCCCTGCTCATTGTCTATCTGAAAAACTATGGTAGCATTGCTGAGGCTTTCAACCGCCGCCTTGCCACGTTGCCAGAACTCTATCGTAAGGATATCCTGCATGCCACACCACAGGAGGCGGTACAAGACAACGTTTACGTCATTATCACACCTACAGAAGGTCTCGGAGGTTTTACCTTGCCTAAGGATGAGTCATTCCCCGCCGGCCAAAATGCCACAGGAGAAGAACTTATTTATCGGACTGAAAAAAAAGAATATATCAGCCCCATGCAGTGTGTGGAAGCGGATGCACTGTACGGTTTTTCCAATCCTTCTTGTGGAGGAGCTTTGGAACTCTATAAACAAACTATACAACTTCAAGATACAACCGATGCCCAAACCCTGTTCACACATGGTGAAGAATTACGCATAGGCTGGCAAGTGGAGTCCCCTATGTTTGTGTTGAACGAAGGAGAACGGAATATTAGTATCTATTTCCACCTTACAGCCGATAGTTCTATACCCAACAATACAAAAGGTTTTGTCCTACAACTGAGCGGAGCGGAAGGCTGGATGGAGCAAACTAGCGAGTGTTATATTGAATCCGGTCGGTTATGTTTCAGCTTCAGCTTGGCATACGATGCAGTTGCTCCTGCATCCTGTATGGAAGAAGTGCATGGCACAACAACAGAATATCCTGTCATCCGTATCCTGACAGATAATGCGAGCTGTTCTTACAAGTGGGCAAAACAACTCATTTTCGACAGCGTGGAAATAAAGACGGAAGTGAACGGTATTCGCAACTTCAGCTTCTATAATGATCAGGGTGAAGTAGATACTACACAGCCCTTCCACCCCTTCGGTATACAGGCAGAGTGTGGCGCCTGTTTTCTTTTCGGTAACGAAGAAATGAGCCTGAAAAACTTGCAGGAAGTCCGTTTGAAAGGCATATGGAAGAAGCTACCCGGAACTGAAGCAGAATTCAACAAAATATATAAGGAATACGGAATCAATGCGGACGAGTTCAAAGTTTCCACCGAATACCAGAAAGGTGGCAGGTGGAAAAAATGCGGTGATGAGCAAAAGCTATTCAGCTTTAATGAAAACGGAGATCTGAATCCTGCCGAGATGGTATTTAGCTTTACAGTGCAGCCACAATCCATTTCCAGCGATGAAGCTGCCGTTCCTTACGAATACAGCCGTGACAAAGACGGTTTCTTCCGTATCACCTTGGGGGCCCCTTCCATCGGCTTTGGCACAAAAGCCTACCGCACCTTATTTTCTGAAACGATGGTACACAACAGTGGTTGTAAGGAAAAGAAACGTAAAGACTTACCTTCCGAACCGGTTATTCCTGTGATGGCGGATGTAGAACTTTCCTATATCGCTACGGAAGAGACGACTTTAAGTGATATGGAACGTTCGTTCATTCGACTAAGTCGTATTACGGCATTATCCCGGCAGGAACCATTCCCCATCGCTAAAGGAGAGAAGCAACCGTTTCTGCCTTCTGTCCCGGCTGAAAATCTGTTGTATTTCGGTTTACTTCACGCACTGGGAGAGCAGAACCTGCGGTTGTACTTCGATATGGTATTACCTCAGGAAAAGATCCCATTCTATGACCCGCAACCGGGCAGGCAGGTAACTTTGGCATGGGAATATTGGAGCGGAAATGAATGGCATCCCATTACCATAGAATCCGTCCTTGCCGAAGAAACGCTAGGACTAACGCAAAGCGGATTTATAGAAATCAAGTTGCCGGAGAAAATAAGCGGCAGCCATATGGATAAACAAGGCAAGGCATGGATACGTGCCGCCGTGACAGGCGACTTGTCTTCCTGTCTTGCCGTACGAGGTATCCGGACAAACTGTATCCGTCTCATCTCCCAAAATGGAGATGGTACTCCGTTGCCTGCCGGAACGATACAAGGTATAAAGGAACTGGATGAACGGATTGAAAGTGTCACCCAGCCCTTGAGTGGCTTCGGAGGCAAGCCTGCCGAAACAGCAACTGAGTTGGCTGTGCGACAAAGTTCACGCATCAGTAACCGTCATCGTGCCCTCATGATAAAGGACTACGAGCATCTTATGCTGGAATTTTTCCCCGAAGTGGATAAGATACAGTGCATTCCCATCCCGCAGAATAAGGGAGCATCGAAAATATGCCTGGTGGTATTCAGCCGTGCGGAAGACAGCCGTTATTTCCTCTCTCCGGCATGGAAACTGGCGGAAATACAGCAGCTTGTCCGGCAATATGCATCTCCGTTTGCTTCTTTGCGTGTAATTAATCCCGTTTACGAACGTGTGAATGTTCACTGCAAGGCAATCCTGTGGGACAGCGTGCCGGATAAAGGCAAGGCAGTCCGGCAACTTGTCGTTTTGGCACAGAACTATATCGCACCGTGGTATCGGAAAAAAGAAATTCCAATACTTAGGCAACGTTACTCCTACAAGGAACTTCATACCCGAATGGTGAATCATGAGGATCTGATGCGGCTGGTCACGTTGGAAGTGAACGGTAAGAGTTTGCCGCGTATAGATGTTGATACCGTGGACTTCACTTTCGAAGGCAAGCACCCTTGGAATGTATTGCTTCCGGTAATAAAAATAGAACTTCTTTCTCCCCACGACGGCATAGAGAAAGCCGAAGTCGGGAGTAACTTCATAATAGGATAGTGGCTTATGGAAATGAATAATAACAGACGCAACCGAAGTGTGCTGAAAAGCTACTTTCAGAAAGGTGATGTACCCACAGAACAACAGTTTGCTGAACTGATAGATTCCGTGTCGAACATTGTGGAGGATGGACAGGTGATGAGAACCCCCAGTGGATGGGCGTTTTTCCCTGGACAAGCCGGTCACTTGGATATCGGGCTTTACACGGAAGAACCTCTCACAGAAGTGGATATGCCCGCATGGACTCTCGCTGTCACATCCGAAAAGAAGCTGACTGTCAGGAATGCGAAGGGAGAAGCGGTGATGGAAGCATCGCAAGACAAATCGATAGTATTGTATGGTAGTCTGAAGGTGGAAGACGAAATTACCGCAACGGCTTACCGGACGACAGGCGGAGGAGGAATCACACCCAGCGGTGAAGGCTATCTGACTGTCCCTGCCGACAAACAGTGGCATGATCTGCCAATCGATGTGTCGCGTGAAGGTTTCGGTTGCCGTGTATACTCTGTATATGCCTCTTTTCGTGAACAGGGTACGGGGCTTTGCCAACTGACACGTGTTACCGCGCTTTGGCTTAACTTTATGCAACAGCGAATTGAATCACCCCAGAAGCACTGGTGGGGATGGACGGGCAGCGTCCGCTTCCGTTGGCAGATGCGGGAAAAGAATATATACCTGCAAATGCGTACCAAAAAGCAACTCCCATCCGGTGAGATACATTGCCGAGTGGTGGAAATGTATAAAGGATAAGCTGATGGGAAAAGACAATAATGGACCCTATATCAGGCAGTTGGCGGAAAACGAAAATCTGTACTCATACCTGCAAAGGCAGACGCTTGAAGAAGTGCACCGCCTCTCGGGAAAGGTATGGACGGATTTCAATGCCCATGATCCCGGGGTGACTCTGGCAGATATCGCCAACTATGCGCTGACAGAAATGGACTACAAGCTCGGTTTCGGTACGGTGGATTACTTGACCGGGGAAGATGGAATCTTCGAACCTGAACGTTTCGGACTCTTTCCACCCGAAAAGGTGTATACCACTGCCCCTGTTACACCGGAGGATTATCGAAGACTGTTCTTCGCCCGCATTCCGGAACTGGAAAACGTATGGGTGGAATGTAATGCGGCAACCGGCGGCTACACTGTCAAGATTGCTCTTTCCCCCTTTGAAGAAGAGGATAACGGAAAAACGGTGGTAAAGCAGGTTGCGAAGATTTACAACAGCCACCGTAATCTGTGCGAATACCTCGACAAGGTAATCATCGTACGGTCCGCAGAATTGGAATTTCATGCAGAATTTGAGATAGAGCCGGGCAAAGATGCATCTATTGTGCTGGCGAAGCTCTATGAAACCATCTTGCATTATCTTTCCGGCGGAGTGTACGTCTGTGCACCGGAAGGGCTGGAAACCTCTGGCTTGTCACCCGAAGAGTGGTTGGAAGGGTCGGAAAGCATTGTGCGTGTGGTAATCCCCATGCAAAAGAATACCGAATATGAGCTATATAAGAAACTTTGTCAGGTGGAAGGCATCCGGTCGTTCAGCACCTGCTACCTGATGAAGGATGGAAAGCCACAGACCGACTTCTCCGAAGGGTTCAGCTTGAAAATTCCATGTATGGAGAAAGAACTGAAAGTGCGTATCCGTCAGGGGCGCTCTGTTATGCGAGTCGATATGGAGAAGTTCGCAAGATATCTGAAAACCTTTTATTATGCTCAGAGGCGTATCAGCACGAATGAAAGCGACATAAAAGGAATTGGCTGGGGAAATATGACAGGAACATACCGCAACATTTTCACCTATTCCCCCATAGCCGGAGAATTCCCCGCATGTTACCGTCTCTCACCCGGACAGGAAACTCATGCTTCCTTTGAGGCATACTTGAAACTGTATGACCGAACAATACAACAAGGATTGCAGGAAGTGAAGGAACTTCCGAACGTGCTTTCCATTGACGAGAAAGACATGGATTGTCATTCTTCCTTTCGGAATATCTATGCACTGAAAAGTCGTTATCTGGACTTTCTTGACCATCTGTACGGGGTAGAGAGCCAGCCCGAATGGTTGGAAGAGTCAAACTGCTATGGTGAAATGGAGAGTGAGACGATTGGGCGGCGAATGTCATTCTTGCGCCATGTTGCCTATCTGATAAAAAATAGAGCAAAGGCGCGGGACATTACGATGTCGGAGGGAGAGCATAACGCCCCCATAGCGAAGGAGTGGTTTTGTAGGTTGTTGGGCATTAACGGAAACGAGGAACATACCGTGGGCAATGTTCTTCCCGGGCATAATCTACAACTGATAGAGAAGAAACCCGGCCGCCCCCTGGCGGACCGACTGGATGCTCTACTTATTGATGAACGTATACTGGAACCGGAGAACGTGACGACCGTAACTTATGAGCAACTGGCAACGGATGAGGAAGGAAAGCATAAAGAATATAGTCAGTTAAGAGCGGAATTGCCGATATTCAACCGGAATAGAATAAGCGGCGACTTATTCCGCCACGGCATTTCTCTTGGTAACTACCGGATTGTAGAAGCTAAAAAGGATGAGTATCTGTTGGTGTTCCACAATAAGGAGAAAGGCGGATGGACCAATCTTGGACGTACCGATGACAAAAAGAGGTTGAATACGCTGGCGAACATCCTGCGGAGATATTTACTGGAATTGAACCGGGAGTGTGAAACGGTTTACGTATTGGAACCGGTATTGGTGAGAAAAACGGAACCTTTCCGGCTACTGATTGTGCTCCCGATGTGGACGCTTCGTTTCCACTCGCCGCGCTTCAGGGAGATGTGCAGGGAATTATTGCGCTCTATTATTCCCGCTCACCTGGCAGGCCGGATATACTGGATGGATGAGATAAGTATGCAAGGTTTTGAACATTGTTACAAGTTATTAATGAGGGCTTTGACCAACAGTGACTTGGCGGATTACAGCGCCCAATTGCTGGAAGTCATATACGAGTTGCTGGGCAAAGCGGTAGAAATACAGACATTGGATGATACGAATTGACCATATATCGTTTGAGTTCGCTGCTGCGGACGAACGGTTCGTACACGACTTGTATGCGGACTGGGATGGCTTTTGCCGTAACTGTTTTGAAAAAACGGTGGATGAATGCTTTTCTCCTTTGGATAAGGACAGGGTGTTGCGTGAAATAGAATTGTTGGAACTGGATTTGGGTGGTATCCTCGAGGAGGACTTCTACCGTGAGTTTCCCCGGCGCCTCAAAGCGGAACTGCTGAAAGTGTTGCCTTCATGGGGCATACCGACAGAGAGCGAACGGAAAAAGACGGATGCTTCGCGCCTGGAAAATCTACTGTTCTATCTGGAACACGGTTATCAGAAGGTGGAATGGGACGACAGTGCTTTCGGCCTGACGGAAGAATTGGATTGGGCCGTTTCACAACAGGCACTTCATGCAGAGAGTATCGTATCTCTTTGTATGAAAAAAAATCACGCCTTGCGCCGTCTGTTATGGCAGACAAGTGATGACAAGGCTCTTATTCGGCTCTATGCCGACTTGCTTTCCACGTCATCGTTCGGCTTGCACGAGAAACGTCGTTTCCTTGCAATACTTCTGGAGATGAAACCCGGTATACCCGTGCGTTTCATTCATGAGGATACTGATGATAACAGGCTGCAAGGTATGGCGGAACTACTCGATACGCTGTCCGTCCGTCGGATAATGGAAACTGAAACAGAAGAACATGCTGAAGTCGATCTGCCCCCATACTGGCATTATTTGTATGAATGGCTTATCAATTATTATCCCTTTAACGGGATTGCTATCTTCGGAGGCAAAGGAGATTTTATCTGTCATCTGCACCATCGGTTGCTCACATTCATCCGTAAGCGGAACTACTCTTTCTACCTCTCCAAACAAGAACTGACAGTCAACTTCCTGCTTGAAGTCTTCGGGACTGATTACTATAGGGATGTATTAAATGCTATCTATGACCTCCAGCCGCACTATGCAGACGGTTCACCTGTGTATGACGGATATTTAAACCGGGAGTTGTATCGTATCTTTTTACAACTTTCTCTACTTCGTCTGCCGATGGCGGGAGAAAGTCCGAAAGAGAAACTGGATTCCGGGTGGAAGCAAACGGCATATTCTACAGATATGGAAATGGTGGCAGAATATCTAAATGATACGCAGAAAAGTATAGCGGACAAACGAAGTTTATTCAGACTACTGACAAAGGAAAAGCCGGAAATACTGATGGATTGGTTACAATCGGAGGCTGCCAAAGACAACGCTCTACTTAGTGTTATAGCTAATATGGTTGATACTGATCTTCTCAACCGTCTGCTTTCTTCCGTTTCTTTCATGGCGATGGAAGTGGTTGACCAGGTAAGAACCTATCTACTGAACCATATATCGAAAACAGAATGGCTAAAAGGGATTTCCGAAACTCAGTTTAACTTTATTTTTTGCAAAGCAGTGTTACTTTGGATAGAAAACGAACACTGCGGTCTTTCGGAGTCGGAACGCATCGAACAACTTCTGCATCAGTTCTATCAGGAGATTTCAAGTGGTAGTAATGAGTCTTCTATCAAAATATTATCTGAAAAATTGTACTTGTCGGAAGATGTTTGGAAGCAAGATGCAGGAAATGGTAAAATACGTGTTGACATTCTGAAACTTCGACAGATATTAGCCGACAAGAGTATACCGGAACTTGTAAAACGTAGAATGACGGCATTGTTCTTGGAGCAATCCATAGAAAATGAAGAGAATGCCATATGGCTGTTACACGAGCATGAAGTATTGGAGTATACACTTACTTTAATAAGTGAGCCCGTTTTAGAAGAAATTATCAGGCAGTCGGTTGTGCGGATGAACGGTATATCCCATATTACAGAATTGTTATCCCTGTTTGATTGGCTGGTAACTAACGAACAGGCCCTCTCAGCATATTTGAAGGATAGGACATCCGGACTGAAGGTACAGATGGTTTTATGGCTGGCAAAAGTTTCCCAATCGTCAATTAAGATGGAGGGCACTGCGAGAGAAATTCTTTATTTACTTCTTATGGCATTGTTTGGCAAGGAAAATATACCGGTTGTCATTAAACAGATATTTCAAGGAAGTATTAGGGAGACAGAAACCAGGAATGAGGAATATGATGATATGGAAGCAGTACTGGACTTGCTGATGACTATCGAGGCCGGTAACGGGAATCCTGCAAAAGTAAGGTTTGAGGAATGGGTACGGAAAACCAAAAAAGATTCCGACATCCTTCCCATACTGTTGGAAAACCGTTGGAGCGCTGGAAATGGCTTTACCGATTGGCTGGAAGACGCTACCATTTCTACAGATGGTAAGCGTGAGTTGTTACAGAGAATGGTTGTCGAAAAAGTACATGAATGGGTAGGTCTGCTACGTAGGCAACCCGAAGAAAGCAAGGCTGTAATGTTTGTTGCAACCTATTTGTCAGCCCCTCTTCTTCTGCAAAGCGTGGCACAAGCGGACTTCCGTCAAGCAGCGGTATTGTCGGAAACGATTGAATGGCTGCAATGTAAAGCTGATAGGATTCCATTCCTTACCGGAAATGACAGGCTTCTTTCAACGGCTCTTTCTGAAGCATTGCTGTTCTTTATGCAAGATAGAGATACATTAGGTGGAAGATCCTTAACGGAAAAGGAGGTGGTAAAAAAATTCCTGGCTCATTTGTATTTTGTCTATACCGGAAAGACTGATTTCCAAAGCGATACGGAATGGACGAATTTACCGGTCAATCTGGCTGTTGACTTGGAAATGGAGGTATGGCAAGATGTACGGGAGGACGAGTTTGCTGATGTATTGTTACAAAAGAATATAAGCAATACCATATTCAGTCATCATATTGTTTCCGTTCTGGAAAAGTATCCGGAGAAATTTTTGGCATGGCTGGAGAAGGATGCTGATCTGGTTTTGATAAAACGGATTGTCGATGTATCGGATATAACCATACTGGGACAATTGAGTCTGTTTTTGTCTGCCATTGCAGGATTTGAATATCCTGATGATTTCAGGCGGTTGACAGGCTGGCTCAGCCGATTCGCCAATGATCGGATATTTACTTCGGATATAACCAGAGTATTGCTGTTATGGGTAAGGGAAACAAATTGGAAAAAACAAACGCCGGAACAAATGGAAGATTATTTCATTTCCCGCCTGTTCGGTAAAAACGTAGCCCGATTACCGATAGAGTGGATTGCAGACAATACTTTGCCGGAAAGTGTACGAAAAAGAATGCTCTACAACCATATCTTCTTCCGACCGAAAGAACTGTTGGATTACATTCGTCAGTCTGTGGTACGGAATACATTGCATACAGATAAATGGTTGGAATGGATGAATACCGGAGAATGGCTGCGGCTGGTTGCAAGTCTGTCTCTTTCGCAAGCAGAACTGTTGCAGCAAGTTATGGATTACATATTGATAAGTTATCCGGTTCAAAAGGAACATTTAGAGACGGCTCTGGCAACCTATATCATTGAAAATCCTTCGGAAGAATGGGCGTACAATAGCAGGGAAGAGAAAATCCGCTCATTTGTGAAATCACTTCCTATCCTGCAAGAAAAAACAGAAAATGAATTTAAAAACATAGTGAATATGATAAGTGAAAAATTAATGCCGGAAGAGGAAAAGAATTGGTTAACCGGCGAACCGATGTCTGACCCTAAAATATTCTTTATTGATAATGCAGGTCTCTGTCTGCTGTCTGCGTGGTTTCTCCGATTGCTGAGTATGCTCGATTATCTGAACGAGGCAAGGAAAGATATCAAAGATACGAAATCAAGAATTCGTGCCATATTCTTGCTACAATACCTCACTTACCAAGAAGAAAAGGAATACCGGGAAACAGAATTGGTGTTCAATCGTCTGCTTGTTGGGTTGCCGATGCATATCCCGTTGCCAAAACGGCTGGAACTGACTGCCGAGGAAAAACAAATCGCTGACAGCTTACTATCGGCAGTAAAAGCGCACTGGTCCAAGATGAACGGAACATCGATGAAAGGATTTCTGCAAAGCTTTGTTACCCGTACAGGTCGCTTGGAGGAACAGGACGAAAAATGGGTACTTACCGTGGACGACAAGGCGTTTGACATCCTACTCGATTCCATCCCCTGGGGATTCCGGCAGATACGTTTACCGTGGCTGAAGAAATATATACAAGTAAAATGGCACGAGAAGCAGGAGTTCTGATATTGAATATTAAATAAAGAAATCGTATGGAAGCAGAGAAAGTACATCAGGAAAAAGTAGCACGTACCATACAGCAAAAGCAGGATGGCGGCGGTGCATTACAATTTGTTGATAACCGTATGGTGAACACGCTTTTGCAACGTGTTGGCTTAGAGGATGAAGAAGGATTTCAGATGAAAACTGCCCAGTTACAGTCTGATGAGGAAGAAGATACCTTGCAGGGTAAATTTGAACCTACTGTTCAGCGTGCGGAAGACGATGAAGAGGGCTTGCAAATGAAAGCGGATACTGTATTCCAACAGAAACCGAATAATACCGGTCTGCCTGATAATCTGAAAGCTGGGGTCGAAAGTCTTTCGGGGTTTTCAATGGATGATGTAAAGGTACATTATAATTCTTCACAGCCTGCCACTGTCCAGGCACTAGCTTATACGCAAGGAACGGACATCCATGTGGCACCCGGCCAAGAGAGGCATCTGCCCCATGAGGCATGGCATGTAGCCCAACAGCTGGCAGGACGTGTTGAACCTACTACGGAAGTGGGTGGTATGCCGGTCAACGACAATATAGGTTTGGAACATGAGGCAGACGTAATGGGTGCCAGAGCGAATAGCTTGTAAAAGAATAGTCTATGAATGAATTTATCGGATGGTTCAATCAAGTTCTGACTATTTCTATCCAGCTTTATTTCCAACAGGAGTGTGAATACTCCTCGCTGGAAGAAGTAAAACCACCTGTAAACGGATGGTTGGAAAAGGTGACTGGCATTCCTGACTTGACATTTGACGAACGGATGGTGGTCATGTTGGCGTTGATGCCGCATGTCTGTCCGCAGATACTGGACATCTTTTTTGTACAAAACAAGAACTTCGACCGACAATATACGGAATTCGGCGGTTGGAAAGGCTTGTCACATGGAGGTTTTCTGCCAACTGGTGAGACTGCCTCTTTTATCCTTGCCGGAGAAGATACGGAAAAACGGAAAGGGGTGATCCGGTTCTTCCAAAAGGATCACTGGTTCTACACAAAGAATATCCTCCGTCTGGAAGGTGCCGGAGAAAGTGAACCCTTTCTCAGTGGGCAATTGCGTGTATCGGAAGAATTCCTAAGCCGTGTCTTGCTGGACAAGGAATATAAACCTGATTATAACATCGGCTTTCCCGCCAAACGCATTACCACTCAGCTGGAATGGGAAGATATGGTACTGGATTATCAGGTAGCTACCGAATTGGAAGAAATCAATGTATGGATTTCCTCCGGTAAGACTGTCATGGAGGATTGGGGACTGTCCCGTATTCTGAAAGCTGGATACCGTTCGCTGTTTTATGGGCCTCCGGGTACGGGAAAAACATTGGCTGCGACTCTTTTGGGCAAGAAGAACGAGATGGACGTGTACCGGATAGACTTGTCCATGATTGTATCCAAGTATATCGGCGAAACGGAAAAGAACTTGGCAAAGGTATTCGACCTTGCCGAGAACCGGAACTGGATTCTGTTTTTTGATGAAGCGGATGCTTTGTTTGGCAAGCGTACATCCACCAATACATCCAATGACCGGCATGCTAACCAGGAAGTGGCTTACCTGCTGCAACGGATTGAGGATTTTCCCGGCATGGTCATTCTGGCTACAAATCTACGCTCGAATATAGATGAGGCATTCTCCCGCCGTTTCCAGTCGGTGATTTATTTTCCGATGCCGACGGAGGAACAACGGGCTGAGTTATGGCGGAATATGCTTCCAAGGAAATGG
Organism: Bacteroides cellulosilyticus; assembly: GCF_020091405.1. Taxonomy (NCBI): domain Bacteria; kingdom Pseudomonadati; phylum Bacteroidota; class Bacteroidia; order Bacteroidales; family Bacteroidaceae; genus Bacteroides; species Bacteroides cellulosilyticus. Next base: position 3,035,850 of record NZ_CP081903.1, read on the forward strand.
TTGGGAAAGGATGCAGAAGAGTTGATAACTATGGCAGCGGAAATGGAGCTTTCCGGTGGGTCTATTACGAATGTGGTGAGGCGGTGTGCATTACGTATGATCCAATCAAAGAAGAAACTGCTGGATAAAGTAATGTTGAAAGAGGCATTGCAGAAAGAAAAAATAAAATGTTGAATGTAAGTATACTTTTTTGATAGATTTAATTCATACAGTATTTATTGCATGGTTTAAGAATAAAAATGTATATTTGCGAAAACTAACTTTTAAACGTTATGAGTACAATTTTGCAATTAGCTCCACAGAATGTGTGGAAGCATTTTTATTCGCTGACTCAAATTCCCCGTCCGTCCGGACATATGGAGAAAATAACAGAGTTCCTTGTAAACTTTGGAAAAGGCTTGGGCTTGGAATCATTTGTCGATGAAATAGGCAATGTTATCATTCGTAAGGCAGCTACTCCGGGTATGGAAAACCGCAAAGGCGTCATTCTTCAGGCACACATGGATATGGTGCCTCAGAAGAACAATGATACTGTTCACGATTTTACAAAAGATCCTATTGAAACCTATATCGATGGCGATTGGGTAAAAGCTAAAGGTACAACTCTGGGAGCTGATAATGGTCTGGGTGTTGCTGCTATCATGGCAGTGCTGGAAGATAATGGCTTGAAGCACGGTCCGCTGGAGGCTTTGATTACGAAGGATGAAGAAACAGGTATGTATGGTGCTTTCGGTTTGAAACCGGGGACACTGAAGGGGGAAATTTTGCTGAATCTTGACTCGGAAGATGAAGGCGAACTTTATATCGGTTGTGCCGGAGGTATTGACCTGACGGCTACACTGGAATATAAGGAAGAAGCGCCCGCTGCTGATTCTGTGGCCCGTAAGATTACCTTGAAAGGTTTGCGTGGCGGACATTCCGGTCTGGAAATAAATCAGGGACGTGGTAATGCCAATAAACTTTTGGCTCGCGTGGCACATGATGTGCTGATTGAATTTGATTCTCAGCTGGCAAGTTTCGAAGGTGGAAATATGCGTAATGCCATTCCTCGCGAAGCGTGTGCTGTATTGGTGTTCAATCCGGAAGATACGGAAGGGCTGGAAGAGTATATTAAAGAATATGAGGCGCAAATCAATGCGGAATATGCTCCAATTGAAAGTGGCATTACTTTGACGATAGAGCCGGTTGAACTTCCTGCAGCTATTGTACCAGCTGAAATTCAGGACAATATGATTAATGTGCTGATGGCTTGTCAGGATGGCGTGATGCGTATGATTCCTACAGTGCCTGATACCGTGGAAACTTCATCTAATCTGGCAATAGTTATCATTGGTGGTGGTAAAGCGGAAGTACGTATTCTGGCACGCAGTTCTTGCGATACGATGAAAGAATTCCTGGCAGACAGTTTGACGGCTTGTTTTGCCATGGCAGGTATGAAGGTAGAACTAAGTGGAGGATATTCCGGCTGGCAGCCTAATGTGGATTCTCCGATTTTACATGCTATGAAGCTGTCTTACAAGCAACAGTTTGGAGTAGAACCTGCTGTGAAAGTAATCCATGCAGGTTTGGAATGTGGTATTATTGGTGCTAATTGTCCGGGCTTGGATATGATTTCCTTCGGACCTACACTGCGTTCTCCGCATTCACCGGATGAACGTGCATTAATTCCTACAGTTTCTAAATTCTACGATTTTCTGGTAGCAACACTGGAACAGACACCTGAGAAATAGAGAAATATCTATAGATTTTAAAAGCGGGGAGAATGTTTTTTAGAACATTCTCCCCGCTTTTTTTATTTGATATTTTTATTTAAAAAAATGCCGTTACTTTATAGGTAACGGCACAAAATATGGTGCAAACATAAGTGTTTTTCCATAAATGTGCAAATAAAGCTGTTCTTTTTTCTATAATTCTTTAAAAAAAGAGTAATTGTATTCAAAAAACATTCAATTATGAAACAAAAATTATTATTGGAGATGCTATCCTCCACTATTCTGGAACTTCGTGCAAATGGCCAGTGGGGCACTGCACATGTATACCGGAGCGCGCGGAATTCTTTCTTTGCATTTAATAATAAGGATATACCGTTCTGCAAATTGAATTCGAACCTTTTGAAACGTTTCGAAATTTATTTGCGCCAGCGAAGATGTAGCTGGAATACGGTATCTACTTATATGAAGGTGCTCCGGGCGGTTTATAACCGGGCAGTAGATAATGGTTATGCCTTATACATACCAAGGCTTTTCAGACATGTGCATACAAGTGTGTGTGCTGATCAGAGGAGATCTTTGGATGCTTCTGATATTGGTAACTTACTTTGTGAAACGGAGAAAGTACCCATTAATGGCACTTTGCCTTTAGATGTACAAAAAACAAAGATACTATTCGCACTTATGTTTTTGCTGCGGGGAATTCCATTTGTTGATCTGGTGTATTTGCGTAAGGCGGATATTCAGGATAATATTCTGAGATACCGTCGGCGGAAAACCGGTCGACCATTGACGGTGGCGTTGACGCCTGAGGCTATGAGGTTGATTCGGATGGTGGCTAATACAGATCAGAATTCTCCTTACTTATTCTCTTTCTTATCCAGTCCTGAAGGCACTGAAACGGCCTATCATGAATATCAATCGGCATTGAGGGCTTTCAATTATAAATTGTCTGTATTGAAGAGATGGATGGGAAGTCATGCCCATCTAAGTACGTATACTATTCGTCATACGTGGGCAACAATGGCTTATCATTGTGAAATACATCCGGGTATCATATCAGAAGCAATGGGACATTCATCTATCAAGGTTACGGAAACTTATTTGAAGCCTTTTCAAAATCAAAGGATAGATCAAGCCAATCAAGAAGTTATCTCTTTTGTGAAAGGGCATGCTGCTGTCTGCTAAAGATTGGGGCGGATTTTATAGAGTTTCATTATAAAACGCTGATATTTGACTGTTCTAGAAATACAAATAATCAGCTAATTTCCTGGGATATTTTCTCCGGTTGTTTTTCCTATTTCCTTTCTTATAGCTTATGTGTCGCGTGTATGTTATTGTATATCAGTAAAATATTGTATTTTTCTTTAGTGGGTTTTATCAAATATTCCTCTTTCTCACTCTATTCTATGTACTCTTTTCTTACAAATTAGTTTGATAGGTAATCTCTCCCATGTTTCGACATATTATTTGACTAATAAAAGACTTTTCCTGGAGTTTTTTCATACTTTTTTCTTTTTATTCAACAATTCCGTTACCTATAAAGTAACGGTATATAATGAGATGAGGATTATTGATTAGACTATTATTATTCTTTATTTTTTTAAATTTATAAATTTAAAGTTTTTTATTATGAACAAAAAATTTCTAAGTGCAATCCTGTTCGGGGCTTTAATGGTTGGCTCTGCGGGGACATTTACGTCTTGTAAAGACTACGATGACGACATTGACAGTTTAGATCAGCGAGTAACTGCTGTTGAGAAGCTTGTTAGTGATCTTCAAGCACAGATTAAGGATGGTGCTGTTATAACAGATGTATCATCTACTGCAACCGGAGTTACTGTAACTTTAAGTAACGGAAAGACATTTAATTTGACTAATGGTACTAATGGCACTAATGGTACTAATGGTGCAGATGGTGCACCTGGTTCTGTTGTGACAATCGGTGATAATGGTAATTGGTATATTGATGGTGCCGATACAGGAAAACCTGCTCGTGGTGAGAAGGGTGATAAAGGCGACCAAGGCGATAAGGGTGACCAGGGTGATAAAGGCGACCAAGGTGATAAGGGTGACCAAGGTGATAAGGGTGACCAAGGTGATAAAGGTGACCAAGGTGATCCGGGGGTATCAGCGCCTACTATCTACTATTATCCTGGAACTGAAGGTGCAGAGGCTGGCTATTGGGTAAAAGTAACTATTACTCCTGATGGTACAGAAAGTAAATCTGTCACTTCAGAAACATGTTTGCCAAAGGGGACGGTTACTGCTATATGGGATACAGAAAACGGCTATTTGATTCTTAATAATGTAGCTGGTACTGACGAGCCGGTTAAAATAAAGTTAGTTGATACCTTGCGTTCTCTAGCTTTTGTGCCACAAGTCATAGATAAAGGTTTAGGTATGGGCGTTATTGATTTTTATTCAATATTAGTTCCCGATAAAACAGTTGCTGGTAAAATGAATTTTGTTGCTACCAATACTCCGATTGTTACTTACCGCCTGAATCCTCATAATGCAGATGTGAAAAATGTAGAATGGTCTTTCATTAATCGTGTAGTAACGACTCGTGTTGCTGGTGATAATACTAATTTACTTTCTATTGTGAGCAAAGAAGCTGGTGATAAAGGTGGCTGGAATTTTGTGGTGAAGGCTAACAATAACTTGGCAAGCTTGGCCGCTAATCAAGAAGCTATTGTTGCTTTACAGGCATACAATAAGGATAATATGTCTGAAATTGTTTCAGACTATGCAGTAGCTAATATTAAGGATTTGAAAGATTTTAGTATTGCAAAGAAACATTTACTGGGAACAGGGGTTTCTTATTATACTACAATAAAGAGTTCTGCAATAGTAGACTATAAATTAGTATATAACAAATCTGTTAAATTGAAAGATTTGGTAGAAGCTTGGGAAACTAAAGAGGTGATGAAGAGTCTTGTAAGTCTTGGTTTTGAACCGACTTATGAATTTACCAAGGTTAGTAAGATGGGATCTGATGGAGTTACTGATCAATCGAAGTTTGTGACATTGACTGACCCCAAAAATGAAGGTGTTGTAGCCGTTGATAAGGAATGGTTGACTAATGGTGGTAGAGCTGCTATCGGCAAAACTCCATTGTTCCATGCCGTAGCTAAAGTGAATGGTACTGAAATTGCTTCTGGTTATTTTATGATTGAAATTGTTGAAAAAGAAAGTGTAGAGACTACGCCTTTAGAAGTAACTATACCTTTGGGTGATGTGGAGTATTCTAAACTTCCTGTAACAGAGCAGATTGATTGGGCAGAAGCTACAACTAAGATTTATGAAGAATTAGGACTATCTAAGGCTCAATTTGAAACACTCTATCAAAACTGGAACTGGCAATATCCTATAACTGGGGTTGAAGTTGCTGGTTATAGCTTTGGTGATGCAACAGCAACCGCAATAGCATATATCAATATTTCGAATGCTGTTGCTTTGAGTGAGAATACAGTTACGGCTACATTGCGTTATCCTTCAAAGGATGTATATAAGAATCGTGATGTCTTGATTCACTTTACATATAAGATTGTTGATAATTGCAAGAAGCCTGTATTGTCAGATATCTATTCTCCGAATGGTATTACAACTGTTAAGGGTAAGATGGTAAATAATAAATGGAAACTGGAAGCTAATTTGAGAGAGTCCTTTGAGAATTATCTGAGTGATTATGAACTGGCGCCGAAACCCAATAATCATACTCGCATATATTTCCGTCTTGAACCTACAACTCCTGTACAAACTGGTGCAACGATTTCTTCTGGCAATTATCTTACTCAAGCGATTTCTTTGGATGGAAAATTGACTGGTGAAAGTAAATCATACTCAGTTCAGATGGTTGCTGATCGTGCAAATGGTTCATCAGAGATTCTTTCAACCTTCACAGTACGTTTCGTAACTCCATTTACGGTAACGATTGATCCGGTTACATTGCAAACATTGCCTGCAGAACCTGATACCAAAGACCTCTCTAAGCTGGTTACTATTAAAGAAAATGGCGGAGAGAGCAAAGTACTCTATCAGAATGGTGCAATCAATGCTGTAAATGCAGGTAAATATGGTTTGACTAGTGCTGATTTTAAATTCTCTTACGGTGTGAATGCTGGTAGTGAATTTGGTGGTAACTTGACGATTAACCCTACTACAGGTATGATTACCTGGGATAATGAAGGTAGTATCTTGCATGAAAATCTGACAGCTGAATCTGTTGTGAAGTTTACAGTTGAAAGTCTTGTAGAGCTTACAAAGAAAGGTCAGATTACCGTAAATAAGAGTAAATAGTTAAAGCTAATAGAATTGATACAACTACTCTGTGAAGACTAGTCCTTTTTTTCACCATCGTGAAAAGTAAAATGTTGTTGTGTGAGGCTGTTTCCAGTGGGAAACGGCCTCACTCTTTTTCTGCCATTTTGTCTCCTGCCTTGTCATTCGTTTCATTTCCTGCCATTCTTGCTTGTTTTCTCCTTGTCTAATCTTCTTATTTTTGATGTAGATCAAGAAATATGTTATAAAACATACTTTTCTATAATATATCGCTCGAAGTTTCGAACAAAGGTCTTATTTTTGTGTTATAAAACATGATTTTAATAGGATAACAAGATTTTTAAGGAGGATAACAAAATGAAAATGTTAAAGAAAATTTTTAAGCACATCAGCGAAGCTGATAAGCACGTTTGGGGTTACTCTACAATTTATTAAACCCCTTTTTATGAGTGTGTATTTGATTTTTAGGTATTAGTTTAATTTTTAAGGTTATGAAAAAAAAGATTTTTAAAACATGGAGAAACATTCTCGCCGAAGTAGGTCGGAATGAGATGTTGATGATGGGTTATACCCTGAAGAAGTAAAAAAGCATTTGAACTAGACTTTATGAAGCGAGAAGTACGTCCTGAAAACGTATTTCTCGCTTTTTTTATATCCCTTTGAAAGCTTTTTTATATAAAAAACAGCTTTTGTTTAAACTTTATTCCCTTTCTTTGTTGTTAGTACAAAGACTAACAGAATAGTATCCATGGAAAGAATTCAAAGAATTTGTAGTTTGGTGCTGCTGGCAGCGTTTTGGGGCTGTGTGCCTGTGCTGCATGCGCAGTCGTTTGATAAGTTGTGGAAGCAAGTGGAGCAAGCACAGGAAAAGAGTTTGCCGCAAACTGTGATTAAACTGACGGATGAGATATTCCGGAAGGGGGAACGCGAAAAGAATACCCCGCAGATGCTTAAAGCCTATATGTGCCGGAATACATATCAGAATATACTGACGCCCGATAGTTTCTATGTCAATCTGAAAGGATTGGAACAATGGGCGTTGCGTGAGCAAAATCCGGTCAGCCGTGCAGTGCTGAATTCACTGGTGGCGAGTATCTATGCCGATTATGCCGATAATAACCGGTGGGAATTGCAACAACGCACTTCGCTTAATCTGGGAGAGACGGCTCTACCGGCGGATATTCGCGAGTGGAGTGCCAATTTGTTTGTGAACCAGGTAATGAAATATACCGGTGAAGCCCTGAAAGATTCTACCGAGTTATTGAAGACATCTTCGCGTACTTATATTCCTTTTGTGATTTTAGGAGATGCAAGTGAATACTACCATCATGAAATGTATCATTTGCTGGCATCACGTGCTATCGATGCTTTACAGAAAGTCTCGTGGTTTGATACGGATTCTTTGGTAAAGAAAGACATTATGGGTATTTATGGGCAGATGATAAATACCTATCGGAAGATGCCTGATCGGGAAGATGCTGCCGTACTGACTATGCTGGATTATATGGCTTGGCGTAACCGTGAAGGGGATGTCTTGCTTCGTCCCCGTGCTGTAAAAGAAGGTGAGAGCGAAGCACCGAACCAATATCTACGTGCATTAGACCGTATCATTAAAGACTATGGTAAACGTGATGTATGTGCAGAGGCGTATCTGGCTAAAGCCCGTTATTACCGCAACATACGTAAATATCCGGAAGCATTGCACGCCTGTGACGAGGCTATTACTCTTTACCCTGACTACAAACGCATATCCGCATTGCGTGAACTGAAAGAAAGCATATTGCAACCTCAACTTAACCTGACTGCAAGTAAGGCTACTTACCCCGGTGACTCTTTGAAATTGAGAGTGACCCATTGTAATCTGGATGGATTTACAGTGAACCTGTTTCATACTACTTTATTGAAAGAGGAAACTGATATGCCACAGATCAATTCCTCTTTTTATAAGAAATATGCCCGTAAAGTGAAGACAGAACACTTCTCTTTGTTGCGTCCGGATAATTACCAGTCAGCAGACAGTACATATAGCATGCTGATGCCCCGCGAACCGGGTGTTTATGTTATGCAGATTGTGCCTGATGACAAGAAAGGTAAAACTTCTGAAAACTATCTCTATCTTACCCGCTTCAAGGTGCTGACTTTGCCTTTGTCGAATAAGGATTTTGAGATTGTAGCTTTGGATGCTGAGACAGGAAAGCCTATTGCAGATGCTCAGATTACTTTCTATTCCAGTTACGGAACAAAGAATAATGAGGTGCTGGAGCAGAAAACTACAGATGCTTCGGGCAAGGTGGTAATGCCGTGGGGTAAGCAATTCCGTGCATTGAGTGCTACGAAAGGTACTGATACGGCAATGCCATTGCAGCGTATTTATAATAACTCTAATGGAGCTTGGAATGACACAAATGAAGAGTTCGATGAAGTGAAGATTTTGACGGACCGTTTCATATATCGTCCGGGACAGACTATCTATATAAAAGGTATAGCTTATTCCCAAGAGGGAGATAACGCCAAGGTTCTTCCCAATGCAACTTATACGGTGGAACTGTCGGATGTGAATGGCAATGATATTGGAGAGAGAAAAGTCCGTACCAATGAATTTGGTTCGTTTACCACAGAGTTTGTACTGCCTGCTGCCTGTCTGAATGGATCTTACACGATTGAAGTTGATGAAACTGATGGCCGGGCATTTGTACAAGTGGAAGAATACAAGCGTCCTACATTCGATATAGTTTTTGATCCTCAGAAGGATTCCTATCAGGTGGGAGACAGCGTACAGGTGAAAGGTACGGCGAGTTCCTTTAATGGTGTGCCTTTGCAAGGATTGGAACTGAGCTATACTGTAACCCGTAGTCTGTTTTCGTGGTGGAGATCTTATGGGCAGAGTTCCACTTCACTGGCTTCCGGTACTGTGATGATAGGAGATGACGGAATGTTCTCTATTCCTGTCCGCCTGCAAGGTGTGAAAGGGGAGAATTCCGGTTTTTATACCTATCAGATAGAAGCCTTTGTAACCAATCAGGCTGGTGAAACGCAAAGTAGTGTGACCACATTATCAGCAGGCAACCGCTCACTTGTTTTGTCTGTCGAAACGGAAGAGCATATCTGCAAGGATGACAGTATCCGTCTGACATTCGTAGCGCGAAACCTGAATATGCAACCTGTTGCAGTGAAGGGTGAGTACCGCCTGGTACAGACTGTAGACGGAAAACCGGAAGTCCGTTTCAGCGGACAGTTTACTTCTAATGTGGAAGTATTGTTGCCGGAATGGAAGAATTTACCTTCAGGCGCTTACGAACTACAATTAGCAGCCAAGGATGATCAGGGCAGGGATGTTGATTACAAGCAAAATATTGTACTCTTCTCTTATAATGACAATCGCCCTCCTGTAGAATCGCCTGTCTGGTTCTATGCACGTAATACAGAGTTTAATGCCGGACACCCTGCCCAATTCTGTTTGGGGACTTCTTATAAGGATGCTTATGTTATGCTGGATGTATTCAGCGGTAAAAAGCGTTTGAGTAGTACGGTGCTTCAATTATCCGACTCTATTGTTCGTTTTGATGTTCCTTATAAAGAGGAGTATGGAGACGGGATAGAGTACCTGTTTGCTTTTGTCAAGGGTGGTGAATTCTATTCTGAAAAGGTCGACTTGCAAAAGCGTATGCCGGATAAAACATTGACGATGAAGTGGGATGTGTTCCGTGATAAGTTGCGTCCCGGACAAGAAGAAGAGTGGCGTCTGACGATAAAAACACCACAAGGTACACCGGCTGATGCTGAGATGCTTGCTACCATGTATGATGCTTCTTTGGATAAGCTGTATCCCAATCGTCAGAATTTTAATGTGAACTATCCCCGTTTTAATTCTCAGATATATTGGTCTTATGGATATGTAGGTGGAGCCTTTTATTCTTGCTATTTCCCAATGAAGGTATGGAAAGTTCCAGCATTTATTTACGATACTTTTTATTCGGGAGAAGGTATGAATGAAGCAATGATAATTGGATATCGTTCCGAGAAAAAATCTACTTTAACAGGAAGCGTACAGATACGGGGAATGGCAAGTCCGCGAACTAAATCGATGGCTATGGCAGACAATGCCTCTGCTGATCTGGCAGATGCATTGGTTGAAAAAGAGGCAGGTCTGATCTTTGAAAAAAATATATCGCAGGAAACCGGACAGACAGCTGACGATGCGGAACTTGGCAATACCCCCGAACTTCGTACAAACTTTGCCGAAACGGCGTTCTTCTATCCGCAACTGCGCACCAATGAACAAGGTGAGATTTCCTTCTCCTTTACGATGCCACAAAGTCTGACGCGTTGGAATTTCCGCGGATATTCCCATACAAAGGGAATGTTGACCGGTCAGTTGGATGCTTCTGCTGTTACAGCGAAGGACTTCATGCTGTCTCCCAATATGCCGCGCTTTGTACGGGTAGGGGATAAGACCAGCATTGCTGCAACCATTACCAATCTGACAGGTAAATCTTTGAAGGGAACTACGAAATTTATTCTCTTTGATCCGATGACGGATAAAGTGATTTCCACTCAACGCCAAGCTTTCACGGTAGAAGCCGGGAAGACGGTTCCTGTAAGCTTCCGTTTCACAGTGACGGATAAACAGGATATGTTGGGTGTACGTATGATTGCTGACGGTGGCACATTCAGTGATGGCGAACAGCACTTGTTGCCTGTATTGAGCAATAAGGAATACATTACTGAAACCCTTGCCATGCCGATACGTGGTGAAGAAACCCGTACGTTCTCTTTGGACAGTCTGTTCAATTACAACAGCCGCATGGCCACTGACCGCCGACTAACGGTAGAATTTACAGGTAATCCCGCCTGGTATGCAGTACAAGCATTGCCCGTATTGAGTCAGCCCCGTACAGATAATGCTACAGCATGGGCAGCCGCTTATTATGCCAATTCCCTTGCTTCTTACATTGCCAACAGTCAGCCGCGCATCAAAGCCGTGTTCGACAGTTGGCGCATGCAAGGCGGTAAGAAAGAAAACTTCTTCAGCCAGTTACAGAAAAACCAGGAGGTGAAAAATATCCTTCTCGAAGAGAGCCCGTGGTTGCTGGAAGCTACTACAGAAGCCGAACAGCAAGCGCGTATTGCTACTTTGTTCGATCTCAATAATCTGTCGAACAATAATATGACCGCTCTTACTAAACTACAGGAATTACAAAATGCCGATGGCGCCTGGAGTTGGTACAAAGGTATGCCGGGTAGCCGCAGTATGACGGGATACATCACCGAACTTCTTGTCCGTTTGCCGTTGCTCACCGGACAAAAGAACTCTGCTGGTGCTCTTTCCATGCAGCAAAGTGCTTTTAACTATTTGCATAGCCAGGCATTGCAGGAATATCAGAATATCCGTAAAGCGGAGAAAAACGGGGCGAAGATCAATAGCCTTTCATATCCGGCAATGACGTATCTCTATCTGATAGCTATTTCCGGTGAGAAAGTGCCTTTTCTCAATGAAGACGCTTATCGCTATTTCCTCTCCATGGTCGGCAAGAACCTAAGTTCGAATGCAATGGGAGTTAAGGCGCAGTCAGCTATCATTCTGCAAAAGGCGGGTCGCACGGCTGAGGCTAACGAATTTATCGCTTCCATTAAAGAGCATCTGGTGCAAACTGATGAACGGGGTGCATACTTTGCTTTCTATGAAAGACCTTTCCTTTGGGGAGCACAACCTATTTCCGTTCATGTGGAGGTAATGGAAGCCCTGAGGATGGCAGGAGGCAATGATGCATTGGTGGAAGAAATGAAACTCTGGTTACTGAAGCAGAAACAAACTACAAGCTGGAACTCACCTGTTGCAACGGCAGACGCTATTTATGCATTGCTTTGCCAGGGGAGTGACTTGTTGGCATCACGTGGTGATGTACGCATTGTTCTTGGTAATAAAGTGCTGGAAACATTCTCACCTGCCAAGACCACAGTTCCCGGATTGGGATATATCAAGGAAAGCTTTGCAGAAGGTAGTCCTGAATTGCGCGCCAAGTCCATTACTGTGGAAAAGAGGGATGCAGGCATTGCCTGGGGGGCAGTCTATGCACAATATCTGTCACCTATTTCCGATGTAAAACAGCAAGGTGGTGAGCTGGCTGTAGAAAAGAAACTCTATGTAGAGCGTACTTTGACAGGTGGAAAGAAAGAATTGCAACCCATCACCGCTTCCACGCAACTGGCGGTAGGTGATAAAGTGGTTTCCCGTCTGACGATACGTCTGGACCGTGCCATGGATTTCGTTCAACTGAAAGATCAGCGTGGTGCCTGCTTTGAGCCGATGAATTCACTTTCCGGTTATCGCTGGAACGGTGGAATAGGTTATTATGTGGAGATAGAAGATGCTTCCACTAATTTCTTTTTCGATAGTCTGAGCAAGGGTGTATATGTGTTGGAATACAGTTACCGCGTTGCCCGTAGCGGGCAGTATGAAGCCGGGCTGGCAACTATTCAATGTGCCTACGCTCCCGAGTATGCAGCTCATTCAGCATCAGTGAAGGTCGAGGTGGAGTAGAAATTTTAAAACTTGCTTTTAGGAACTCTCATTTAAAACACCTACTTTTGTGCATCCTAAAATGAAAACGAATGAAACGAACCTTGATATGTATATATGCGCTTGCCGCCGTAGCACTGACTGCTACGGCGCAACCGCGTTTTTCATCCAATAAAGAAACTCACAACTTCGGACAGATCGAATGGAAACACCCCGTTAGCGTGCAGTATGTCATTACCAATACGGGTGATAAACCTCTGGTGCTTACTGATGTAGACCCTTCCTGTGCCTGTTCCGTAGCCCAGTGGACACAAACTCCCATTGCTCCCGGTGAAAAGGGGAAGATCGTTGTCGATTTTGATGCTAAGGCATTGGGGCATTTTGATAAGTCCATAGCTGTTTATTCCAATGCGCAGCCCAATCTGGCTTACCTGCACTTTACAGGTGAGGTGGTGCGCGAGATAAAAGACTTTACGAAAACCTATCCTTATCTTATCGGACAGATACGTATTGACAAAAATGAGATTGATTTCCCTGATACTCACCGTGGCGAAAAGCCTGTCATACGGATAGGTGTAGTGAATCTGTCGGACCGTTCGTATGAACCGGTGTTGATGCACCTGCCTTCCTATCTGGATATGAAAGTGGAGCCGAACGTGCTTCAGAAAGGTGAGAAAGGGCTTATCACATTAACTCTCAACACAGAGAAACTGACAGACCTGGGACTGACACAGGCATCAGTTTACTTGTCACGCTTCACAGGTGACAAGGTGAGTGATGAAAACGAGATACCTCTTTCGGCTATTCTCCTGCCTGATTTCTCCGGTATGACCGATACAGACAAGGCGAATGCTCCGGTAATCCGTCTTTCGGAGACAGATATAGACCTGAGCACACAACTGGCTAAGAAGAATAAGGTGAAACATGATATACAGATCACCAATACCGGACGCTCTCCGTTGCAAATCAGTAAGCTGCAAGTGTTCAATCCTGCTTTGGGAGTAAGTCTGAAGAAGAGCGTGTTGCAGCCGGGCGAAACCACCCGCTTGCGTGTGACGATAGATAAGAGGAATATCGCCAAGAAGAAACGCCACCTGCGCATTCTGATGATTACGAATGATCCGATGCAGCCTAAGGTTGAGATGAATATCAAAGCGAGTTAAAGATTTATGATTTCATAAATCATAAATCTTATCATAAATCATAAATTAGAAATCATAAATCTTATCATGGAACATCCTGAAAACGATGAATCCTATAAAGGATTGGTTGTCAATGCAGGCATTGAGCAACCTTCGTCTGTCAATCCCTATCTCCGCCCGAAACCTAAAAAGCGTCAGCGTTCCGTAGCGGAGTTTGTAGAAGGCATTGTGAAAGGAGACGTCACAGTGCTGAGCCAGGCGGTTACTTTAGTGGAAAGTGTGAAGCCCGAACACCAGGCATTAGCACAGGAAGTTATTGAGAGATGCCTGCCTTACTCAGGGAACTCTATCCGTGTGGGTATCAGTGGTGTGCCTGGAGCCGGAAAAAGTACCTCTATTGATGTCTTCGGCTTGCATGTGTTGGAAAAATACGAAGGTAAGCTGGCAGTGCTTGCCATCGACCCCAGTAGCGAGCGCAGTAAGGGCAGTATCCTGGGTGATAAGACGCGTATGGAGCAACTCTCCGTTCATCCAAAATCCTTCATCCGCCCCAGTCCGTCGGCAGGTTCTTTGGGTGGGGTAGCGCGTAAGACGCGTGAAACGATTATTCTTTGTGAAGCTGCCGGTTTCGATAAAATCTTTGTAGAGACGGTAGGTGTGGGACAAAGTGAGACAGCTGTACACTCTATGGTCGACTTCTTCCTGCTTATCCAGTTGGCCGGAACAGGTGACGAACTGCAAGGCATCAAACGTGGTATCATGGAAATGGCGGACGGTATTGTTATCAATAAGGCAGATGGTGATAACCTGGAGCGTGCTAAACTGGCCGCATCGCAATTCCGCAATGCTCTGCATCTGTTTCCTGCTCCCGAGTCAGGATGGACGCCACAGGTGATGACTTATTCCGGTTTCTATAACCTGGGTGTGAAAGAAATCTGGAAGATGATTTACGACTATATTGCTTTTGTGAAAGATAACGGTTACTTTGAATATCGACGTAACGAGCAAAGCAAATACTGGATGTACGAAAGCATCAATGAGCGTCTGCGCGATAGTTTCTACCACAATCCGGCCATAGAAGCCATGTTAAGTGATAAAGAACAGCAGGTACTTCAAGGCAAACTCACTTCCTTTGTTGCGGCAAAGAGCTTGCTCGATACCTATTTCGGAGAAATGAGGAAGAGTTAGTTACAAAGCTACGAGCTACAAGCTACAAGTAGCTGCGCTATCATGCCGCAAGGCACTTGTAGCTTTGTAGCTCGTAGCTAATTCACGCTTTTTTCCCTTCCTTCTCAAAGTCCGCCTTCGATTTACTCTTCGTTACGATATATACGCCAAGGAATACCAGGGCGATAGCTACACCTTTTTCCCAACCGAATATACCCAGCCCCATGATAATGGCAGCAATAGAAGCTACGATGGGTTGCATATAGTTGTACATACTCACTACTGTGGGACGCAACAACCTTTGTGCGGTCATAATGAAGATATAGGCAAGGAAGCTACCACCTATTACTACGTAGCCCACTTGTACGTATGCTGCGGTAGAAATTTCCGCCCACTGAATACCTGCCACATCATGATAAGAGAATGGAATATAGCACATGGAGGCATAGATAAACATCCACTTATTCAATGTGATGGGAGAATATTTCTGCGATAAGCCCTTGAACACAGTCAGATAAATAGAGAAGCTGATTTGCGCTACCAGACAAAGCAAGTCCCCGATAATACTGCTGTTGCCGTTGCTTGTGGCCTGACTGCTTAATATAAGCGTCAGCGCTCCCATGGCTCCTACAAAAATACCCAGTACTTTCAGGTTCGTGATAGGTTCCTTCAGATAAATGGCAGCGATAATCATGGTTACGATAGGAAGTGTGGTTGTTACGATGGAGGCATCGATGGGTGAAGTCATTGAAAGCCCGAAGATATACACTCCTTGATTGAACACCAGTGCAAAAAGTGAAGCAAAGAAAATCTTCAGCATATCGCGGTGATCCACGTGTTCGTGCTTACAGAATGCAGACAGTAGCCAGAAACAGGCGGCTGCACCTACCATGCGGAACGTAGTTACCGATAAGGCTGAAAACTCCATAAGTGCGGATTTGCCGATGGGAGCCATTAGTCCCCATAAAATATTGGCAGTCAGGGCGAATATATGCCCTTGTACATTCTTATTCATACTCTTTTTTCTTTTGAGGCTGCAAAAGAACAACTATTTTTTGAAACTAAAAAGTCTTTTCTCTTTTTATATACTTGTAGTCTGTTGGAAGTATATATCGGACGTGTTGCATCTATATATCGGACGTGTTGCATCTATATGTCGGATGTGTCGCATCTATATATCCAACGCCACCGATATATAGACGCTAAAGGAACAGGATGAAAGAAGGGCGTTTAGCCTTCTAATACGATTCGTCCTACCAATCATGCGGTTCATGCAGTGTAAGGAAACCGGAAGATTTACTATTTCTCCTTTTTACAGGAAGTTAGGAGTTTGTTGGCAAGAAGTTAACTTCCTGTCGACAAACTCTTAACTTCTTGTCGACAAGAAATTGATACTTTGTAGCATCTTGATAATCAGAGATGAAAATCACTTGTACAAAAAGGGGACTTGTACATGTATATTACTTTATTTTTACATACCTCTTACCTATTCAGCCTGCCTGAATCGGACTTGCCTGAAATTACATAGCTTGTTGTGGATGAGAATAAGCAATGTAATCATTCATAACATTGCTTATTCCGGATCATAACACTGCTTGTTTTCAGATGTTATTCAATGCATTTGAGTGTTTTTTCTTCTTGCAGTCTTTCAGCTTTTCCCAAACTCCCTGTTCATCGGTATTTCAGCTGAAAGATACCTGAAACAACTATAATACTGGAAGTTTCAGCCGTAACGCCGATGGACAGGGGATTTCGTGAGGTCTGAAAGAACGGAAAGAGCTTTTTTCTCAAAAATAGCGGATGCGGAGTGATACTTCATTTATAGTTCATAACGGAAAAGATATGAGTTTTCACCACAGAGTAACACAGGGTATCACGGAGTTCTATTCTTTTGATTTCAAACTGATTAAACTCTGTGATACCCTGTGTTACTCTGTGGTGAATTAATTCATAACCGCTCAGAAACGAATCAATTTCGCCAACGCCTACTTGTAGTGAAATCATAGAAAGACTTCTCATGACAGTTAAAATACAAATATATTTGCTCTAACCTCCAATTTATTCTATATTTGCAACATAAGTGACAAGTTCTTCAAATTGTCCGAATATGATAAACTACTTGATGAAAATTGTAATGATATTCTGGTTTATTATCTTCTGTCTGCAAGTTAGTGTTGCTCAGGAGATTGATATTAATCAGACCAGAAAACACCTGCTGCAAACACTACAAGACAATTCCGTCGACAAACAGCAGAGGATGGAGCTGTATATTGACTTGTACGACTTGTCCGATGATGTGACAAGCAAACGTACCTATATTAACGAATCGCTGCAACTGGCTATTCAGTTGAAAAATCAGATATATATTTTTGAGACACTGGATATTCTTTGTCGCAGTTATAAAGATGAACCGGACTCTTTGCACTACTATCAGCAGATAGGAGAAGAGTGTCTGGAAGGGGCTTATAAGAACTTTTATATGGCATGGCTCAAAGCTTTTCCTTCTGTTTGCAAGATGGATGAGGCGGAGAAACCTGATGAAGCCAATGAAGAAATTTCACGGTATAAACGCCACAAGGTAAATCTCTCCGATAAATCGCAGGAAGTGCAATGGGAGATGATTCTTTGTTCGGCAATGGAGTGCATCAATTACTTTTCACCGTCTGTTACGAATTTGGGAGACCGCATCATCCATTTGAAGAATATTCAACAGTTGGTCAGAGATTTACCTTTTGAGGTAAGTTATAAGTTCAATTGGTATTATCTGACTCGTATCGAGTTCATTTATCGTGCTGAAGGAAAAGCTGAAGAAGCAGCGAAGGCTGTTGAGGCTTTGGAACAAATGGAGCAACTATACGATAGCCAGTTTGAACTGCCTTTCTACAAGAGGCGTGCTTATATCCGTAACCGTAGCCGTGAAGCCTTACGTATGGGTGTTTATAGCGAAATGCTTTATTTCGTAGATGCTATAGGCAGGAAAAGAGCTGATGATATTTATTCCCGGATGAAAGCGTACTATCAGGATAAGACTTCAGAGACAGATGAAAGATCGTTCTTGGCTGCCGCTTTCCGCTATTATCTTTATACAGCACAATACGATCTTGCTATGCGGACGGTGGATGACTTGCTGGAACGGACAGATTCCACCGACACAAATGAGCGGACTGAGTTGCTGGCGAAGAAGATTAACCTGGTTACCCAATGGAAACAGCATTACAAAGAAGGATTTGACGCCTTTTGGGAATATACCAGCTTGATGGAAGATAATCATGTGGAGGAGACGAATGAACAGTTGGCTGAGATGAGGTCATTGTTTGAAGTGGACAAACTAAAGATAGAACAGGCCGAACTTCAGGCACGTTATCATCGTATCGCTCTTGCTGTGCTCATAGTCCTGCTTCTGGTTTTCTTTATCTGGGGACTTTATCAGTACTTGTTGACGAAACGGCTGAAAGCAACGAAGCGGGCACTGATTCTGTCGAATGAGAAAGTTGCTAAGGAAAGCGAACGAGCCAAAGCAAGCGACCGTATGAAGACGGAATTCCTACAGTCAATGTGTCATGAGATACGTACTCCACTCAATGCTATCTGTGGTTTCAGTACCCTGTTGCTGAATGAAGATTTGTCCCAGGAAGATAAAAAAGATTTTCCGGTTATCATTGAAAAGAACTCCAATCAATTGACTGAATTGTTCGAGGACATCCTGCAAGTATCGGACTTAAGCAGTTCGTTAGAGTTGCTTCCTATGGAACAGGTGGATATATTGTCGATTTGTGCCGGGCTTCTGGATATATGTAAGAGAAGAGCAGGAAATCCCGAAATCACCTGGTTATTTGAATCGGGATCGGACGAATGTCTTGTAAAAACGAATGCCCAATATCTGCAACGTGTTGTGGAACACCTCCTGAACAATGCTGCAAAGTTCACGGTTGCCGGTACTATTCGTATGAGCTTGGTGCATACCGAAGGAAAAGTACGTATTATGGTGAGCGATACGGGAATCGGTGTTCCGGCTGATAAGGCCGAATATATATTCGACCGTTTCACTAAATTGGATGAATTTATGCCCGGCACCGGATTGGGGCTTTATTCCTGTCGCCTCATTGTCACTCGTCTGGGTGGTTCCATTTATCTCGATACATCTTATCGGGATGGCGCATGTTTCTGCATTGATTTGTCGGATGAGAAGTGATTTTTCTATTTCCGGGCGTGGAAATAAAAGATAATCACGTATATTTGCTTTCATTAAAAGCAAAAACTATGGAAGAACAAGCCAATTACATCAAACGTATAGAGATACACAGGTTGTGGGATCGCTTTGACATAGCTTGGGACTTACGTCCCGACGTGAATATCCTTTCCGGTATCAACGGAGTGGGGAAAACCACGATCCTCAACCGTTCCGTCCACTATCTGGAAGAACTTTCGGGGGAGATAAAGAACGGCGAGATAGAAGGCGTACGTGTTACCTTCGACCGTCCGGATGCGACGTATATCCCTTACGACGTAATTCGTAGTTACGACCGCCCCTTGATTATGGGCGACTTTACCGCCCGCATGGCCGATCCGAACGTCAAATCCGAACTAGACTGGCAACTTTATCTCTTGCAACGCCGATACCTCGATTACCAGGTGAATATTGGCAACAAGATGATCGAACTCCTTTCCGGTGATGAGGAACAACGTTCACAAGCCGCTTCCTTATCCCTTCCCAAGCGGAAGTTCCAGGATCTGATGGATCAGTTATTCAGCTATACCCGCAAAACCATAGATCGCCGCAGCAATGAAATCATCTTCTATCAGGACGGTGAACGCCTGTTGCCCTATAAACTATCTTCCGGTGAAAAACAGATGCTGATTATCCTGCTCACCGTGCTGGTGCGCGACAATGCTCATTGTGTCCTCTTTATGGATGAACCCGAAGCCTCTCTTCACATCGAGTGGCAGCAAAAACTTATCGGTATGATACGTGAATTGAATCCCAATGTGCAACTGATACTTACCACCCATTCTCCCGCCGTCATCATGGAAGGCTGGCTGGATGCGGTGACGGAAGTGAGCGATATATCGGTGGAAATTAGGAATTAATAATTATCTCCCCATGGCTACTTCTTTAAAACATAATCTTACATCCGCCTATTTCAATGCCGCCAACAAGCTTTATCCCAAGAAGGCGCGGCGTCGCATTGTGGCGTATGTGGAAAGTTACGATGATGTAGCTTTCTGGCGCACATTGTTGGCTGAGTTCGAGACAGATGAATATTATTTCCAGGTGATGCTGCCTTCGGCTACCTCTCTTGCCAAGGGTAAGAAGATGGTGCTGATGAATACGCTGAACACTACTGAATTGGGCAAGAGCCTGATAGCCTGTGTGGACAGTGACTACGACTTTCTGTTACAAGGCAAAACGAGTGTTTCACATAAGATAAACAGTAGTCCCTACATATTCCAGACGTACGCATATGCTATCGAGAATTTCCATTGTTATGCTGAAAGCTTGCATGAAGTTTGCGTGCAGGCTACATTGAACGACCGTATGCTGATTGACTTTCCTGCTTTCCTGAAGCGTTATTCGCAAATTGTCTATCCGCTCTTTCTCTGGAACGTCTGGTTCTATTGCCAACGAGATACTTATACTTTTCCGATGTATGACTTCAATGCATGCACCCGTTTGCAGGAAGTCAATGTACATCATCCCGAACGAACACTGGAGCCCGTGCAGCGTGCCGTTGCCAAGAAACTTTCCGAGATGCGCAGACGTTTTCCGCGAAATATCAAGTCGGTGGAGGCTTTGGGTGTGGAACTGGAGAAGCTGGGACTGAATCCTGATACTACTTATCTCTACATACAGGGGCATCACCTCATGGATGGTGTTGTGATGAAACTTCTTATCCCCGTATGCACCGTGCTGCGTCGCGAGCGCGAACAGGAAATCAAGCGTCTGGCGGCCCACAACGAGCAATTCCATAACGAACTGACCAGCTATGAGAATAGCCAGACCAACGTCAGCTTGATGTTGAAAAAGAACAGCGGATACAAGAACCTTTACTTGTATCAGTGGTTAAAAGAAGATATAGGAGACTTCCTGAACAGGGAGCGATAATTACTAACCATTAACACCAAAATTAATTCTTAGTATCATGAGCATTGTACAACAAATTAACGAAGGACTTCAGGCTTTAGGTTTCAGCCAGTCATTGGCTGGCCAGTTAGATCAATTTATAGCATTCCTGGGAGTTCTCCTGGTAGCTTATCTGGCGGATACTGTTTGCCGGAAGATCTTGCTGAAAGTCGTTTCGCGTTTGGTAAAGCAAACAAAAGCCACTTGGGATGACATTGTTTTCGACCGCAAAGTGATGGTGCATCTTAGCCGTATGGTGGCACCTATTCTTATTTACATCCTGCTTCCTCTGGCATTTTCCGACGCGGAGTCGGCAACGTTGGCGCTTATCCTGCGCTTCTGCCTCATCTTTATCATTATTATGTTTCTTAGCTTCATCAGTTCGCTGCTTGCAGCTGTCTATACTGTTTATAGCGAGAAGGAACAGTTCCGTGACCGCCCTTTGAAGGGACTCTTGCAGACAGTGCAGGTCATCCTTTATTTTGTCGGTGGCATCATCGTTGTCAGCATACTCATAGACCGTTCACCCGGTGTATTGCTCACCGGTCTGGGAGCTTCGGCTGCCGTGCTGATGTTAGTATTCAAAGACAGTATCATGGGCTTTGTTTCCGGTGTGCAGCTTTCTGCCAACAATATGCTGAAAGTAGGCGACTGGATTACCATGCCTAAGTATGGAGCGGACGGTGATGTAATAGAAGTGTCATTGAATACAGTGAAGGTTCGTAATTTCGACAAAACCATCACTACCATTCCGCCTTACTTGCTCGTAAGCGACTCTTTCCAGAACTGGCGTGGTATGCAGGAGAGTGGCGGACGACGTATCAAACGTTCTATCAATATCGATATGAACAGTGTGCGGTTCTGTACGCCTGAAATGTTGGCGAAGTATCGCAAGATACAGCTGTTGGCAAACTATGTTGAACAGACGGAACAAGTGATTAAGGAGTATAATGAAGAGCATCATATTGATAACTCCATCCTTGTGAACGGTCGCCGCCAGACGAATCTCGGTGTCTTCCGTGCTTATCTGAATTGTTACCTGAAGAGCCATCCGGGTGTAAATCATGATATGACCTGTATGGTGCGTCAGCTTCAGCCTACCGATCACGGTATACCATTGGAACTGTATTTTTTCTCCGCTACCACATCCTGGATACCTTACGAGGATTTGCAGTCTGATGTCTTCGACCATCTGTTGGCTATTATTTCTGAGTTTGATCTTCACGTATTCCAGTCACCATCCGGTGAAGATTTCCGCGAAAGGCTTAATTGAGATAATCGGCACTGGTTCTCGATATTTTCTCATCAAGGATGGGAACAGATCAACAAAAGCAAACGCCGGACAGTTCCTCTGAACTTGTCCGGCGTTGCCTTTGTAGAAGCTATTGCTTCGTGAATTATGTGTGTTTCTCGTTTTATTGTTTGATCCAGTTGCCGCTTGTCCAGTTGTCTCCTGTCTTTACAGCTCCCTTATATTCGGCTTTGGTGAAGAAACTGTCGGCACTGAGGTCTTTGCCACCATCGACGGTGCCTTCGTAGAGATTCTCCCAAGTGAAGTTCTGTGCAGTGAGGTTGCCCGTTGCTGCTGCGAACATATCGTTGGTGTAAATGCCTTCTTTAGAAGATAATGTTTTGCTGATAGCTACATACTCCAGTTTAGACACACCCTCTTTCAGGGCTGTTTCAGTTTCTGTGGTTTCTACGGTCAGAGGTTGACCTTTGCCGGTGATGAGCGTATTGTAAAGTTCCACTTGTGTTCCGGCACGCAGGCGTACGCCCTGTTTGCTGCCACCGTTGCCAATCAGTGTGAGGTTGGCGAGGATGGGGTGGGCAACGGGCGTTGCACCGAAGCTCTTGCCGTTGTTGTCGCACTCCATCAGGCAGTCGCAGTCGTATCCCAGTTCGTCTTTGGGGCTTTGGTAAGCTACGAGGAACTGTGCTTTGCCGTTCCAGCCTTCGGTCCAGTCGAAAGAGTCGTCGCTACAGTCGGTAGATACCAGATACTTCACATTGACGGAACCGCCGAACCATTCGAAACCATCGTCAGAACCCATGTATGCCTGGCAATACTCTACCGTTGTTCCGTTTCCTACACCGTAGAAGGTGATACCGTTGGCTTCGTGCTCTTCGTCGAAGGCAAATCCGGTGTACTCTACACGAACATACCGCAATGTACCGGAATTGTCGGCGTCATTATTGCCACCATAGGGTGCGCCGCCTATTTCCGAACTACCCGTTCCGCCTTCGGCATTGGTGTGTGCGTATCCGCAGATGTGGATACCGCCCCATGCGCCCGGTTCTTTCTTTTCGGAAGTCATCACGATAGGGTTGCTGGCAGTGCCTTGTGCATCTATCTTGGCTCCTTGTTCTATGAGGATGTAGTCTACCACATCGTCATGTTTGGCAATAATGGTGACGCCTGCGGGAATCTTCAGTGTGGCACCGTTCTTTACGTGTATGCCGCCACTTAGCGTGTAAGTCTTTCCGGCTTCCAGTTCCGTATAGCTTTCGATGTCTTTCGTCAGTTCATACTTGTCGTCTTCACCGCCGTCCCCGTTTCCAGGTTCGTTGTTGTCGGTACATGCAGTGAATAAGGTCATACTTGCCGCGAGGGCCATAGTCATGAATTTCCAATTTGATGTTCTCATACTAATAATTGTTTAGTTGATAAAATGAGTTCCTATTGTTTGTCTCTCTCAAAGTTTTTCTTTTCTCTTACAGGTCATAGCTGAAGCCAACTTCAAAGCCTGTACCCTTTCTGAAGCGTTCCACTTCTACTTTATCTCCGGTGGTAGGCACTTCTTGCTTGAAAAGGATGTCTTGGTTCAGCAGGTCGTTGACTTGCAACTTCACCGCGAAACGCCGGTTGAAGCGGTAACTGCCTGTAAAGTTCAGCGTGTGTACCGGCTGCTGCTTGATGTCTCCCAGACCGGAGATGCCTACGGAGTGGATGCGGGGACCTTGCAGATTGTAGAGCAGGGCAACGCTGAGTTGGCGGTCGTTGCTGAAAGCGGGTGAATAGGTGAGGTCTGCATTTGCCAGGTAGGGCGATGCTCCCTGCAAGGCACGCTGGCTGTTGGTGTAGGCACCGCCTTCGGGCAGTTTCACGTTAGTGTACATATACGAGCCGTTCACGCCGAAACGCAGGTCTTTCACTATCTCTTTGCGGAATTCTATCTCCACCCCCGTTGCCATACCGTTGTCCGCATTGCGGAAAGAATGCACGGCGGAACCGCCTGACAGAGTCTGTACACGCTCTATCGGTGCTTTCAGGTGCTTGTAGTAGGCGGTGATGGAGAGCATATCCCCATTCTTTTCAAAGAGTTCGTAGCGCAGATCGATGTTATAGTTGTAGCCGTTTTGCAAATCAGCGTTACCGCGTATCTGTGCCGAACCGTAGGATTCCTGATAGAGGAAGGGGGCCATTTCGATAAACGAAGGACGCGTCACTGTGCGTGAGAAGGCAAAACGCAGACTGTTCTTTTCGTTCATCTGGTATTTCATGTTCAGTGAGGGGAAAAGGTCGTTTTTGTTCAGTTCACTGCGTTCGGCTTTTCCGCCATCGGTATAGTAGTCTACCCATTGCTTGCTGATTTCGTAGCGTACTCCCAGGTTCACCAATAACGGGGCTATGGGGTAGTATTCAGTGGCAATGTATCCTGCATAAATGCTGTTACCGGCTGTATAGCTATCTTTGGGCTGCTTCTTCCGGTCTATGGTGATGGAACCGTTTTCTACATTTTCCATGTTGAGGAAGGAGTCGGTATCGTAGATGTCGGTGATGGTAGGGTTCAGTTTGTTCAGGTTGTAGTAGAAGCGTGTACCCATATAGTCACGATTCTTGTCTTTATAGGTGAAACCGGCCTGCAACTTGTTGTTGTCGCCAAAGCGGTAGCTGACGGTGAGGTCGCCCACCCACTCATCTTCATTCAGTGAGCCGAAGTAACGCATGGTTTCTTGGCGGTTCAGTTTGAAGAGTTTTATCTGGTCATCTTCACGGATGAACATTACTTGGCGGCGGTCGGGTTCGTTGCTGGAGGTCTTGCTGTACGAGCCGCTCCAGTTGAGGTCCCACTGTTTGCCGAAGTGGTGCTTGCCGTTTACTTGATGGTTTTGCAGACTGTAGATGTGTGTCACGTTGTTGCTGCCTATCAGATGGTGGTCTTCGTAGTCCACACCTTCACGCCTCATATAAGTGTCGATGGCATTGCGGGCGTAGAAGAAGGTATATCCGATGTGGTCGGAAGTGCGGAAACTGTAGCCGAGATTACCCAGCGCGGCAATCTTTAACTCGTTGCTGTAGCTGTCGTAGTTGAATTCATTCAGGGTATTTCCTGTAGCTTCTAGGGTACGTATGGAGGCATTGTCCATGGTTTGCAGGTCGTTGCTTACTCCTATGGAGCCCAGAACGCTGACTTCATTTCCACCCAGGGTGAAACGTTTGCCGAAGCCGATATTTCCGCCGAATTCGGGTAGGGCAGTCTTTTTACTAACCTGAAAACTGGTGTTGAAGAGGCGGTTGTGGCGTGCATACTCTTCAAAGTCTGTTAATGACATGTCTATCAGTTTCTGATCCAGAGAAGGAGTGTTGAACAGAGAGCCGTCGCGGTCCATCCGGTAGAAATCTTTGCCTAGCGTATTGAACTTGCCACCTGCATTGAAGCTGATGGACAGAAAATCACTGCCTACATTCTCTTTGGTACTGATGTCGATGTGTGCTCCTGAGTAGTCGGCGAATGCACTGGCGTCATATACTTTGCTCACGGTAATATTCTGTACGGTAGATGCAGGGAAGATATCCAGAGGAATCAGTTTATTGTCCGGATTAGGAGAGGCGATGGGAAGTCCGTTCAGAGTGGTGGTGCTGTACCGGTCGCCCAGACCGCGCACAATTAACTGTCCGGCACTGGCGATGGAGATACCGGTTATCTTTTTTACACCTTCTTCCACATTGCTGATTCCTTTGATACTCATTTCTTTGGCACCGAGATTTTCGATTGCAAGGGTAGCTTTCTGCCGTTCCATCTGCAGGGCTCGTTCACCTTCCAGATTCTTTTTGGCCACTACGGAGACTTCGCCTAACGCTTGTGCATCACTCTCCATCTCAAAGTTCAGCAAAGTTTCGGCCTTGACTTTTATGCTATTGAGCAGGATGTCTTTGTATCCTATATATCTCACGGTTATGGTATATGTACCGTCATTTACATTCAGTGTATAATTGCCGTCAATATCGGCTACCACACCCTGGGCTGTCCCGGTTATCTGTATGGTAGCTCCGGTCAGTGGCTCTTTCGTCTGCTTGTCGAGGACGGTTCCTTTGATGTTTCCAGCTAGGGCGGTCATGGTGGAAAGCACCAGTAATAAAATGAGGAAAAATACTTTTCCAAAATCCAGTTTCATGCTCATCTTTTATCGTTTCTTGTTTCCGGTGCAAAGATGCGGCAACGGAATTACAACCGTAATACACATGTCATACAATTGATTCTCAATATGATTACATTTGGGTGACAGAATGCGTTTGATAATGGCGGATGCCTATTTAAATATGCTTTAGTTTTTTTGTTGATGGGAATAGGAACAAATTCAAGAAGTAAACGTTATCTTTGCGCTATTTAGAATCTTAATAGACATTGATATGAGTGCTGTCTCTTCACATTCACAAGAATCGGAACGCTTTCGTCGACTCTCTGCTATCGGACAGATAGGGTGGTGGGAAGCTGACTTTACTACCCGGGATTATCTTTGTTCTGAGTATGTATGTAATTTACTGGGTATGAAAGGAGATACTCTGACCTTTCGTGAATTCGGATTGTATATCCGTGAAGATTACCGTGAACGTATCAGTCGTGAGTTCGTCTCAATAGAAGAAGTTGAGGTGTACGAACAAACGTTTCCTATCCTTGCCATGCATGGTGTGGTTTGGGTTCGCTCCCGCCTGGGAGAGAAGTGGATGACGGAAGACGGGCACTTAAAAGCTTTTGGCATTCTCCAGGTGGTTGATGCCCCGGAGCATATGGGGGCTACAGATATTCTGAAACAGTTCAATGCTTTGTTGTTCCGGCAACACTCCGTATCGAACTCCCTGCGCAATTTTCTGAAAGATAAATGTCTGGACGAGGTCATTCCTAAAGTCCTGAAAGATGTACTGGAGCTTTTCCACGGCGGACGTGTGTATATTATTGAGTATGATGAGGGATATCATACCCAGAGTTGCACATACGAGGTTGTGGCAAAAGGGGTAGAGCCGGAGATAGACATGTTGCAGTCCACTGATACTCAGGGGATGGAGTGGTGGCACAATCACATACTGGCGGATAAACCTATTTTGTTAAGCTCTTTATCAGAACTGCCGGAAGAAGCCGAACTGGAATATAAGATATTGTCCGTACAAGATATTAAATCATTGATGGTGATTCCATTGCGGAATACCGAGCGCATCTGGGGATATATAGGTATTGACCTGGTGGAGAAGGAGCACAGGTGGAATAATGAGGATTATCAGTGGTTCTCTTCCCTTGCCAATATCATCAGTATCTGTATCAATCTGCGCCGTGCCAGAGATGAGGCGGAACGGGAACGTTCTTTCTTGCGCAATCTATATAAGTATATGCCAATGGGGTATGTACGTCTCTCTGTTATTTTCGGTGAGGGAGGCAAACCGGTTGATTATCTCATCACCGATGCCAACCAGTTCAGTGCCGACTTATGCGGTGCACCGCTGGATAGTTACCGGGGGCATCTGGCTTCGGAGATCTATTCGGAGGAAAAGTTGGCTGAGAAAATGATAGTTCTTGCCGAAATACACAACAGGAATACGTACAGGGAG
This sequence comes from Bacteroides cellulosilyticus, assembly GCF_020091405.1. Classification (NCBI taxonomy): domain Bacteria; kingdom Pseudomonadati; phylum Bacteroidota; class Bacteroidia; order Bacteroidales; family Bacteroidaceae; genus Bacteroides; species Bacteroides cellulosilyticus. The sequence goes on from NZ_CP081903.1 coordinate 3,063,619, forward strand.
CTGGATGAGTATTTTGAACTTACAGGTAAGACTTGCCACTGCGTCATTTATTCGCCCGACCCGGAAGAGCTGGTTTGTCTTTATATGGATGTCACGGAAATGCGGCAGACGTATACGGCGCTGGACCGCAGTGAAAAACTGTTGCGTAATCTCTTCTCCAACATTCCGGTAGGTATTGAAATCTACGATAAGGACGGATACTTGATTGACCTTAACAATAGAGACCTGGAAATATTCGGTGTCAAGAACAAGGCGAACACCATCGGTGTGAACTTCTACGAGAACCCCAATGTGCCGATGGATATACGCGAAAGAATGCAGGTTGAAGATGAACTCGACTTTTCTCAGGATTATGAGTTTACCAAGATAAGCGAATATTATGAATCGGGGAAAAAGGGGGGGATAGAACTCTATACCAAAGTAAACAAGATATATGACAGTAAAGGTGATTGCAGTGGTTTTGTACTCATCAACATCGACAATACGGAAAGGATAACTTCCATCAACCGCATCCGTGACTTTGAAAACTTCTTCCTGTTGATTTCTGATTATGCCAAGGTTGGTTATGCCAAATTGAACCTGCTCACTCGTGAGGGGTATGCCATCAAACAATGGTATAAGAATATGGGTGAGGATGAAGATACGCCATTGGCAGATGTGGTAGGCATTTATGATAAGATGCATCCGGAAGACAGGGTGCGTATATTGGACTTCTTCGATAAAGCCAAGAAAGGGGAAGCGACCAGTTTCAAGAGTGAAATGCGTGTGCTAAGAGCCGGAACACTGAATAAATGGAACTGGGTGCGTGTGAATGTAGTGCTCAACCGCTACGACCCAGCGAATGGACTGATTGAATTAATCGGTGTTAACTACGATATCACCGAGTTGAAGGAAACGGAACAAAAGCTGATTGAAGCCAAAGAGAAAGCTGAAGAGGCAGACCGCTTGAAGAGTGCTTTCCTGGCAAATATGAGTCATGAGATACGTACGCCACTGAATGCCATTGTCGGCTTCTCAAGCTTATTGGTGGAGACGGAAGATCCGGAAGAAAAGCAGGAATACGCCAAAATGGTGGAAGAGAATAATGAACTGTTGCTTCAACTGATTTCAGATATTCTGGACCTGTCTAAGATAGAGGCAGGAACTTTTGACTTTAAGTTCAGAGATTTCGACATTAATACTTTGTGCGGAGATCTTGCACGCTCCATGCAGTTGAGAGTGAAGCCGGGAGTGGAACTTGTTTTTGAGCCGACCTTACCGCAATGCGTCATCGTCAGCGATCCTAACCGCTTGCATCAGGTGGTTTCCAACTTTATAAATAATGCCATTAAGTTCACCACCACGGGCAGCATTCGGATTGGATACGATAAGCCGGACGACAAGCATTTGCGGGTATATGTGACAGATACTGGCATTGGTATTGCTCCCGAAGCTTGTCGTAAGGTATTCGACCGCTTCATTAAGCTGAACTCTTTTGTGCAGGGTACAGGACTGGGACTTTCCATCAGCAAGAGTATCATCGAGCAGTTGGGGGGCAAGATTGGAGTAAACAGTGAGTTAGGTAAAGGTTCGACATTCTGGTTTATTTTGCCGCTGGAATAATTCAGTTACAAGCTACAAGAGTTACAAGCTACGAGCTACAAGCTACGAGTGCCTTGCGGTGTGATAGCGCAGCCACTCGTAGCTTATAGCTTGTAGCTCGTAGCTTGTAACTCTTGTAGCACTAATTCAGTCCGAACGAGAACTTGTCGATGGATTGATAAACCACGCTCGCAAGGCTCAATACAATAATACTGAGCGTACAGATGACAAGGCTGGCACGCGTGTAGTTATCGCTACGGAAAGTGGCGATAGGCTCATCACTCTTGTTGATATACATGGACTTCACAATCTTCAGATAGTAATAGAGTGAAATAATCGTATTCACCAATGCGATGAACACCAGCAGATGGAAACCGCTCTGGAAAGCTGCCGCGAAGATAAAGAACTTCGAGAAGAAGCCTGCGAACGGAGGAATACCTGCCAATGAAAACAAAGCAAGCGTCATGAGGAATGCCAGTTTCGGATTGGTACTGTATAATCCGTTATATTCTTCGAGCGTGAAACGCTGGGCGCGAAGGGCGATAATCGTAATCACTGCAAATACAGAGAGGTTGGCGAACATGTAAATAAGTACATAATACACCAATGATGCCATACCCTGCCCGGTTCCGGCAATCACACCCAACATGATGTAGCCTGCCTGCGAGATACTGGAAAATGCCATCAATCGTTTCAGGTTTTCCTGGCGCAGGGCGAAAAGGTTGGCAAGGGTAATAGAAGCTATGATAACCCAATAAAGAACTTCCTGCCATTGATCCACCATCGGAGCGAATGTCTTGATAAGGATAGTCATCAATACGAAAGCTGCCGATCCTTTAGAAATAACACTCAAATAAGCAGTTACTACGCTCGGGGCACCTTCGTACACGTCTGCCGTCCAGAGGTGGAAAGGAACAAGAGAAAGCTTGAACCCCATGCCGGAGAAGAAAAAGACAAATGCCATTATTTGCAGGGCGTTGCCGTCCAGGTGGGCCGGGATATCATCGAAATAGAGAGTGCCTACTGTTCCGTAAATAAGCGAGATGCCATAAAGCAACAGTCCGCTGGAGAAAAGTGCGGTGAGGATGTATTTGGCACCGGCTTCGGCGGAGTGATGGCGGTACTTGTCGAAAGCAACCAATGCAGCCATCGGGATACTTGCTGTTTCCAGTCCGATGAAGAACATCAGGAAGTGTCCTGCGGAAATCATGAAGTACATACCCAGCAACGTGCAGAGTGTCAGCATATAGAATTCACCTTGTTTGATGATGGTGTCCGGCAGCTTCAGCCACTCGTGTGCCATCAGGAAAACAATCAGCGTACCTACGCTGAGGATGGACTTCACGATGCTTTGTATCGGGGCGTTATGGTACATGCCACCGAAAGCATCGGCAGCCGGACCGGGGATGATGGTAATCAACGTGTGTATCGTGAGTAGCACGACGGGCAACATGGTATTGAGTCGTGGGTTACCGTCCTTCTTATGAGCGTCAGGGCTCATGAATAGGTCGGCCACGAAGAGGATCACGATGACAGCTATCAGCGAAAGCTCTTCTTTGAGAATAAGGAATTGGGAATAATCCATATCTATTGAATGATAAGTTATTAGTTATAAGTTATTAGCATACCATTATTGAAATATACTCACCAGAGGCAATACGCTGTCTCCAATCATATTGCTGATCCACAACGGAGCAAGACCGAGACCTGCAACGCAGACGATGAGAATAATCACGGCAGTGCGTTCATCCCAGGTAGCATCAGTCAGTGCCAGATGGTGCTTGTTGGTGCAAGTGCCATATAGTATCTTACCGACGAGCCGAAGGATATAGACTGCGGTAATCACAATCGAGGTACAGGCGATAATCGTCCATGTGCGGTGGAAAACATCTGCATGCTGAAAAGCACCGTTGAAGATAGTCATTTCGGCAACGAAACCGCTGAGGCCCGGAAGTCCGAGGTTGGCAAGTCCGGCAATGACATAGCACACGGCGAGGAAAGGCATGATTTTCATCAATCCCGAAAGCTCGCGTACGTCACGTGTGTGGGTACGGCCGTATATCATACCGATAAGGGCGAAGAACAAGGCAGTCATCAATCCGTGGCTGAGCATTTGTAGGACAGCACCGGTACAAGCCGTTTGGTTCATCATCAGGATGGCGAAGAGCACGAGGCCGCAGTGAGATACGGAAGAGTAGGCATTAATATACTTCAAGTCTGTCTGTACACAAGCCGAGAAGGCACCGTAGACAACGGAGATACCCGTCAGTATCAGGAATATCCAGCCGAGTTCCTGAGCTGCTTCAGGCATCAGATACATGGCAATACGGAAACAACCGTAACCACCAAGTTTCATCAGTACACCTGCATGGAGCATACTTACGGCAGTAGGCGCCGAGGCGTGACCGTCGGGGCTCCATGTGTGGAACGGGAACAATGCACCGAGTACACCGAAACCGAGGAAGGTAAGCGGGAACCAAATACGTTGCTGTTCGATAGGAATATTATGCAATTGGGCAATTTCCAGCAGATTCATACTGGTAGCACCGGAACCGAAATAGATACCCAGAATACCAATAAGCAGGAATGCGGAACCACCCATCAACATCAGTGTCAGTTTCATGGCAGAGTATTCCTTACGTCCCGATCCCCATACACCGATAAGCAGGTACATCGGAATCAGCGCTACTTCATAGAACATGAACATGGTGAACAGGTCCGTGGAAATGAAGAAGCCGAATACTCCGAGGGAGAGCAGGGTGAACCAAAGGAAATATTCTTTCGTCAACGGTTGCAGGCGCCAGGAGGCGAAAGTACCGGTGAAGACTATGATGGCAGAGAGCAGCAGCATGGCTACTGAAATGCCGTCTACTCCCACGGAGTAGTGTATGTTGAGTGCCGGATACCAGGGTACATCCGCACGGAAGAGCATTTCGGCTGTGTCTCCGGCAGCACGCGCTTGCAGATAAGCAATGGTCAGGCCTACGGCGGCCAACACTAATGCCGATGCACCTGTCACCATCACCGTGCGTATCTGCTTGATGTTGCGACTCAGCCAGAGACCAAGTAGCATCAGCAGGGGGATGAGAACAAAAATACTTAATATGTTCATCTTTATAATTACTAATTACTATTTACTATTTACTATTTACGAATTACATTTCTATACTATACTATAACAGCAGCAACAGTATCAACGCCAGCGTACCCAACAGGAATACGTAAGTGTACTGTTGAATTTGTCCACTTTGCAGACCGCGTATCTCATCACTGGTGGCATTGGCACTCCAGGCAAGGAAGTTGAAGAAACCGTCTACTACGTGGCGGTCGAACCAGGCGATGGGGCGGGAGATGCAACCAAAGATTATTTTGTGAGTTACGAACTGGTACACTTCATCGATATAGAAGCGATGATAGGCAGCTGTCCATAATCCGCGGAAACGACGGGCAAGAGCATTGGCAACGGGTTGCTTTGCCCGTGCGTACATGGCTGTGGCAATTGCGATGGAGATGACAGCTATAGCAATACTGGTACCTGCCACCGCCCAGTCGAGATGAATCTCGTAAGCCGTACCGTTGGAAGAGATGAATTTACCGAAGGGGATGAAACCGGCTCCGATAGTAACAACAGCAAGGAACATCAGCGGGAAAGTCATAGTTAACGGACTTTCGTGGGGAGTATGTTCAGCATGAAGCTCTTTATTCTCTTTGCCCCAGAAGATACCATAGTAAAGACGGAACATATAGAACGCCGTCATTGCAGCAATCACTGTCATAATCCAGCCCATTACAGGACTGAACTGGAAGCATGCTGTCAGTATCTCATCTTTAGAGAAGAAACCGGAGAACGGAGGAATGCCTGCAATGGCAAGACAAGCAATCAGGAACGTAATATGCGTCACAGGCATGTACTTGCGCAGCCCACCCATAGCGGACATTTCATTGCTGTGTACCGCATGGATAATGCTACCTGCGCCGAGGAAGAGCAATGCCTTGAACATAGCGTGCGTGAACAGGTGGAACATGCCGGCCATATAGCCCAGACCGCCATGATGCGGATCAGCAGAAGTACAAACTCCCAGTGCCACCATCATAAAGCCGATCTGTGAAATAGTAGAGAATGCCAGCACACGCTTGATGTCACTTTGCACACAAGCTACCGAAGCGGCATAGAATGCAGTGAACGCTCCGACGTAAGCTACCAGGTGCAGCACATCGGGTGCATAACCGATGAACAACGGGAACATCCGCGCCACCAGGTAAACTCCGGCTACCACCATGGTCGCTGCATGGATCAATGCGCTGACGGGTGTCGGGCCTTCCATTGCATCCGGCAGCCAGATGTGCAACGGGAACATGGCGCTCTTTCCGGCACCACCGATGAACATCAGTCCCAAGGCCAGAGGAATCATTGCCGCACCACCTTTCAGCAATGCCATTTCACTGGGCTGGAAGGTGTAAGTTCCGGCATAATAACCGTAAATAAGGATACCGATCAGGAAACCCAGGTCGGCAAAGCGGGTGACGATGAACGCCTTCTTGCTTGCAGCCACAGCCGATGGCTTCGTATAGTAGAAACCGATGAGCAGATAAGACGAAACACCCACCAATTCCCAGAACAGATACATCTGGAAGATATTGGTAGCCACCACCAGTCCCAACATGGACATGGTAAAGAGGCTGAGAAATGCATAATAACGTTGGAATCCGTGCTCACCTTTCATGTAGCCAAAAGAGTACACATGTACCATCAGCGACACGGTGGAGATGACGATAAGCATCATCACGGAAATAGGGTCGAGCAGGATACCCAGGTCAATGCTCAGCGTCTCGGTGAAAGGCAACCACGTCACATTATAAGGCATTAGTGTGGCGAAAGTGCCGTCCGCCAGGCGCGGAGCGGAGAAATACTGCCAGGCAGTGGCGTAGCTCAGCAGGGCCACCACAGCCAGTACTGTGGTACCGATGATGCCTGCTGTTCGGTGCGTCATCCATTTGCCGCCGATTCCCAACGTGAGGAAGGAGAGCAAGGGGAGGAGCAGGATTAGAATTGTATATTCCATATATACTTTATTTTATCAGTTATTATTCTTGTTGTCTGACGGCCATCGCGTCAGGAGGCTGACGGTTATCGCTACAGGAGGCTGACGGTCATCGCTACAGGAGGCTGTAGTCCGTCGCTACAGGAAGCTGTAGTCCGTCGCTCACAAACTACCACTTCAACTCGTCCAGCTTGCCTACCTGGATGCTTCGTATATTGCGGTAGATGTTGATCATAATCGCGATTGCTACTGCCGTTTCAGCGGCCGAGATGGCAATGGAGAACAGGGCAAAGAAGTACCCTTCCATTCCGTCGGGGAAAAGGAAACGGTTGAACACTGCGAAGTTGATATCCGTAGCATTCAGTATCAACTCGATGCTGATAAGTATCGCCAGTGTGTTGCGGCGGGTGAAGAACCCGTAGATACCGGCGAAAAACATGATAGCCGAAACTATCAGATAATATTCCATGTGAATCATAATCAATTGTTTTTAGCGTTTACGTGCAATCACCAACCCACCTACGATACACGCCAGCAACAGAATGCTGACTGCCTCGAAGGGAAGCAGATAACCGAATTTGTCACTACTCAGCATAGAGTGTCCGATGGTCTTGATGTTGATTTCCAGCGGTACAAGATCGGTAGTAACGAGGAATTTATGTTTCAACGTAATGAATACTACGATGATGGCGCCGCCTACGGTTGCGCCCAGACCGGCCAACAGTTTGCTACGTTTCAACTTGTCGGTAGTACGGTCTCCTTCGCCACTGGTCAGCAGGATGGAGAAGACGTAGAGCACAACAATACCGCCGGCATAAACCATGATTTGTACCGAGCCCAGAAATGTGTAGCCCAGCAGGAAGTAGATGCCTGCCGTGCCGAAAAGCGTGAACAGCAGATACGTTGCCGAGCGTACCATGTGGCGTGTAGTCACAGTGAGAATGGAACACACGCTGATGAACACTGCCAGAAAGTAGAATACTACGGTTTCAAGGGTTATTTCCATATTCTTTTTACTTTATTATTCTTGATTCTATCTTAATTCTCCTCCTCCCGGGAGGTTGCTCTCCCCCGATAACGGGGGAGTCGGAGGGGGTGGGAATTGAGTTACTCCGGTTTCTTTTTCTCTTCTACATGACTGCCCGGATGGTTCAACGTCTTCACCAGCTTTGTACGGTCGAACACCGCATGCTCAAAGTCTGTGGCAAACGTAATCGCATCGTGCGGACAAGCAGTGACACAAAGTTGGCAGAACATGCACGAACCGAGATCGTATTCATACTTTGCCAATATCTTCTTTTTCTTGCCGTCCCCAGTCTCTATCATTTCACTTGTCACCTTGATGGTATCGTTGGGACATGCTATCTGGCACAGTCCGCACGCTATACAATGGTGTTCATTCCGGTCATTGTGCGGCATGGTCAGCGTACCGCGGAAACGGTCGAACATCTCCAGCGTCGCACGGTTCTCCGGGTATTGCTCCGTCACCTTCCGGCGGCAGAAGACGGTCATGGTAGTTTTCATACCCGTCAGCAAGGAGCCGATGCCATGCACAAGTCCGCCCAAATAGCTGTATGTTTCGTTCTTATCTTTCATTATCTCTTTATATTTAATATTTATCCGAAGGGAAACCCTGCTCCGGCGCTACGCCGGCTAAAAGTGCAGTTTAAATACAACAATCAGTACCATCAGGATGAGGTTTACCATCGAGATGGGTACCAGATACTTCCATTCCAATGCCAGGATCTGGTCGATACGCAAGCGGGGGAATGTCCATTTGATCCACATCAGCAGGAATACTACGAAGAATGCCTTGCCGAAGAACCAGATGAAGCCGGGAATATAATCCATCACAGCGTTGAAGCCATCCAGCCCTACAATATGAAACGGCATCCAGCCGCCCAGGAAGATGGTGGCAGCCACGCTGGCTACAATAAACAGGTTCAGATATTCGGCCAGGTAGAAGAAACCGAAGTGCATACCGCTATATTCGGTGTGGTATCCTGCCGTCAGTTCGCTTTCTGCTTCCGGCAAGTCGAACGGACCACGGTTACACTCTGCATTTCCGGCTATCAGATAGATAACGAAAGCGATCACTGCCGGAATGTGTCCTTTGAAGATGAACCATCCGTCAGCCTGTCCTTCTACAATTTCAGAGAACTGCATCGTACCCATCAGCACTACCATAGTCAATATACTCAGTCCTACAGACAACTCGTACGAGATAATCTGTGCTCCGCTTCGCATGGCTCCGATCAATGAAAACTTATTGTTGGATCCCCAGCCGGCCAGCAGAATACCCAGTACACCTATACTGGATGCTGCCAGCAGGAAGAATACACCTACATTGAAATTCAGCACTTCCATACCTTTATTAATAGGGAGGCAGGCAAATGTCAGGAATGAAGCTATGATCACCATGAACGGTGCCAGGTTGTAGAGGAAACGGTCGGCAGCTTTCGGAGTGAAGATTTCTTTGGTCAGCATCTTCAACACGTCGCAGATGACCTGAATGCTACCCCATTTACCTACACGGTTCGGACCGAGACGGCACTGGAAGAAAGCACATATCTTGCGCTCCATGTAAATCAGAATGATGGCGAGTACGGCATACATCAAAATGATGCACACGCCTATCACTACACATTCGAGGAATATCGCCAGACCTTCCGGCATCAGGGAAGTCAGCGTCTGGTGTATCCAGTTGGTTACTATACTAAAGTCAAACACGTTATTCTAGTTATTAGGTTTTAAGTATTAAATATTAATTGGCTGCGTCTTCATTCTGCATAGAATTAATACTTAATACTTAATAGTTAATACTTAATACTTACCTATCAATATCTGGCACTACGTAATCCAGCGTTCCCCCGATTGCAATCAGGTCGGCAATCTTTGCTCCGCGGCAAATGGTATCTACGGTGCTTACCAGCGGTAATCCCGTGGAACGGAAATGCAGACGGTACGGAGTCTTGTCGCCGTGGCTTTCCAGGAAGACGCCGAACTCACCACGGCTACCTTCTACGGCAGTATAATACTGTCCTTCGGGTACACGGATGATGGGTTTCATCTTTTCCTGATACGGGCCTTCGGGGATGTTATCAATGAGTTGCTCAAGGATATTCATACTTTCCATGATTTCGTCCATACGAACCATGTAGCGTGCCCAGGAGTCGCCTTCGGTATAAACGATTTCTTTGAAGTCCACTTTGTCGTATACTCCGTAGGGATGGCGTTTACGGACATCGCAAGCCCAGCCGCTGGCACGTCCTGTGCCACCTGTAGCTCCGAAAGCGATGGCATCTTCACGGCTCAGTACTCCTACGCCTTTCAGACGTTGCCGGGCAATGATATTGCCGGTGAACACCTCATGATATTCGTGGATGATGCCACGCAGGTAGGGGATAAACTCTTTCACTCGTTTCTGGAAGTTGGGATGCAGGTCGGCCTGCACACCACCGATAGTGTTGTAGTTCATAATAAGGCGTCCACCGCAGGTTTCCTCGAAGATGTCGAGTATCTTCTCGCGGTCGCGGAAACCATAGAAGAACGCGGTCAAGGCACCAAGGTCCATTGCGAGACAAGAGTAGAACAGCAAGTGAGAGTCTATACGCTGCAATTCGTCCATGATGGTACGGATATACTTCACGCGGTCGCTCACTTCAATGCCCATAGCCTGCTCGATGCATGCACAAAGGGCGTGGCGGTTCTGATGTGCGCCCAGATAATCCAGACGGTCGGTCAGTGCCAATGTCTGCGGGTAGGTGAGGCTTTCGCACATCTTCTCGATGCCCCGGTGGATGTAGCCGCAGTTGGCGTCTATCTTCTCGATGGTTTCACCTTCCAGTGATACACGGAAACGCATTACACCGTGCGTGGCAGGGTGTTGCGGACCGATGTTCACAACATATTCTTCGTCTCCGAAGAGTATCAGTTCTTTATTCTTTATTGTACCATCCGGGTTAAGTTCCAGTTCGGTAGTGGTATCAATGGTTTCTTCATTGTCCATACGTAGCGGATTGTCCTTTTCCGGATCATTGTCCTTACGCATAGGGTATCCTACCCAGTCGTTACGCAGGTAGAGGCGGCGCATGTCGGGATGTCCAATGAAGACGATACCGTAGAAATCGTATACTTCACGCTCTAGGAAATCAGCTGCTTTCCAGATGTCACTGACACTGGGTAACTCGGCATTCTCGCGGTCCAAGGTAGCGGTGCGTACGACTAAACATTCTCCGGTAGTGGTGGATTCCAGATGATAAACCACTCCTAAACCACGCGGCGTATCCGGCGTGTCCTTGTCGGTTGTTTCTCCCCAGTCCATACCGGTCAGGCATTTCAGAAAGTCCATCTGCTGCTCTTGGCGCAGGCGGAGCATTTCGGCATGCAAGTCCGTAGGTTCTATAAATCGTATATTATCCATATTTTGATTATGTTTCGTTATTGTAGCTCATCACTCGTCACTATCCGGTTTCGGTTCCTTCCGGTTTACTCCGCCGAAGAATTTCTCTATCTTCACTTTGCGTTGCAACTGCATCATGCCGTAGTAGAACGCTTCCGGACGGGGGGGGCACCCCGGGATGTACACATCCACCGGTAGAATCTTATCTACTCCATTCACTACGTGATAGGATTTCTTGAACGGTCCGCCGCTAACGGCGCATCCACCCACGGCAACCACGTATTTCGGGTCCGGCATCTGATCGTATAGGCGTTTCAATACAGGCGCCATCTTATTTGTAATAGTTCCGCACACCATAATCATATCTGCCTGGCGCGGACTGGCACGGGCTACTTCAAATCCGAAACGCGCCATGTCATAGCGCGCGGCACCCAGTGCCATGAACTCGATACCGCAACAGCTTGTTGCAAACGTAAGCGGCCACAGCGAATTGCTGCGTCCCCAGTTGATGAAATCGTCCAGTACGCCGAGGGCGACATTGGCACCTCCGGCATTAAGTTCGCGAACGAGTTTCTCCAACGTTTCATTATCCGTAAATTCTTCATACGGGATAGACTTTATTTTGGGCTTTTTTATTCTTTCCATTCCAATGCTCCTTTCCGCCATGCATAGGCAAGTCCTAATACCAGGATAAGTAAGAAAAATAAGATACTAAGCAATCCTGCTATTCCCAGGTCGCGGGCTATGACTGCCCATGGAAACAGAAATACCGTCTCCACGTCGAACATCAGAAACAGGATGGCAAACAGATAGTAACCCACCCGGAACTGCATCCATGATTTACCACGGGTAGGAATACCGCACTCGTACGCTTCCATCTTCTGTGGATTGTACGAACGGGGTGATATCGCCTTGGACAACGCGATAACAATACCCACGAAAGCAATTGCCGTCAGCAAGACGACTACTAACAAAGTAAAGTTCATAAATCTAATTAACTTTTAGATGTATATAATAGGATAGTTGGTCGAAAGGAGCAATCCCTCTGGATCGCTTTCGACGGACTTTGGCAAACTTTGCAGTCTGCCCGACTTATTTTATCAAATGATTATCTTTCTCAGCCCGAAGATATAGTAAGAGAGCGGGTCGGGCACAGGATAGAAAGAGGCATGCAACAATGAATCGCAGGCTGGAGACTCGGCCAGCCAACGCATCCGGAAGTAATTCAGTAACAGCAGGACGCTCTTGTTGCCGGGCACTTGCGTACTGTCCACATTATCTATATACAGAGGTGTGGAAAGGAAACGGTTATAGATGTTACGGATGTTCTGTTGATGTGAAGTAGGGGCTTGAGACAAGATACAGCGTTCGTCGTCATTGTTGCGTATGAAAGTGCATGATATACCCGCCGCCTGCGCTGCACCATCGTACAGCAATACGCCGAGTAAGAGGATCATGAGGTATTTTATACACTGTTTCATACAACTACTTTTTCATTCGGCTGCAAATGTATAACAATTATTGGCTATTTTGTTATACAGAGATGTCAAAATGTTCGGTTTTTAGCACTTTTTGACCTTCTATCAGCTTCTCTTCCAGAATTCAGGGGTGAAAAGCAGCAATACGGTGAACAGCTCGAGACGTCCCAGGAGCATAAGGAAAGCCAGTAGCCACTTCGCTATGTCGGGCAATGCATTCCATGAGAAAGCAGGACCCGTTTCTCCCAAGCCAGGACCCATATTGCCGATACTGGAAACCACACAACCCACAGATTCCACAAATCCGATGCCCAGCCCCATCATAATCAATACGCTGATGATGATAATTACTGCATATATAAAGCAGAATGCCAGTACGGTGGATTGTACGGAAGGCGAAATCACTTGTTTATTGAGCCGCACCGGAAGTATTGCATTCGGGTGAAGAATATGTTTGAATTCATTGCGCGCCACCTTGCCGAGGATCACCATACGGATACATTTAAGACCACCTGTTGTACTCCCCGCACAGGCACCCATCAGCATGACGATGGTCAGCAGTCCCCACGTCACGGCAGGCCATAGCATATAGTCGGCAGTAGCAAAACCGGTGGAGGTGTGCAATGAAATCACCTGGAACAATGATTGGCGGAATGATTCTTCCATTCCCATCGGTTTGGAATAGTAAAGTATCACGGCGATAACTCCGGTGAATAGTACCACCGACCAGAAATACCATTTCAATTCAGCATCATTGATGACTTTCTTGAATTTCCGGTTGACGAAGAACAGCAGCAATGTGAAGTTGATGCCCGAGATAAACATGAAGATGGATATAACGTATTCGATATATGGAGAGCTATAATAGGCTACGCTGGCTTGCTTGGTTGAGAATCCGCCTGTACCTGTAGTGGCAAAGGCATGGCAGACACTGTCGAACCAGTCCATTCCCCCCAGCATCAGCAGGGCGACAAGGACACAGGTGATACCTGCATAAATACTCCATATCCATTTGGCGGTGATGCCGATGCGCGGATGTACTTTGTCGTGTGTCGGTCCGCTGGCTTCGGCGGCAAACACTTGCAAACCGCTGACACCGAATATCGGAAGGATGGCGATAGTGAACATGATAATACCCAAGCCGCCTATCCATTGTGTCATGCTGCGCCAAAAGAGCAGACCGTGAGGGAGTGCTTCGATATCATCCAATATTGTAGCGCCCGTGCTGCTGAAGCCGGACATAGTTTCAAAGAAGGCGTTAGTGATGCTGGGTATATATCCACTGATGTAGAACGGTAACATGCCGAAAAGCGAGAAGGCTACCCAGGCAAAGCTGACGAGTACATATCCGTCCCTGCGTGTCAGTTGGCGGTCACCGCCTTTGCCCATGGCTGCCAGGAGTAGTCCGGCGCCTGCCGTAATACCTGCTGATACCCAGAAATCTACCAACGCTTCATCCTGGTAATAGAATGAAACGCCCGAGCAAAGCAATAGCATCACCGTCTCCAGCAAAAGGAGGATACCGATAATCCGTATAACCGTCTTGAAATTAATCATATCATATGAATGAAGAATGTTTTTTTAGTTCTTCATTTAATTAAAGTATTTCTCAATCTTTTTAATCATCATGTTCAGGCAGAATACCACAACATGATCGCCCGGCAGAATTTGTGTATTACCTGTCACTACTACACCTTCACCTTGACGAATCAAGCCTCCGATAGTGGTTCCCTTCGGCAGCCCGAGATCTTTTACCTGGTGTTTGGTAATTTTAGAGTCGGCTTTCACGGTGAACTCTGCAACATCGGCATTGGCAAAGGTCAGGCATTTTACGTTGCTGACGTCAGCATCCAGCATCATCTGATAGATGTGGCTGGCGGTAATCATTTTCTTATTGATAACCGTACCGATATCAAGGCTCTCCGCCATACCTATATAATCTATGTTTTCTACTTCCGCCACCGTCTTGCTGACGCCCATACGTTTGGCGGCAAGGCAGGAAAGAATGTTTGTTTCCGAGTTTTCCGTCAAGGCTACGAAGGCTTCCGTATTCTTCAGACCTTCTTCAATGAGCAGGTCCATATCGCGTCCGTCTCCGTTGATAATCATGATTTTATCGTCAAGAAGTTCCGTCAGGCGGTTGCAACGGTTCAAGTCGTTGTCTATGATCTTCACCTGCATATAGTCGGGTACATATTGGGCGGTTCGCACGGCAATGCGACTTCCACCCATGATCATTACGTTGCGTACATCGGCATAATCTTCCTTGCCGGCTATCTTACGTATATAAGGTACATACTTGCGGGTAGTGGTGAAGTAAACGATGTCATGCAGTTTGATTACATCGTCACCGCGCGGAATCAGTGTTTCGTTGCAACGTTTGATGGCTACCACGTGATAGGGTTTGTCTGTTTCGGCAAGTTGGTGCAGAGGAATATCCAGTATTTCCGCTTTTTCACGCATCTTGGTACCGATAAGTATCAGCGATCCGCCACAGAATTCCCACCATTGGCGCACCCAACTCATACGTATGGAAGATACGATTTCTTTAGCGGCAAGCATTTCAGGGTAAATCAATGAGTCAACACCCAGTTTCTTGAAAAATTCCTTGTTCTTAGGCAGGAGATACTCGTAATTGTCAATACGGGCAACGGTCTTTTTGGCACCGAGGTTGGTGGCCAGCATACATGCGGTCATGTTACGGCTCTCATCGGGAGTGACGGCTATAAACAGGTCAGCATCTCTAGCCCCCACTTCTTTCAATCCCTGAATGGAAGTAGGCGATGCCGTGACCGTCATTAAATCGAAGTTGGAACTAAGCGTGCTCAACCTCTCTTCATTGTCGTCCATCAATATGATGTCCTGCTTCTCGCGCGACAACAATTTTGCCAAGTGTGTGCCTACTGCGCCGGCACCGGCAATAATAATTTTCATTGCTCTTTATTACTCTTATTGTTTTGTTGTTCCAATCCCAGAACAGTCTTAGCGTTCAGAGGAGAGATGACAGCCTGTCCAGTCTCTTCTTCCAGTCTTATTCGGGCTTCACGGGCGATGCTTCCACCACGGCGGGCAATATCTTTATGTTCATCAAAATTCTCCGGGTTACTGACTTCAGAGATTTCTTTGGTTGAAAGTTCTGCCAACATGTTTAATACTAATTCCTTATTAGTCATGTTATCTCGTAGGTTCTCTTTCTTCAGTCCCTTGAAGCGTTTGTACTCTTTGGTGGTTTTATCAGCCCAGGTCTGATAAAGGATATCTGTCAATGTAGCAAACTGCGTGCCTTCCTCCAGTCCACAACGTTTCCACTCGTCGGTTAGTTCTTTGTGTATCTCGATACTTTTCAATCGCTGGTTTATCCAGCTATCAGAATACCCCAAGGTTTTGTACTCCATCATGGAACGCTTGATAGTCAGTTCTGGATCTTGCATTTCGTCCAGACGTTCTTTGGCTATCTGAGCCATCCAGAGCTTAAACGGTTCGGCTTTGGGAGAAGGTATGGATTGGATGAGGCGGAATAATTGTTCGGTAGTAGCTACGTCCGTCAGGCGCATCTTTCCATCGGTTGACAACATTTTTAACTGGTGACAATTTGTCACCGTTTGATTTCCTTCTTCTTTTAATCGCTGTTTAAGCTTGTTCCAGTACTTCCTACCGTCTACACTTTCGGTAAGAACACTTACTACATCCACTACTGAAAAGTACCACTCCTCCGTCTCGTCATCCCAAACCGTGCGTACTTTCTTTTCTTCAAAAACCTTGATGGCTTCTTTCTTTGTCATAATATTATATTTGTTCTATCGTATTCATTATTCCTTCCTCATCCATGCCACACAGATGATACAACTCCTGTATCGTGCCATGTTCTACGAATTTGTCCGGTACTCCTATGCGGTGCACGTGCGGTGTATATTCGTTGTCCGACATAAATTCCAGGATGGCAGTCCCCATGCCGCCTTTCCGTATGCCGTCTTCAATGGTGATGATGCGGGAAAATGAGCGTCCTATTTCGTGGAGCATCTCCTCGTCCAGTGGTTTGAGGAAACGCAGGTCGTAATGTGCTATTGAGATGTTTTTTTCTTTTTCCGCCCGTTCGATGGCCTTTGCGGCAATGTTCCCTATCGGGCCGAGGGTAACGACTGCCATATCTTTACCGTCCTTCAGCTTGCGTCCTTTGCCAACCGGGATTTCTTCCAACGGGCATTTCCAGTCCTTCAGCACACCGCGCCCACGGGGGTAGCGGATAACGAACGGACCTTTGTCCGGCAGCTGTGCCGTGTACATGAGGTGGCGCAGTTCGTGCTCGTTCATGGGCGAGGAAATCGTCAGGTTGGGGATGGGGCGGAAGTAGGCCAGGTCGAACACGCCGTGGTGGGTCGGTCCGTCTTCTCCTACCAGCCCGGCACGATCCAGGCAGAGCACGACGGGAAGTTTGAGTATGGCGATGTCATGAATGACATTGTCGTAAGCACGTTGCATGAATGACGAATAGATGTTGCAGAAAGGTTGCATCCCTTCTTTGGCCATACCACCTGAGAAAGTGGCTGCATGTCCTTCGGCAATGCCTACGTCAAAAGCACGGTCGGGCATTGCCTGCATCAGCATATTCATGGAGCATCCTGTAGGCATGGCGGGAGTGACGCCGACGATGCGTGGATTCTTTTCGGCAAGTTCCACCAAGGTTTCGCCGAAAACGTCCTGATACAGCGGTGGCAGGTTGTGTGTATCCGCTGTAAAGCGTTCACCCGTTTCGGGATCGAACTTTCCCGGTGCGTGCCAGATGCCCGGAGCTTTTTCGGCAGGTTCGAAGCCTTTCCCTTTAATGGTGTGCAGGTGCAGGATTTTCGGTCCCTTCATATCTTTGATGTCCCGCAGGATACGTGCGATGTTCTTCACATCGTGTCCGTTGATGGGGCCGAAATAGCGGATATTCATTCCTTCGAAGATATTCTGTTGTTGGGCAGCTATCGATTTCAGGCTATTTCCAAAGCGGATAAGTGCTTTACGGCGATCTTCGTTGAGGATGCCCACTTTGAACAGCATCTTGGATACTCTGAAGCGGAGCTGGTTGTATCGGTTTGAGGTGGTCAGGTTGAAGAGATATTGCTTCATGCCGCCTACACTGCGGTCTATGGCCATCTCGTTATCGTTCAGAATGATAAGCAGGTTGTTGGAGCTTGCTGAGGCATTGTTCAATCCTTCGAATGCCAGTCCGCCGCTCATGCTGCCATCGCCAATTACGGCAACCACATGGCGGTCTTTTTCTCCTTTTTCTTCTGCCGCTACCGCCATGCCGAGAGCCGCCGAAATGGAGTTCGAAGCGTGTCCGCAAGTGAAAGTGTCATAATCGCTTTCATCGGGAGAGGGGAAAGGGCGGATACCTTTGAATTTCCGGTTTGTGGAGAATGTTTCCCGACGTCCGGTCAGTATCTTATGGCCATACGCCTGATGGCCTACGTCCCACACGATGCGGTCGTAAGGAGTATTGAACACGTAATGCAGGGCGACGGTCAGTTCTACCGTCCCCAAACTGGCTGCAAAGTGTCCCGGGTTGCACGAAACTTCTTTAATAATGTCCTGCCGCAATTCTTTGCAAATTTCCGGAAGCTGATCAACGCTCAGTTTACGCAGATCTTCGGGATCAGAAATAGAATTTAGCAAGTTATATGTTGTTGGTTCTGTCTTCATCTCTGTTCTGAGGATTACAAATTGCAAAATTAGTAAAAGAAAACGGAAGGTATTCCCTTTTTATAGAAAAAAATATTAATCCAACCTTTGCTCCGTACGTTCTTCACTTGGATGTACCTTTGTACGGAGAAACACTGGAGTCTGTACGGAGATAAGTAAGGTCCGGATACGGTACATGTAGAGTGAAGGCAACCTACTTTTTCATAATTCTTATCAGGGCAACTGCAACAACAGTCTCATAACCGCTCAGAAAGGAATTATTTCACCACAGAGGACACAGAGAGCACAGAGGTTATAATTATCTCTGAATTAGAAGTCTAAAAACTCTGCGTTCTCTGTGTCCTCTGTGGTGAAAAGATTCATAACCGAAAAGAAAGGAGGCAAAGGATAATTGAGATTTTAGACACGGATTCATAACTTATCCGCAATGCAAAGTTATCGTCTATAGCTTCTAAAATCATCGTCCTTGCAACAAAGACTTAGAATGAAGGCTTCGTTTCTATAAATATAATCTCCGTTTTTATAAATGAAGCTTTCGTTTTTAGAAACGAAGCTTTCATTTCAAGTATTCATAGTAAGAAAGGAA
Organism: Bacteroides cellulosilyticus; assembly: GCF_020091405.1. Taxonomy (NCBI): domain Bacteria; kingdom Pseudomonadati; phylum Bacteroidota; class Bacteroidia; order Bacteroidales; family Bacteroidaceae; genus Bacteroides; species Bacteroides cellulosilyticus. Next base: position 3,082,396 of record NZ_CP081903.1, read on the forward strand.
AGTCTTATCAAGGGAGGGCGTTAGTTTTGATAGCATCCGTATCTAAAATAGAATCATATCGGAAAAGATTCATACCCTGTCAAATACGAATCAGAATTTTGATGCGGTTGCCCTGAACTTTTATGCTTTTGTTTGCTTGTTTAGAAACAAATTGATTAGTTTTGTTGCATCAAACAAAATTGGGTTTTCGTATAGAAAACAAATAGCTTTAGGACTTGAATGAAAATGGAAAAAGAAAAAAATCTTTTATTTAGTGTAGCAGACATTGTGAAGCGTTCCAAACGCATACTGAGTTTCAAAACTGATGCTGAATTGGCAGCTTATTTTGGTGTATCGCGCTCTACACTTAGTAACTGGATTGCACGAAACAGCATTGACTTTCCGTTGTTGCTGAGCAAGATGAAAGATGTGGATTATACCTGGTTGATATTAGGTAAGGGAACTCCTGGAACTCAACCAAAGAGTAGTAATAGTGAACAGGCGGCGGGTGACGTTGGAGTAATACACAATCCCAAAACGCCGGATGCGATGAAAGACCGCAGTGTAGCGTTGTACGACATTACTGCCGCCGCTAATCTGCGTACATTGCTTGCCAATAAGCACCAGTTTGTGGTGGGAAGAATACAAATACCCAGTATTCCCGTATGCGACGGTGCCCTTTATATTAGTGGGGACAGTATGTATCCCATCCTGAAATCGGGAGATATTGTAGGTTTCAAGGAAATGAACAGCTTCAGCAATGTCATTTATGGTGAAATGTATCTAGTTTCATTCGATATTGATGGCGATGAGTATCTGGCAGTGAAGTATGTGAACCGTTCGGAGCAGGAGGGTTGCATTAAACTTGTGAGTTATAACCCGCACCATGAACCGATGGATGTTCCCTTTACTTCCATTCAGGCAATGGCTATCGTGAAATTCTCTATCCGGAAGAATCTGATGATGTAAACGTATGAACTTTTCTACCCCTGTTGAATTACCTTCCGATCTGCCCCGTTTTACTCAGGCGGACGAACTTCTGTTGATGGGTTCCTGCTTTGCCACCAACATCGGGGCGCTGCTTGCGGATGCCAGATTTCGTCTGGATGTCAATCCTTTCGGGGTTCTTTATAACCCTTTGTCCGTTTCGGCTGCCTTGCGCGAGCTGGTAACGGGCAGGCTGTATAAAGAAGAAGACCTGTTCTTCTTCCGTGAGTGCTGGCATAGCCCGATGCATCATGGTGATTTTTCTTCTCCCTCGGCAGAAGAAGTGTTGCAGCGCATCAATGCCCGTCTGCAAACGGCGCACGAACGTATCCACCACTTGAACTGCCTGATGTTGACTTTTGGTACAGCGTGGGTGTACGAACAGAAATCCACGGGACATGTGGTTGCTAATTGCCATAAACAACCGGAGTCTGTCTTTACCCGTCGCCGGCTCAGCGTGCAGGAGATTGTATCGGATTACACCTCTCTCTTTTCCGGTCTGATTGCCCGGAATCCAAAGTTGAAAGTGATTCTTACGGTCAGCCCCATCCGTCATGTACGCGACGGAATGCATGCTAACCAATTGAGTAAAGCTACACTTTTGCTTGCCATCGATCAGTTACAGGCTTCATTTCCTGAACATGTCTTTTATTTTCCGGCTTATGAACTCTTACTCGACGAGCTTCGTGACTATCGTTTTTATGCTGACGACATGGTGCATCCATCCCCCCTGGCGGTGCGTCATGTATGGGAGAAGTTTGTGCAGACCTGCCTCTCTGAGGACGCGTTAGAGATTATGCAGGAAAGTGAAAATATCAATAAAGCGCTATCCCATAAGCCCTTCCATCCGGAGTCAGACGAGTATAAGCGTTTTTTAGGACAAATTGTGTTAAAAATAGACCGACTTAACAAAAAATACCCGTACTTAGATTTCAAAAAAGAGAAAGATATATGCCGTATACGATTGAAACAATAGCCGAACGCATCAGTGCACGACGTGTGGGGGACACGCCGGCAACTATAGATTGGTTACTTACCGATAGCCGTTCCTTGAGTTTCCCCGAAGAAACCTTGTTTTTTGCCTTAACTACCAAGCGCAATGATGGCGCACGCTATATACCTGACTTGTATTCACGCGGTGTTCGCAATTTTGTGGTCAGCAAAGAAGCCTATAAATGGGTGGAAAGCGGACAACTGGCAATGAGTAATTCGGATATGTTGGCTGTCAATTTCCTGGTGGTCGCCAATCCGTTGAAAGCTTTGCAGAAGTTGGCGGAACAACATCGCGAACAGTTTCAGATACCGGTTATCGGCATAACAGGCAGTAACGGAAAGACGATTGTAAAGGAATGGCTGCATCAATTGCTCAGCCCTGAGCGGGCGATTGTCCGTTCGCCGCGCAGCTATAATTCACAGATCGGTGTACCTTTGTCCGTCTGGCAGATGAACGGGCAGTCCGAACTCGCTATTTTCGAAGCTGGAATTTCGGAGATGGGAGAGATGCGTGCCTTGCAGAATATTATCAAACCTACCATCGGCATACTGACCAACATCGGCGGAGCTCATCAGGAGAACTTCTTCTCTCTGCAAGAGAAGACCATGGAAAAACTGTCGCTCTTCAAGAACTGCGATGTGGTGATCTATAATGGCGATGATGAGTTTATCAATAATTGTGTGGCGAAGTCTATGCTCAGTGCCCGCGAAATCGCGTGGAGCCGGAAAGATATGGAGCGTCCCCTGTTTATAAGTAAGGTGGAGAAAAAGGAGGATTGTACCGTGATCTCTTATCGTTATCTGGAGATGGACAACACCTTTATATTGCCTTTCATTGACGATGCTTCTATCGAGAACTCGCTGAACTGTCTGGCTGCCTGTCTTTATCTGATGCTTCCTGCCGGGAAGATTACGGAACGTATGGCGGCACTGGAACCGGTAGCTATGCGCCTGGAAGTGAAGGAAGGCAAAAACGGTTGCCTGCTGATAAATGATAGTTATAACAGTGATCTTGCTTCACTGGACATTGCACTCGATTTCCTTTACCGTCGTTCGCAGAGTAACGGACTGAAGCGGACTCTCATCCTCTCGGATATACTGGAAACCGGACAGAATGCGCCGACACTTTACCGGAAAGTATCGCAGTTTGTCGGTAGCCGTGGTATTGAGCGTATCATCGGAGTGGGTAGTGAGATCTCTTCGTGTGCCGCACGCTTTGACATCGAGAAGGCTTTCTATCCTAATACAGAGGCCCTGTTGCGTGCCATTTCCCGTGGAGAACTGCGGTTGGAGAATGAAATTATATTGATAAAAGGTGCCCGTCAGTTCGGCTTTGACGCCTTGACGGAAGAATTGGAGAAAAAGGTACACGAAACCATTCTTGAGGTGAATCTTGGAGCCATGATAGCCAATCTGAACTATTATCGCAGTAAATTGCGTCCGGATACGAAGATGGTGTGTATGGTGAAAGCATCAGCCTATGGGGCCGGTTCGTATGAGATTGCCAAGACCTTGCAGGAACATCATGTTGATTTCCTGGCTGTGGCTGTGGCTGATGAAGGTTCCGAACTCCGCAAAGCGGGTATCACGGCAAGCATCATTATCATGAACCCGGAGATGACCGCGTTCAAGACCATGTTCGACTATAAGCTGGAGCCGGAAGTGTATAGCTTCCACCTGCTGGATGCACTGATTAAAGAGGCGGAGAAGGAAGGAATCACTAACTTCCCGATTCATATAAAACTGGATACGGGTATGCATCGCCTGGGCTTTGCTGCCGAAGATATGCCGCGGCTGATTGAACGGCTGAAGGGACAGAATGCAGTGATTGCCCGTTCGGTATTCTCGCACTTTGTGGGTAGTGATGCGGCACAGTTCGATGCGTTTACACGTGGACAGATTGAAACGTTTGAGGCGGCATCCATGCAGTTGCAGGAAGCATTTCCGCATAAGATACTCCGGCATATCTGCAATTCGGCCGGTATCGAGCGTTTCCCGGGTGCACAGTTCGATATGGTACGCTTGGGTATCGGTTTGTATGGCATCAGTCCTATTGATAACAGCATTATCAATAATGTGAGTACATTGAAAACCACCATTCTGCAAATACGTGATGTACCCCAGGAAGACACGGTAGGCTATAGCCGCAAGGGACACCTGACGCGCAATTCACGGATTGCCGCATTGCCTATCGGATATGCCGACGGATTGAACCGTCATCTGGGCAACGGGCACGCCTATTGCCTGGTGAATGGCCAGCGTGCGCCCTATGTGGGTAACATCTGTATGGACGTTTGCATGATTGATGTTACGGACATTGACTGCAAGGAAGGGGATACTGTGGAGATTTTTGGTGATCATCTGCCTATTACGGTACTTTCCGACATTCTTGAAACCATTCCTTACGAAGTGCTGACAAGTGTTTCTACGCGGGTGAAAAGAATCTATTATCAGGATTAACCGTCTGTTCGTGAGTTGTATATGCTTCCCGATTATTCGGCTTGACGCAGAAAGTTTTCGTTTTAATCTGTGTAAATCTGTGTAATCTGTGGTGAAACTATTATATTTGCAACAAATTTAAAAGACTACGGATATGACAAATTTACTTTTATTAGGCTTTCTGCCCAGCGGTTCCGAATGGGTTATCATCGCCCTGTTAATACTGTTGTTGTTTGGTGGCAAGAAAATCCCCGAACTGATGAAAGGACTCGGTAAAGGTGTGAAGAGCTTCAAAGATGGTGTGAATGAAGCAAAAGAAGAAATAAACAAGGCAAAGGATGATATAGAAGAGCCGGCTTCAAAAAATAAATAAGCTACAAGCTACATAAGCTACGAGCTACAAGCTACACAAGCTACAAGTGGCTGCGCAATCATGCCGCATGGTACTCGTAGCTTGTAGCTCGTAACTTGTAGCTAACTTACTACTATGGCAGATAAGGAATTAACCTTTTGGGATCATTTGGACGAACTGCGCCGTGTATTGTTTCGGGTACTCGGTGTATGGTTTGTATTGGCTGTCGGTTATTTTATTGCGATGCCGTGGCTGTTTGACAATGTAGTGTTAGCTCCCTGCCACAATGACTTTGTCTTCTACGACGTGCTGCGCTATGTGGGAAAGGTCTTCGACCTCCATGATGATTTCTTCACACAGGATTTCCACGTTAAACTAATCAATATTAATCTGGCTGCCCCGTTCTTTATTCACATGTCCACTGCATTCTGGATGTCGGTGGTGACGGCTACGCCTTATATCTTTTTCGAAATCTGGCGGTTTATCAGTCCTGCGCTCTATGCTAACGAGCGGCGTGGCGTGAAGAAAGCCCTGTGCATTGGTACGGTGATGTTCTTCCTCGGTGTACTTCTGGGCTATTTTATGGTCTATCCGCTGACGCTACGTTTCCTTTCCACCTATCAACTGAGCGCGGCTATTGAGAACCAGATTTCTTTGAATTCCTACATAGATAACTTCATGATGCTGGTGCTCTGCATGGGGCTGGCTTTCGAATTGCCGTTAGTGACGTGGCTGCTTTCGCTCTTGGGACTGGTACATAAATCTTTTCTGCGCAAATACCGCCGTCATGCCCTGGTGCTTATCGTGATTATTTCAGCTATCATTACGCCGACTGGCGACCCCTTCACCCTGACTGTGGTTTCCGTCCCGCTTTATCTGCTCTATGAGTTGAGTATCCTGATGATTAAGGATAAAAAGACCGACGTGGACGAGACTGATGAAGAGAAGGAGGAATAATGAAAGAAGAAGCACGGGAATACTATCATTTCTTGCTCACTGTCTGCCGGGATGAAGATATTCCGCTGGTAACAGCTTATCGTCAGCTTCGTGAATTCCTGGAACGCCTTTGCCGTACGCAGATGCCGGACGGTAGCCTGCAAATGACGGACCTTTCCGCTCGCGTCAGTTTTGTGGCCTCAAAAGTGGGGCTCTCCGTAGTGGAACAAAACCGCCTGCACACCTTCCGACTGACTTCCAATGCCGTACTGAATCGGCAATCCGAACCTTCACGTGAGAATCTGTTGCGTGACATCAAGACATTGACCTTCTTTGTGAAACGGTTGACGGGTGAGGATATCCCTGCTGAACTATATCATCTGCTTCCCCGTGCGGATGCCACTTATATTGTTGCTCCGCCCGCAAAAGAACGGATACGCCGGATGCGTGTCTGCTTCCAGTATGCTGACGACACTTTTCTATATGTATTGCCGGTAGACACCGTTGCCGATGAACCGCTGAGGGTACGCTACAATGTATCTCAGGTGAATGAGGAATTTGCCGAGACCTGCAAACTGCTGTGGCGTCATGCGCAGGTTAATCTGCTGGATGTAGCTGTAGATGAGGCTGGTATACTGACGCCTTCCTTTATTATACTGGAACCGGACTATCTGCTGGATATCAGCTCGTTGGCAGAGTGCTTTAAAGATTACGGGCATCATCCGGCCAATTACTTGCTGGCACGCCTGCAATCTCCTGACAATACACGTCCACTGTTGCTTGGAAACATTGCCAATCTTTTTCTGGATGAGTGGATCTATGCCAAGGAGGAACCGGACTATCTGGCCTGTATGAAGAAAGCGTTCCGTACCTATTCTATTGATTTGGCCGCTTGTGCCGATTTGTTGGATAAAGAAAAAGAAAAGGAATTCTTCGCTGATTGTAAACGGCATTTCGACCATATCCGGCAAACGGTGACGGAGACTTTCCGTGCTCCCGGTTATGAACTGGATAAGACGGATGCCGTACTGGAACCTACTTATATCTGTGAAGCCCTGGGATTACAAGGCCGCCTGGACTATATGCAGCGCGACATGTCTTCCTTCATAGAAATGAAGTCGGGCAAAGCTGACGAGTATTCTATCCGGGGCAAGGTGGAGCCGAAGGAGAATAACAAGGTACAGATGCTGTTGTATCAGGCGGTATTGGAATACTCCATGGGGATGGACCACCGCAAAGTAAAAGCTTATCTGCTCTATACCCGCTATCCGTTGTTATATCCAGCTCGTCCGTCGTGGGCGATGGTGCGCCGTGTAATGGATGTGCGCAACCGGATTGTGGCGAATGAATACGGTATGCAATTACGTAATAGTCCGCACTATACGGCGGAGCGATTGAAGGATATTCATCCGGATACACTGAATGAGCGCCACCTGAACAATACATTGTGGAAACGCTATCTTTACCCTGCCATTGATGCCGTGACGCAACGCCTTCGGACGCTTACACCGTTGGAACAATGCTATTTCTATACACTCTATAATTTTATTACGAAGGAACTGTACACTTCAAAATCGGGAGATATTGATTATGAAGGGCGTACAGGTGCTGCCGCCTTGTGGCTTTCTACGCTTGAAGAAAAGTGTGAAGCGGGAGAGATATTATACGATCTGACGATCACAGAGAATCATGCGGCGGATCTGCATAAGGCATACCTTGTGTTGGCACGGGCCAACCAGCGGTCAGCGCAGACATTGCCGAATTTCCGTGAAGGTGACTCTATCGTTCTCTATCAACGTAATAATGATACGGACAACGTAACCAATAAAATGGTATTCAAAGGAAATATTGAGCGAATCACTGACCGGGATATCCGTATCCGCCTTCGTGCTTCGCAACAAAATACTTCCGTGCTTCCTCCCGACAGTCGTTATGCCATCGAGCATGATTATATGGATACTTCTTTTCGCAGCATGTATCTGGGACTTTCTGCCTTTCTTTCTGCCAATAAGGATCGCCGGGACCTGTTGCTATCTCAGCGACAGCCGGAGTTTGATGTTTCTTTCGATCCTCGCATTGCAATTGCTCCGGATGATTTCTCCCGTATCACCCTGAAAGCCCAGGCTGCTAAAGATTATTTTCTCTTGGTAGGTCCTCCGGGCACCGGAAAGACTTCCCGTGCTCTACGCGGTATGGTGGAAGCTTTCTATCATGAAGGAAAGCAGATATTATTGCTCTCGTACACCAATCGTGCAGTGGATGAAATCTGTAAAACCCTCTCTGCCATTGCGCCTGAGATTGATTTCATCCGTATAGGGAGTGAACTTTCCTGCGATATACCTTTCCGTTCCCATCTGATAGAGAATGTGCTGGAATCCTGCTCTTCACGTCGTGAGGTGCATGCCTGCATAGAGCGTTGCCGTGTTTTTGTGGGCACTGTCTCCACATTCTCCTCCAAAACGGAATTGTTCCGTCTGAAAACTTTCGATGTGGCTATTGTGGATGAGGCTACTCAGATATTGGAACCACAACTGCTGGGGCTTCTTTGTGCGCGTAATGTGGCGGGTGGAAATGCTATTGGTAAGTTTATCCTCATTGGTGATCATAAACAATTACCTGCCGTTGTGCTTCAATCCGAATCCCAATCTGAAGTCTGTGAGGACTGCCTGCACAGCATCGGTTTGCATAATTTGAAAGATTCCCTTTTTGAACGCCTCTACCGGAATTCTGCCGATACCACTCATCATTTACCACTCATCGCTAACCGCTCCTACGACATGCTTTGTCGTCAGGGACGTATGAATGTGGAAGTGGCTCGTTTTCCTAATCATGCCTTTTATGGCGGACTACTGGAACCTGTCGGTTTGCAACACCAGCAAGGGGAACTGACACTTGCTCCGGGGTTGGAAAATGATGAATTTGCAGATATACTGGTGCGTCGTGTGGTTTTTCTTGCCTCAGTGCCGGAGGTTGCTTCGCAATCGGCAAAGATTAATCATTCCGAAGCGCAGCTCGTAGCCAGACTGGCAGCTGCTATCTATCGGCAGTATGACGGTAGTTCCGGTTTTCATCCTGCCTTGACTTTGGGGATTATCACTCCCTATCGTAGTCAGATAGCTCTTATTAAAAGTGAAATAGCTGCTTTGGGCATTCCGTGTTTAAACGATATCCTGGTAGATACCGTAGAACGCTTCCAGGGGAGTGAGCGCGATGTGATTATTTATTCCTTCTGTGTGAACCGTACTTATCAGTTGAAATTCCTTGCCAATCTTACGGAAGAGGGTGGGGTGTGGATTGACCGGAAACTGAACGTGGCTCTCACCCGTGCCCGTAAGCAATTGTTTATGACAGGTGTACCCCATCTGCTACGGCAAAATCCTATCTATGCGGACTTGTTGGATAGTATTTTCTAAAACAGAAAGAATTGTAGCTTTCAGGAGGAGACCTGTTTTTCCCCTATTGGCAATATATATTTTCCCAATAGGGTAGTAATTCCTAATTCGAGTGGCATTTAGCAAATCTTAAACGTTCCTCTTTTCTTTATATCTTTTATTAGTATTTCTGAATGTAATAAACCCTTATCTTTGCCGAACGTTTTTTTCATAGAGATTTAGATTTAAGGTTAGAAGAATTGTGGAAGTCGTGAGACTTCCCTTTTTTTCATCTTAAAGTTTTGCGCTCCTGTATCTCTCTTGAGACCGCTTGTAGGTGTAATATGCTAAAGTCACCGAGGTCTTGGGTTTTCACAGGAGAGTGCAGAAGAGAGTCGCTTCGTGAGAAGGGGCTTTTTTTGTGCCTATACGTTTCTGTCTTTTATATATACCCAAAAAAAGGTGCCCATTTGGAGCACCTTTTTATTATCTTATATACTATTCCAGTATTATTCCAATACGATAGGTTTGTATTTCGGAACCAAAGCCTTCATTACAACCCAACCAATCAAATATGCTACTGCACAGATGCAGAAGATGATGAAGTATCCGGCCGGTTTGCCGGAGAAACCCATGAATTCCATGGCGGGACGCACATACTGCGCACCTTGTTTCAGCAGGTCTTTTGTCATTTCCACTTCCGTTCCGTCTGCCATTGTAGTTCCGGCGGCATAGGTAAACAACATACCGGATCCTTTATTAATAAGGAATGAACCAATACCACCAGCCATACCACCAATACCTGTTACAGTTGCAATAGCTGTTTTAGGGAACATATCACTTACGGTTGAGAAGATGTTAGCTGACCAAGACTGGTGAGCTGCACCGGCGATACCGATAATGATAACCGGGAACCAATAAGAGTAAGAACCCAATGGCTGTGCGAACAGCGCCAACAGAGGGAAGAATGCGAAAATCAACATGGCTCGCATACGTGCTGCATAAGGGTTCATGCCTGTCTTGTTCATAATAATGGTAGGTAGTTTACCACCATAAATAGACAACATAGTAATTGCATAAAGAACAAAAATCAGCAGCATGGCCGTAGAACTATCTGATGAGAAGCCGTAAACGTCGCTGATATATGCAGGAGTCCAGAAAAGGAAGAACCACCAGACACCGTCGGTCATGAACTTGCCGAATGCGAAAGCCCAGGTTTGTTTGTAACAGAAAGACTGCAGGAAGCTCATTTTCTTTTCTTCTTTTCCTGCTTCTACAGGGGCAACACCTTCTTCGTGCTTATCTTGTTCAATGTATTCCAGCTCAGCCTTATTCACATGTTTGCTCTTGGCGGGTTCTGTATACATGAACACCCACATACCCATCCAGATGAACCCGAGGGCACCGATCACGATGAAAGCCATTTCCCAACCGTTTCCTATACCGATCTCTTTAAAATATTTGGCTAATAGTGGAATCGTGACAGGTGCTGCAAGTGCACCTACCGTAGCACCGGCATTAAAAATACTGGTTGCGTATGCACGGTCCTTCTTTGGAAAATATTCAGCGGTAACTTTGATGGCTGCCGGGAAGTTACCCGCTTCACCAAGTGCCAAAACAAAACGGGCAGCAATAAAGAAGTAAACGCTGACTGTTGCAATGGTGAGTGCCATTGCAGAACCGGTTTCTACAGCAATCAGTGCATCCGAACTTTCCAATCCTACCCACAATTCGGTAGCATAACCGCAAACAGCGTGAAGACAAGCACCAAATGACCATACGCCGATAGCCCACAAATAACCTTTTTTAGTTCCCATCCAGTCGATGAAGCGACCGGCAAATAGCATACTGAAAGCGTAAATAAGAGAGAAGATAGAGGTAATGGTACCGTAATCGTTGTCGGTCCAATGGAACTCGGGAGCGATAAAGTCTTTCCACGTCAATGACAGCACCTGGCGGTCAAGGTAGTTTACTGTTGTCGCAAAAAATAACATGGCACAGATGGTCCACCTGTAGTTGGTCATCTTTCCCATTGCATTTTGATTTAAACTCATGATACGTTGATTTAAAATTATTAATTCTTATTTCTGGGGCCAAAAATACACATTATTTGATGTAAATCAATACATTTTTCGTCTAATTTCCTGCAATTTTTGTTTCAAGTGCAAATAAATGGCAAAAAAACTCGTTATCGTGCACGAAAACGCTCGTTCTCGTACACGAAAAACTAAGTTTATAGAAGGCGAAAATAAATAATGCACCTTTTCAGTCGAAAAATACACAACGTTTTAGGTGAGAACCGCTATCTTTGTCACATTACTTAATATAATCTATATACCTAAAAACAAGAACAGAATGATGAACAATCTGCTTTGTAAAACTTTTGTGATGGGAGCACTGATTTGCTCCACTCAGTTGTCTGCTCAGAAAGTAAGTGATAAGCAACCGTGGTCGGTACGTATGGTAGAGTCGGAGATGATCCGTTGCCCGGAATCATGGCAGTTGGATTTCCAACCGAAACTGAAATGGGATTATTGTCATGGGCTGGAATTACAAGCCATGCTGGATGTGTATGATACGTATGGAGATCAGAAGATGTTTGACTATGCGCTGGCTTATGCGGACACCATGATACACAAGGACGGAAGTATCGAAACCTATAAACTGCATGAATATAATATCGACCGCTTGAATTCAGGTAAATTCCTGTTCCGCATCTACGAACAGACGAAAGATGAAAAGTATAAGAAGGCTATTGATTTATTGCGTAGTCAGCTTGACACCCATCCGCGTAATGAGGACGGCGGTTTCTGGCATAAGAAAGTATATCCGAACCAGATGTGGTTGGATGGTCTTTATATGGGAGCACCTTTCTATGCTGAATATGCTTTCCGCAATAATCGTGTGCAGGATTATAAAGATATTGTGAACCAGTTCATAACAGTGGCACGCCACACGTATGATCCGAAGAACGGGCTTTATCGTCATGCCTGTGATGTAAGTCGCAAGGAACGTTGGGCAGATCCCGTTACCGGACAGTCGCAACATAGCTGGGGACGTGCTATGGGATGGTATGCAATGGCATTTGTAGATGCACTGGACTTTATTCCGAAACATGAGGCAGGACGTGATTCCATGCTCGTTATCCTTAATAATATTGCCGCACAGGTGAAGCGCATACAAGATCCGAAGACCGGATTATGGTATCAGGTATTGGATAAGAGTGGTGAGAAAGGAAACTATGTAGAGTCTTCCTGTTCTACTATGTTTGTTTATGCCCTGTTCAAAGCTGTTCGTAAAGGATATATTGATAAATCGTATCTGAAAGTGGCTCTCAAGGGATACCAAGGTATTCTTGATAACTTCATAGAAGTAGATAAAGACGGTGTGGTGACTATTACCAGAGCCTGTGCGGTTGCCGGTCTGGGTGGCAAAAACTACCGTATGGGAGATTACACCTATTATATTAATGAAACAATCCGCAGCAACGATCCCAAGGCGGTAGGTCCGTTTATCATGGCAAGTCTGGAGTGGGAGCGTCTGCAACAAGTAAAGGAAATCGTTAATCAGAAATAAGACAATGAAACGGCTAACTTATTATTTATGCGGCATACTTCTTCTCCTGGTGGGGATCATGCCGTTATCGGCACAGTCCCAATATAAAGATACGATTGTGGTTGCCCGTGATGGTTCGGGAGACTATCGCACGTTGACGGAAGCTATGGAAGGCATTCGTGCTTTTATGGATTACAAGGTTACAGTGCTGATAAAGAATGGAACGTATAAGGAGAAAGCGATAATTCCTTCTTGGGTGCAGAATGTAGATTTCATCGGTGAAAGTGTGGAGAATACGATTATCACGTATGATGACCATGCCAACATTAATAAGATGGGTACTTTCCGTACCTATACTGTAAAAGTGCAGGGAAACAATATTACCTTCAAAAACCTGACCATAGAAAACAATGCTGCCAGACTGGGGCAAGCGGTTGCCCTTCATACGGAGGGGGATAAGCTGGTATTTATCAACTGCCGTTTGCTGGGAAATCAGGATACCATCTATACAGGTGCCGCACGTACACGCCTTTATTTCGTAGATTGCTACATTGAAGGAACCACCGATTTTATTTTCGGTCCTTCTACCGCTTTGTTTGAGAACTGCGAAATCCGTAGCAAAACAAATTCATACGTGACGGCAGCTTCTACGCCCGAAGACATTGCGGTGGGTTATGTCTTTAAGAATTGCAAACTGACGGCCAATCCGGGTGTGGACAAGGTTTATCTGGGACGTCCCTGGCGTCCGTATGCTGCCACCGTATTTATCAATTGTGAAATGGGTAAGCATATCCGTCCCGAAGGATGGCATAATTGGGGAAAAGAGGAAAATGAGAAGACAGCTCGCTATGCTGAGTACAATAGTACGGGAGAAGGTGCTGCGGCAGCCGGTCGGGTAAAATGGGCGAAACAGCTGACCAAGAAAGAAGCAGCCCAATACGATGATCTGAATTACATCTATCGGATGTGTAGTGACTGGAAGCCTGAAAATTAATAACTTAGCTTCCTGCCTACAAAGAGCCAACTTCCTGCTTACAAGGAGTTAACTCCTTGTCGACAGGAAGTTAACTTTTTGTTAACAAGAAGTTAACTTCTTGCAGACAAGGTATTAGCGCTTCAGGAAATCTGCTCTCATGGGGCTGAAACAATCTATCAGAATACCAGCTTCCAGGCATACGCACCCGTGTTCCGCATCCGGTTCAATGTAGATGCCGTCTCCGGTTTCTACAATTTGTTTTTCACCGTTCACGGTAAACTCAAATTTACCGCTTGCCACATAGGTGGTTTGTGTATGGTAGTGGGTGTGTGGTGTACCGATGGCACCTTGCTCGAATTTTACTTTAACCAGCATCACTTGCCCGTCGTAGCCCATTATTTGGCGTACTACTCCTTCGCCTGCCGGTTCCCATGCGATTTCTTTTTCAAGAATGAAAGTGTTACTTCTTGTCTTTTTCATTTTGTTGCCAGATTAGTTGTTTTGCCGGCAAATATACGATTAATATTAATTTTTCTACCGATTGCGACTTTTTTTACACTTCGGATCCTTTGTTTTTGGGTAATATTGCACCGGAAAATAATAATACTATTTATATTTGATGAATTATGAAACACAAGTTGACATTATTGCTGGGGTTGTTCTTCCTGCTCTCGGCTTTCAAGGCTGACAAGCCTTTGATTACGATTTTCATGATTGGAGACTCCACTATGGCGAATAAGCCATTGACGGGTGGAAACCCCGAACGTGGCTGGGGACAGATGTTGCCCGGCTATCTTTCCGAGGAAATCCGTGTAGACAATCATGCTGTGAATGGACGTAGTTCCAAGAGTTTTATTGACGAGGGACGGTGGGAAAAGGTGATCTCACAGGTGAAGAAAGGGGACTATGTATTTATTCAGTTCGGACATAACGATGAGAAGTCCGATCCGAAGCGGTATACGGCTCCGGGAAGTACCTTTGATGAGAACCTGAAACGTTTTGTAAACGAAACCCGTGCCAAAGGTGGTATTCCCGTTTTGTTTAACTCCATTGTACGCCGTAACTTTGGTACGGCAAACGGAAATGCAGTGGCTCAGGCTATCAGTCAGGATGATATACAGAAAGGAGTGAATCCGGATGCAAAGCGGGAGGCTTCGGATCAGCCAGCTGCTACTGAAGGCGACAAACTGATTGATACACACGGTGCTTATCTGGATTCTCCGCGGAATGTAGCGAAAGAATTGGGTGTGGCTTTTGTGGATATGAATAAGATTACGCATGACCTTGTAGAGGGCATGGGGCCGGTAGACTCCCGGAAATTATTTATGTGGGTACCTGCCAATCAGGTCGCCGCGTTGCCGAAGGGACGTGAAGATAACACTCATCTGAATGTTTATGGTGGGCGTGTTGTGGCTGGTTTGGCCATGGATGCCATTGCCAAGGAAGTGCCGGAACTGGCTAAGTATGTTCGGCATTATGATTTTGTAGTGGCACAGGATGGCAGCGGAGATTTCCTTACCGTGCAGGAGGCTATTGATGCTGTTCCTGATTTCCGCAAGAATATCCGTACTACGATACTGGTACGTAAAGGTGTGTATAAGGAGAAGATTGTGATACCGGAAAGTAAGATCAATATTTCTCTGATAGGTCAGGACGGGGCAGTGCTTTCGTATGATGATTATGCGCAGAAGAAAAACTGCTTTGGCGAAGAAAAAGGAACCTCCGGTTCATCTTCCTGCTATATTTATGCTCCTGATTTTTATGCTGAGAATATCACGTTTGAGAACTCTTCCGGTCCGGTAGGACAGGCGGTAGCCTGCTTCGTAAGTGCCGATCGTGCTTATTTCAAGAATTGCCGTTTCCTTGGCTCTCAGGATACGCTTTATACGTATGGGAAAAATTGCCGTCAGTACTATGAAGATTGCTACGTAGAAGGTACGGTAGACTTCATATTCGGCTGGTCTACGGCTGTCTTCAACCGTTGCCATATCCATAGTAAAAGAGGTGGTTATGTCACTGCACCTTCTACGGATCAGGGACAGAAATATGGCTACGTATTTTATGAATGTCGCCTGACTGCGGATGATGGTGTACGGGATGTCGCTCTTTCACGCCCCTGGCGTCCGTATGCGCAGGCTGTGTTTATCCGTTGCAATCTGGGTAAACATATCTCTCCTGCCGGATGGAATAACTGGGGAAATAAAGAAGCTGAAAAGACAGTTTTCTATGCAGAATATGAAAGCACGGGTGAGGGTGCCAACCCCAAAGCGCGTGTTCCTTATTCCCATCAGTTGAAGAACCTCAAAGGGTATGAGATAGAAACCGTACTTGCCGGAGATGACGGGTGGAATCCGGTGAAAAATGGGGATGAACTGCTAAGTATAAAGCGCTGATTGATATTTGGATTTGATAAAGAAACTTATAACTATTAGAACACAATGATGATAAAGAATTTATTTGTATTACTGTTCGCCCTGATACTGCCGCTATCGTTTGCATCTGCGGAGAATTATCCGTACCGGAGCGATGTCCTTTGGGTGACCGTACCCAATCATGCCGACTGGATTTATAAGACCGGAGAAAAAGCTACGGTTGAAGTTCAGTTCTATAAATATGGTATTCCGCAGGATGGAGTAACCGTATCATACGAGATAGGCGGAGATATGATGCCTGCCGAAACTTCCGGCTCTGTCACCTTGAAGCAAGGTAAGGCTGTAATTCTCATCGGAACCATGAAGGAACCGGGATTTCGCGATTGCCGGATGACGGCAACTGTGGATGGAAAGAGCTATAAGCACCACGTAAAAGTCGGTTTCTCACCGGAGAAGATTAAACCTTATACGCAGATGCCGAAGGACTTTAAAGAATTCTGGGATAAGAATAAAGCGGAAGCCGCCAAATATCCGTTGACTTACACGAAGGAACTGGCAAAGGAATATTGTACCGACAAGGTGGATTGCTATCTTATTAAGCTGATGTTGAACAGTCGCGGACAGAGCATTTACGGCTACTTGTTCTATCCGAAGAATGCCACAAAAGGCTCTTGTCCGGTAGTGCTTTGTCCTCCGGGTGCGGGTATCAAGACCATCAAGGAACCTTTGCGCCATAAATATTATGCAGAAGAGGGATGTATTCGTTTTGAGATCGAGATACACGGGCTGAACCCAACGATGACCGCGGAAGAATTCAAGGAAATCAGTAACGCTTTCAACGGCAGAGAGAACGGCTATCTGAATAATGGACTTGAGAACCGTGACAACTATTATATGAAACGCGTGTATCTGGGGTGTGTGCGCAGCATCGACCTTCTGACTTCCTTGCCCGAATGGGATGGCAAGAATGTAATTGTCCAGGGTGGCAGCCAGGGCGGAGCTTTAGCTCTGATTACGACCGGTCTGGATCCTCGTGTAACAGCTTGTGTAGCCAATCACCCCGCTTTGAGTGATATGGCAGGGTATAAAGCAGGGCGTGCCGGAGGTTATCCCCACTTTTTCCGTACCGAAGGGATGGATACGCCGGAGAAGTTGAGAACGATGGCATATTATGATGTGGTGAACTTCGCCCGTCTGATAAAGGTTCCTACCTATATTACCTGGGGATACAATGACGATGTTTGTCCGCCGACCACCAGTTATGCCGTTTATAACACGCTGGATTGTCCGAAGGAAGCATTGATCACCCCGATTAATGAGCACTGGACTTCCAATGATACGGAATACGGGCAATTGCAGTGGATATTGAAGCATCTGAAATAAGCAACATCCACCTTATTTCTTATCCCCCCGGATCTCTCTTCAATGAAAAGAGTAAATCCGGGGGGATTTTTTGTGACTTTACCGTGAGAAAATCCCCCTATCCCTTTGTCTGCTGTGTTTTGAGTGGTATAGAGCGATTTTTCCACCGATTCAAGCATATTTTTCACCTGAGAGAGATAGATTATCCGCTACTTTGCAAGTGCAAGGCAGACATAAATGCTTTGCAGTGAACTCAGAATTTGTTTAATCAATAAATCATTTACTTATGAATTACAGGAAAAAGGTCGTGTTAATGCTCGGGGTTTTATCCTACCTCAATTTGGGAACTTTTTCTCAAGCTGCTCCCTCGACAGTGGATCATACTTCAGTAGCCGGTGTGCAGCAAGCTTCCAATGACAAGAAGACAATTAAGATTTCCGGTTCGGTCAGAGACGCTGCCGGTGAATCTATTATTGGTGCTACCATCCTGGAGAAAGGAACTTCAAACGGTGTCGTTTCCGATATGGATGGTAACTTTTCTATGACTGTGGCTGCTAATGGGATATTACACATCTCTTATATAGGTTATGTAGACCAGGATATAGCGGTTGCGGGTAAGAGTCTTTTCAATATTCAGTTGCTTGAAGATACGGAAATGCTGGATGAAGTGGTTGTTATCGGTTACGGTACGGTGAAACGTCGTGACCTGACGGGAGCCATAGCTTCGGTAAAAGGAGATGAGGTTGCCGCCAACCCTGTATCCAACGTTGCGCAGGCCTTGCAGGGACGTCTGCCGGGAGTGAACGTGGTGTCGCAGGACGGTCGTCCGGGAGCTACGATCTCGGTTCGTGTCCGCGGAGGAGGGTCCATTACCCAGTCCAATGATCCGCTTTACGTAGTCGATGGATTTCCGGTAAGCAATATTGGTGATATACCGGCTTCGGAAATAGAATCTATCGATGTGTTGAAAGATGCGTCATCTACGGCAATTTACGGTGCACGCGGTGCAAACGGTGTAATCCTTGTTACTACTAAGAGTGCCAAAGAAGGTCAGATCAAGGTGAGCTACGATGGCTATGTACAGGTCAAGAATGTATCGAAGACACTTGAAACGCTTTCGGCTCAGGAATATATTCTTCATAACTGGAGCTATGCCGCATCCAGAGGAACGGCTAACCAGGATGCTGTTGAGAAATACTTCGGTCTGGGAAGTAAGTATGGTAACCACTATGCCGACTATGCCAATGTGAAAGCTCATGATTATACGGATGACGTACTGCGCACTGCATTGTCGCATAACCACAGTGTGAATGTTTCGGGTGGTACGGATAAAACGAAAGTGATATTTACACTGGGCTACATTAATGATGAAGGAATCAAGATCAATTCGGATTACAACCGTCTGAACGCTTCTTTCAAGATTCGTCAGAAGCTCGCCAAGACGCTGGACCTGGATGTTGATTTCCGTTATACGGAGTCAAATCTGAATGGACGTGAGAATGTAACGAACGGTAAAGGCTCTAATGTGTCGGGAGCTTATCGCTATCGTCCCATTGACAATCCGTTGGGTGGTGTCTCTTATTCGGAAGTTGCGTCAGGCTTCAGTTTCGGTGTGGCTAATATCGATGACAGGCACAATCCGGTAGAACTGATCGATGATATCACGAATAAATCCTATTCCCGTTCATTGAGAGGATCGGCTGCTTTGTCGTGGGAGATCATCAAAGGGCTTGTGGCCCGCAGTGAACTGTCACTTACCCGTAGTTCTTCGAAAAGTACTTATTATGAGAACGGATATACAAACGGAGATAAGCGTGCCACCCTTAACCGGGGCATGGGAGATGGATTGCGTTCGGTGAGCACCTTAAATTATAACTTCAATATCGGCAAGAACAATGTATTCTCGGCATTGCTGGGTAATGAAGTCCTGAAGTCGGATTCCGAATCGTCACAAATCACGGGCCGTGGTTATCCCTCTACATTTGATTATGACACCACGATGGGGTTGATCCATACGGCAACCACCTCTTTCTCTGCCACCAATTCTTATAGTGTGCCCGCCCGTACAGTGTCCTTTTTCGGACGTTTGAGCTATACTTTCATGGACCGTTATCTGTTCACCGGTACGTTCCGTGCCGACGGCTCTTCTAAATTTGCGCCGGATAATCGTTGGGGATACTTTCCCGCAGGTGCTTTCGCATGGCGTCTTTCGGAAGAACCTTTCATGAACGGTACGAAAGATTGGCTTTCCAACCTGAAGCTTCGTTTGTCCTATGGCACTTCGGGCAGCGACAATATTAGTTCCAATCTGTGGCGTGAAACCTGGTCGAGCCTTGGTTCGGGCAGCAATCATACCCCTATCAACGGTGAACTCGGTTCATTCTATCGTCCGGACGGTTTGCTGGCCAACTCTAAACTGAAATGGGAAACTACCATTTCACGCAACTTCGGCATTGACTTCGGATTCCTGAACAACCGTGTGAACGGTAGTCTGGAAGTATACTGGAATACTACGAAAGATTTGTTGATGGCCGTACCTGTGGATAACACTACCGGATACTCTTACCAGTTCCAGAACTTCGGTAAAACATCCAATCGTGGTATTGAGCTTTCGGTGAATGTAGATGTGATAAACAAAGGTGATTTCCGTTTCAACGTAGGCGCCATCTATAACTACAACCGCAATAAACTGGACGAACTGCCTAATGCCGACCAGTATCTCTACTCTTCATACTGGGGTTCTTCCTCTCTGGTTCCTACCAACGACTATATGTTTGTGGAAGGGAAAGCGATCGGTCTGGTACGTGGCTTTATCAGCGAAGGATATTATACCGTGGACGATTTCAATTACACCAACGGCCAGTACGTTCTGAAAGAAGGTGTGCCCGATATTACGAAAGCCTTGACCGCTACATACATGCACCCTTACGATCTGCCTGCCGGACAGACTGCATTCCCCGGAGCTGCCAAATTCCGTGATGTGGATGAAAGCGGTACGGTAGACCTGGATGATGCTACTTGCCTGGGCGAAGTGATGCCTCGCCATACGGGAAGCTTCCAACTGAATTTCAACTATAAGAACTTCGATCTTTCTACTAACTTCAACTGGACGGCAGGCGGTAAGGTATATAACGTGGCTGCTATGATCAATGCATCCGGTCAGGAATTTGACGGAATCGGTGCGCAACGTGCATCCTGGGTGGCCGATGCTTTCAAGGTTTATAATGTGAATGCTGCGGGTGACTTGTATGCCGTTACCAATCCCGATGAGTTGAGAGCTTTGAATGCGAATGCCAAATATCATTTACCCTACCATCAGAGCGGTATTACTTCATCAGAATGGTTGGAGAATGGTTCATACCTCCGTTTGCAGACGCTGACGCTCGGATATACCTTGCCCAAGAACTGGTTGGCTAAAGTGCATGTGGATAAGATACGCCTGTACCTCACCGCAACCAATCTCTTCACCATTACCGGTTATTCGGGCATAGATCCTGAAGTGAATGCCAATCCTACAGGACAAAGCGGATTCTACAGTGACCTGAGAATTTTCCCGACGCTCAACATGGACTTCGGAACTTATCCACGTGCACGCACATTCACTTTCGGTGCTAACATAACTTTCTAAATAGTAATTGTAAAATAACAGAGAAACAGATATGAAAAAGATATTGAATATAACTCTCGCAGCAGCTTTCGCATGTGCAATGACCGGCTGCCAGGACTTCCTCGACACTTCCTCCCCGAGTGTAGTAGACCGCGATTTTGTCTTCTCAAATGAAGAGTCTGCACGTGGTGCATTGTATTATGGTTATGAAACCCTCCGTGCAAACCGGAGTGTGCATAATGTCGGATTCTTCTGGCATCCGGTTTGGGGGTCGGACATTGAAGACTCTCAGGACATCTACGATGAAGGTAGTGCCGGAATCTGTGAAAAATGGTATTATCCGGGTGGTACGGGCAACTATAACATTAACTCCGGTGAAGGAACGGAAGTGTTTACCAAGCTTTACGAAACGATATCCGTGGCCAATTCCCTGATATCCAGTTTTGAGGCGCTTGATAACTTCCAGTCGATCATGACCGGAGAACCTAATAACCTTTCGGATATCTACGGTCAGGCTGTGGCTCTGCGTGCTACGTGTTACTGGGAGTTGTGCCGCTGGTATGGCGATGTGCCCCATGCACTGAATGCCGGTGAACAGGCAAAAGGACTGACTTCACGTTATGCCATTTATGACTATCATATCCGGAAACTCAGGGAGGTAGAGCCTCATATGTATCGTCCGGGTGAAGGTAGTACGCGGGCGGATGTCATGAATCGTACATATGTTCAGGGACTAATAGGACGTCTTTGTATGTATAACGGTGGTTATGCAACCCGCCGTACCGACCTGGGTGCAGACTTCTATGTGGATGGTGACGGAAAGGTGCTTACTTTCGATGATTGGAGTGTGGAAAAGAACGGTGCCATTTATGGTCGCCGCAGCGATTGGAAAGATTTGTATGCCATAGCCAAAGAATATCTTCAGGCGATCTATATGAATCCCGGTTCGGTGGTATTGCGTACAACGGATCCCCGTTCTACGGGTAAGAACGGACAGGAGTATAATAATCCTTACCAGTATATGTTCCAGCAAATGCATGCTGCCGATAATATAACATTGGCTGATGAATCTATCTACGAACTCCCTCACGAATACAATGGCGGATCTTCCCGTCCGGCTTATATCGGTCGCCCCTCGTCGGGTGGTGACGGACAGGCACCTTGCGTGGCATGCGGACAGGATCGTATTCAGGCACATTTCTACTACGGTTGGTTCGACAATAACGACCTGCGTCGTGACGCTTCTGTTGCCGTTACGGGCAGTACAGGCGGTGGTCAGGAGCTGATGCAGTCATTCGACCGCAGTGCATGGGGTAAAGGATGCGGCCCGGGCACTAATAAGTGGGACTGGAACCGGATGACTGCGCCTGATACGAAAACATACGGTAATTCCGGCATTAACTTCTCCTATATGCGTATCTCCGATGCTTACCTGATGTTGGCTGAAGTATGTGCGGCATTGGGCGATGAAGGCAGCGCCAAGACGTACCTTGCCATCGTTCATAACCGGGCATTCCCCGGCAACAACGACCCGAACTTTGAGAAATATATCTCAGATTGTGGCTCTGTGTACAATGCAGTGCTTAAAGAACGTGCCCTGGAATTCAGTGGCGAAGGTGTGCGCCGTTTTGACATCATCCGTACCGGTATTCTTCCGGAGGTTGCCGTTGAAAACAGAAAGGTAATGTCGGCTATCATTGAGGGCATACGTCAGGATGGTTACTACACGTTTAAGAATGGCAATCAGATACCTGCCTATATCTGGACGAAGATGGTCGATGCTAAATCCAAGTATGGATATAGACTGACATCACAAACTCCGGCTGACAAGCAAGATGATCCGGTATTGTTTCCGGGATGGCGCGGACAGCATGATGATTGGGGAAGTCTGGTTCCAGCTTATGCAGGCGTGACGATGACCAACGTTGCAATCAAAAGTTTGTTTAAGTATATCGAACCGGGTTCTGCCGAAGCGTTGGCTTTGGAAGCTGATGGATATGTACAGACTCCCTGGGCTATCGATATGTTGAAATATGAGGATTCTTATGCGAAGAAACTCTTCGCCGGTTATACGGATGCCGATTATGCGGCAAAGAATCCGCCCATCCATTTATTGCCGAATATCTATCAGGTATTGCTGAATTCGGGAATTACGAATGGTTATGGTTTTAAGCAGCAGTAGTAGTAGCTACGGGCTACAAGCTACGAGCTACAAGTGGCTGCGCAGTGTTCCGAAAGGTACTCGTAGCTCGTAGCTAGTAGCTTGTAACTCTTTCAATTAATTGAAAGTAATATGGTAAGAAGATGTATTCTTTGCATGATGTTAGGGTTGGCTACTTCGGTAGCCGCCCTATCTCAGCATTTGTCCGGTTACGAACTGGAAAGAGAGATGCCTGTTTTCCTGGATCAACTGAAAGCAGAGTTGACTTACCCCATAGCTTGGGGAAATAGTCCGGTTAAAAATTTTAAGAAGTGGCGCAAACAGGCACGCAATGCCGTGCTGGATGCCATGCTTGCCCCTCCGCCTCGCACTACCGACTACCAGACTGAGATCGTAGCCGAAGAGCAGCGGAATGGGTATAAAGCCCGGAAGTTACATTTCAATCTGACCGGCTATTCCCGTGTGAACGCCTATATGCTGGTGCCCGATGGTGAAGGTCCCTTCCCGGCAGTAGTACTTTTGCATGACCATGGAGGTCATTATACGATTGGTAAGGAGAAAATGATTCGTCCCTTCGGAGTATCTCCCGAAGTCCTGGCTGATGCCGATGCCTGGGCTAAACAATGCTACGGTGGGCAATATGTAGGCGATTATCTGGCTGCACATGGATATGTAGTTATTTCTATTGATGCTATATTCTGGGGAGAACGCGGACGGAAAGAAGGCGTCGATGGTGACAAACACATGGCTGTGGCAGGTAACTTCATGATGCTGGGACGCAGTTGGAGTGCTTTCATGAACTACGAAGACATGTACACCACCGACTTTCTGGCTACATTGCCCGAAGTCGACTCCAAACGTATCGGTTGCATGGGCTTTTCGATGGGAGCTTACCGTGCCTGGATGCTTTCGGCACTCTCTGATAAGGTGAAAGCCGGAGCTGCCGTCTGCTGGATGGTGACTACGGACTGCCAGCTCTCATGGGAGTATGGAAAAGAAAGGGGAGGTTTTGCCAATATGCTGCCGGGTATCCGCCGTTATCTGGATTATCCGCATATCGCATCCATTGCCTGTCCCAAACCGATGTTTTTCCTGAACGGGGAACATGACAAGCTCTTTCCTCCGGTAGGAGTGAATGCCGCCTTTGCAGAAATGCGAAAAGTATGGGAAAGCCGTTCCGCAGGCGACAAATTGGTTACGGAACTGTGGGATATGCCTCATGATTGCGGAATAAAGGTACAAGATGCCATTCTCTCCTTTTTGGAAAAGAACCTAGCCCACTGATGACCTTATTCATATACCTTTGGTGGTAAAAAACATTTAAGTATATCTACGCTTAAACATTACCTCTTTACAGATAAAAATTCCCCGGTTAAATAGGTGTTAACTCCCCAGCTGGGGAGTAACGCACTCCCCAACTGGGGAGCATCGCACTCTCTAACTGGGGAACATCGCACTCCCCAGCTGGGGAGTTAACACCCCCCTAAAATGGGAGGTGCTACCCCCTCTACAATGCACTGTAGCGGGGGTCGGCTAAATTTATCCTATTCGGTTATCAAAATCAGAAGATAGAGATAAAGAAGGGAAATAGAGAAAAAGAGGCAGGCAGAATTATTAACAATCAGCCTGCCGGTAATGAAATCTTCAGAAGATGGAATAACCTCGACTTAATGGAGGAAAGCCGGAAGAAAACCTTAATTGTTTTGCTTTCGGCTTTCCTTGTATTCAGTCGGTGTCATTCCATATTGCTGCTTGAAGCACTTGCTGAAGTAATGCGAGTCATTCAGTCCCACCATGTAGGCAATCTGTGCCATGTTATACTCCTCTGTCTCTATGAGTTGAGCTGCCCGCTTCATGCGTATTTCTCTCAGGAACTCAACGGGAGATAAACCGGTCAGTGTCTTCAGTTTCTTGAAGAATACGGAGCGGCTCATGTTTACTTCGCCGGCAATGTCTTCCACCGTAAGGTCACCGTTATCCAGATGCTTCTCTATGGTTTCCATCACTTTATCCATAAATTTCTGGTCGTTGGGCGAAAGGGCCGGAGTGGTGGTTTCCTTTTTCCCTGCCAGGGGTTGTTCGGTGGATGCGGGCAACAGACTGGCGCAATACAATGCCTGTAACTTCTTGCGCTGTTCAAGCAGATTGAAAATACGTGCTTTCAGGTAGGCAGCGCTGAAGGGCTTTGTGATGTAATCGTCCGCTCCCAGCTTCATGCCTTCTATCTTGCTTTCGATGGTCGACTTGGCCGTCAGCATAACGATGGGAATATGGCTTGTGGTCATCTCTTCCCGCAGTTCGCGCACCATTTCTATACCATGCTTTTCGGGCATCATAACGTCGCTGATGATGATATCCGGCATATACAACTTACTCTTTTCCAGTCCGGTATTACCATTTTCCGCTTCTATAACATTGAAGTACTGGGCAAAGATGGTCCTTATGAAGAAGCGTAATTCCTGGTTATCTTCCACTATCAGGATGGTTTCTTTTTCACTGTTCAGGTTCTCCTCTTCGTTTCCGGTGAGAGAAGAGAACTGATTGCCAGTGCATACTGGTGAGGTATCACTTACCACATAGTCGGACAGGATGAATTCAACGGTTTCGTCGAAGTGTTCCTTTCCTTTCTGCAATCTGATGCTGAAGCAACTCCCTTCTCCAAGTTTGCTCCGGATGCTGATGCTGCCGTGGTGCATATCGATCAATTCTTTCACTAATGAAAGGCCGATACCGGTGCTGGCTTGGTTGAAGAGGTTCTTATCCACTAAATTCTCGAAGCGGACGAAGAGGGACTTTTGCTTATTCTCCGCAATTCCTATTCCCTGGTCTTCCACAGCAAGAATCACATCCTTTTCTTCTTCCTGCACCATCACTTTGATCTGTTTCCCTTGGGGAGTATATTTGAAAGCGTTCGATAAAAGGTTGAACAATATCTTTTCCAACTTGTCGGAGTCCGCCCATATCTTGAGGCTGGCGACTTCCGTATCCATACTGAAATCAATCTGGTGTTCATCGGCAAGGCTGTTGAAGCTTTCCATAATGTGGCGGATGAAAGGGATCAGGTCAATCTGTTGCACCCTCATCTTCATCTTCTTGTTCTGTATCTTGCGGAAGTCCAGAATCTGATTGACGAGCCTTAGCATCCGGTTCGTGTTTCGCTCTACCAGCACCAACTGTTCCCGTTCCTCATCATTCAGCTTGCCATGTTGCAGGACTTGCTCTACGGGACCGGCAATCAGCGTCAGCGGTGTACGCAGTTCGTGCGATATGTTTGTGAAGAAACGTAGCTTTATATCTGAAATCTCCTGTTCGACGGATACCTTATGCTTCAGCCTGAAGATGGTGAAGAGGATATAGGTGGCCGTAAAGATAACTAATAAGATGAATAGCACGTACAGGGAATATGCCCACGGTGTCTCCCAGAAGGAGGGAAGTATGTTGATATCCAGTGTACGCGTGTTCTCCACCCAGATGCCGTCGCTGTTTGTAGAGCGGACTTTCAGGGTGTAATGTCCTTTCGGCAGGTTGGTGTAAGTGGCGGTTCGCTGGTTGCCGATATTGTTCCAGTTGTTTTCGAAGCCTTCCAGTTTGTAGGAATAGGAGATGTTGCCGGGATACTTCATGTCCAGGGCGGCAAACTGGATGCTGAATCCATTCTTATCGTGAGGCAGGGTCAGGAGGTTCGTATCATCGATGTGGGTGGTCAGTATGCCGCCTTCTTCGGGAGTCACCGTCTTCTCGGCCTGTTGCAGGCGGGTGAAGATGATGGGAGGAACGTATGTACTTGTATGGATGGAATCCGGAAAGAAGTATAGGACACCTTTCACGGTATTGAACAGCAGATAATCGGACTCTGTTCGCAGAGCCGCCCCTTCATTGAAACTGATTCGTAGGGGGAAAGCTCTGGAGGGGTAGTTTATTATTTTATCCGTGGAAGGAATAAACTTGCACAGTTCTTTTTCTGTAGCACACCACAAATTGCCGTGCGGGTCTTCTTCGATGGATAGCAATACGTCCGAAGGAAGCCCGTCTCTCATGGTGTAGGCCTGAAAGCGGGCTTCAGCGCCCTCCAGTGAGAGTAGCTTATTGAGTCCGCCTCCGAAGGTGGCCACGTACATTTCGCCTTTCCGGGTGAAATATATGTTGTGCACGTCGTTGTTGCTGAGGCTGTTGGCGTTCCCCGAAATACGGCAATAACGTTGGAATTCTATCTCTTCCGGTTCTTTGAAATTGCCCTTGCACATCAGTAATCCTGTGGCGCTGCCTATCCATATATTCCCTTTAGTGTCGGAGGTGATGAAACGCGTACGGTAACATTGGCTGATAGGATAGTTCTTTAGCCGGTTCCGGTAGTTGATGAAACGGTCCGCTTCTTTGTCTGTTCCCCGTTCCAGGTAGTTGATTCCTCCTTCGAATGTGGCAATCCATATCCGTTGCTGCCGGTCTTCATGCAGACTGTATATCTCGTTACCGCTCAGACTGTATACATCGTTTGCGTCGGCACTGTACTGAACGAGATGATAAGTCAGGGGCTTCCCCTGAGGCTTGGCGGCGAATAGTCCGTTGCCTTTGGTACCTATCCAGATGGTGCCTTCGTGATCTTGTATGATGGAATAGCCTATTCCTAACCGGTCCGTGCTGTAAGGGGAAATAGTCCCTGCGGACGTAAGGTTGCCCACATAGCGCCATTGGCTGTCGTAGACACGTATTATTTTGTCTTTATTGCCCGTCCATATATATCCGTTGCGGTCCTGGTAAACGGCGCGGACGTTGCTTCCCGGGAATTCCGTGTCATCCGGGGCAGCGGTAAGCAAATGGAAATGATTGGTATTGAAAGAGATCTTCTCCAGGCCGTTTCCGTATGAACCAAGCCATAAATTACCCTGTTTATCGGTAAAGACATTGGTCACCTTATTGTCAGCGCTCCAGCCCGATTGCAGGGCCGGATTGTAAAACGGACGTATCCGGTTGTTCTTACGGTCGTACCAGGCAAGTCCTCCTCCCGAAGGATGTACCCATAAAGAGCCGTTGACATCCTCGTATATATACATTTCCGGTCGGGAATCGACGATGTCTTTGCCGTACTTGTCTTGCAGAATGAAGTGATCGAACTGCTCGTTTTCAGGATTGAAGTGCGTCACTCCTTTAGTGTTGAGGCGTATCCATGCTTCACCGTTGGTATCGATATAGGCTGCTTTGATCTGATTGTCCTTTAATGAAGGATAATTCCGGGTATTATAGTGACGATGGTTTCCGGAACTTTGTTCATATACAAAGAACCCGTCGCTGGCTGTGCCGATGAATAGCTTGTCCTTTTTGAGTTGTCGGATGGTTTTGATAGACGAGCCGGTGGGGAACTCTTGCCTTACAAACTGGCCGGTGTCCGGATTATATTCGTATACGCATCCTTGTTTGGAAGTGAAGTAGATGGTATGATTGTTTTCCAGTGCATCGTAAAAAGGCTGTTTGTCCTTTTCCGGAGGAGCGACGAAGTAAGAAGAAAGTTTCTCTTCATTCCCGTCACGAGTCAGGCGGTATAATCCGTTCTCGGTAAGAATCCATTGGTTCTCCCGGCTATCCTGAAAGATAGACTTGATAGGCTCTGAGTATGAAATCTGATGGGATTTGAAGAAGTCTGTGGCTTTCATTTCATGTGTTTCCGGATGAGTGGAAATATGAATCAATTCATTTTGTACGGTAATTATCCATACGTCTCCACATGGAAGCACATGCATGTCCAAAGACAGGTAGTTGTCGTAAGGGATAGCCTGGAACCGTTCAAGCCGCGGATTGAAACGATAGACCTGGTGATTGTAGCTTTGTACCCAGATATATCCGTATCTGTCTTCTTTAATATTGTCCAGACGGTTATTGCTCAATCCGATGCTGTCGCCCGGATGGGCTTTATAGTTGTTAAATGTATATCCATCAAATTTGTAGAGACCGTCCCAGGTAGCGAACCACATCACTCCTTTGTCATCTTGCAGGATGCTCATGATGGTATTCTGCGAGAGTCCGTCTTCTGAAGTATATTGTGTAAAGGTATGTGGTAATTGTCCGAAGCAGAAGCCGGTGGCAATTACGCAGAGGATTAGAAATATTCTGATTCTTCTCATGGTTAGTGTATTACTGGATACGCTTTATTTCAGCCATTTATTGAAAAACTCCAAAGTCTCTTTCTGCATTTCCTTATTGAAGAAGTGTTTCTCTTCCCATATCTTGGTAACCAGGCGGTCGGCAGCCTTCTGGCTCTGCCAGACAGCCTGCATGGTGTCATAGGCATCTTTAACACCTTCTACCGGAAACAACTTGTCCCGGCTTCCATTGAAAAACAGGGTGGGTTTCGGGCAGGCGATGCTTGCCGTATGCGGATAATCCAGATAGCGGCGCAGGTTCGGTATCAGCATGGAATAGGCTGATCCGCCTTTGTTTTGGTTGTTGGTGAGTGTCATCAGGTGTTCGGTGGTGTTCATCCAGCAAATGGAGGCGGAGACTTTTATACAGTCGGTGATGGCGGAGAGCATCCAGGAACGGTAGGCTCCCATGGAGAAACCTACGCATCCTACTTTATTTTTATCCACAAATGGCAGTGAGGCCACGAACTCCGCACTTCGCACATCATCCATATTGATGAACGCTCCCCATGAACTCCCCATTTGCAGGAAGTTGGAAGCTAATGCTTGTTGTCCGTCATAGTTCACCCCTTCCTTTCTGCCACGTTCACCCCAGAACAAGGCATCGATGGAAAGTACCACATAGCCGTGTTCGGCAAAATAGTCTCCTGTATATTGGCCGTCATAGCAGCCTATAGCCCATTTGTCGGCGTCCGCTATGATTTCAGCGTTTACACCGAACGGGCGTACCATTTTTTCCTTACCGATGGAGAAGTGCGCGCCATGATCGTGCAGCATGACGACTGCCGGAAAGGGACCGTCACCGTCCGGTACTAACAGGTAGGCGGGAATACGACACCATTCCGATACGTTAAATAGTATTTTTTGAGCCTTGTATCCGTTGCGCTGTTCGGTAGCAATTACCGTCATGGCATAATCGGTAGGGGCGGGAGGCAAAATCTGCATACAGTCCAATAGGGTTTCCCGTGCCTGGGCACGCCATTTATCAAACTTGCGGATAGGGGAGTTTCCCCACGCTGCCGGGTAAGTGAGCTGTTGTTTCAATTGCTCATAGAAGATCGGCATGTTCTTGACAACACCATATGCGGTGGTATCGGTTTGAGCAATCATACTGAGATGTCCGGAGAGAACAATCAAGAAAATGGTTGTAATGCGTTTCATGGTCAGTGGTTGTTAAAATCTAAACAAAGATACATGATTTTTCTATGAAATACGTATCTTTACCGCATAGAATAAGCCTGTTATGATGAAAAAAATCTTATATCTGATCCTTGGGTTGATAGGTGTGTTGTCAGTAAAAGCGCAGCCGGATTGTTTTTTCACCCATTATTCGTCTGAAGACGGACTTTCTCAAAATACAGTAATGAGCATCCTGCAAGACCGCAAGGGGAATATTTGGCTTGCTACCTGGGATGGCATTAATAAGTTCAATGGTTATTCATTTAAAACGTATAAGGCGCGGCTTGATAATCGTATCGTGCTGAGCCATAATCGTGTAGACCATATGCTGGAAGACAAGTATGGCTTCCTTTGGCTACAAACCTATGACAATCACGCCTATCGCTTCGATCCCCGTACGGAAACGTTTGAGCGTGCGCCGGGTGATGATGAAGAGGGGGGCACAGCCAATATAACGAATATCAAAGTCCTTCCGGGTGGTTCGGTATGGTTGCTGACGGAGACTGAAGGGGTGATCCGGGTGGCAACTGATCCGCAGGATTATAGCCTGACTTCCCAATATTATTCTACTCAATCGGGACAGTTTTCCGCCTCACGTGTGCTTCAGGTATATGAGGACCGGGCAGGTAATGAATGGATATTGTCTGATAACGGATTAGGGATGTTGGCACCCGGAGAGGAATTACCGGTCTTTTATTTCGCGGAAACTGCAGATCGGGAGAGGAAAGGCGGACAGGCCTTTTATTCCTGTTTGGAGCATGGTCCCGAAATCTATTTCGGATCGGATAACGGGCGCGTATGGCGCTATCAGAAGGAGAGCGGGCAGTTTTTGTTGCTGAGCCTGCCGGTTTCATCCCATATTGTGGCAATCAATCATATAGATGGAAATGAGATCATACTGACCACTTCGAAAGACGGATTCTTTACTTATAAATGTGATACAAAGAAGACAGAACACTTCCCTGCCTCCCGTTTTCCTGATGCACCGATTCATGGTACTTATGTGGATAAAGCATCGGAAGTATGGTTCGAGCAACATATTCCGGGTACAGTGGTACACTTTAATCCGCGTACACAGGTCTTAAAGCGTGAAGTAATAGCCGTGGAACCTACCAGTACGGACCGTTCTCGTCCGGCTTTCCATGCACATGAAGATATCAACGGCGTACTTTGGGTACATCCGTATGGCGGCGGTTTCTCATATTTTGACCGTGAAAGTAATAGTCTGCGTCCGTTCTATAATGAGTTGTCAGGGCATGAATGGCGCTTTTCCAATAAAATACATACTGCTTTTTCCGACAATCAGGGGAATCTGTGGATGTGCACTCACTCTAAGGGATTGGAGAAGGTTACTTTCCGTCCGTCTCAGTTTGGCATCGTAACGCCGGTACCACACGATTATGAGTCATTGAGCAACGAAGTACGAGCTCTTTGCGAAGATGCAGACCAAAATTTATGGGTAGGCTTGAAAGATGGTAAACTACGGATATATGATAAGAACCGTGTAAATAAGGGCTATCTGACCGAAAACGGTACTGTGTCGCACAGTGGTACTCCGTTGCGTGGTAATGTTTATTTCATCTTGCAGGACAGTAAACAGAATTTCTGGATTGCAACCAAAGGGGATGGCCTGGTGAAAGCAGAAAAACAGAGAGATAGCTATCACTATAAGCTGACCCGTTATCAGCATCAGGAAGGTGATATTTATAGTTTGAGTGACGATAACGTTTATTGTGTATACGAAGATAAGCATGGACGCATCTGGATTGCTACATTTGCAGGCGGCATCAATTATATGGCGCACAATCAGGGTGGTAAGGAGATTTTCGTGAACCATCGTAATAACCTGAAAGGATATCCTATTGATTATTGTTACAAAGCCCGTTTTATAACAGGTGATGATCAGGGGCATATCTGGATAGGAACTACCGTGGGCGCTTTGATGATGGATGCAGACTTCAAGAATCCCGAAGATGTGAAGTTCCGTCATTTTCTGCGTGTTCCGGACGATGAGCATAGCCTAAGCAATAATGATGTGCATTGGATTGTATCTACCCGGGATAAGGAACTCTTTATTGCAACATTTGGCGGGGGACTGAATAAGTTGGTATCGCTGGATGAGAACGGTAATGCCAGTTTCAAGTCTTATACGGTACAGGACGGTCTGCCTTCGGATGTGTTGCTTTCCATACAGGAGGATAAAGCCGGTAATTTATGGCTCAGTTCGGAAAACGGTATCAGTAAGTTTATTCCTTCCGAGGAGAAATTTGAGAATTATGCCGATAAGGAGATATTTTTCCGGGTACGTTTCAGTGAAGCGGCTTCGGAATATACTGCTTCCGGTAATATACTTTTCGGGGCAAGTACAGGTATTTTCTATTTCAATCCCGATTCCATCGGGAAGAGTAATTATGTGCCGCCAATGGTTTTCTCCAAGTTGCTGGTGGCGAATGTAGACGTGGTGCCGGGACGAGGTTCCGTACTGAAACAAGGATTGGATGATACCAGAAAGCTGGTTCTCTCGCATCGGGAGAATATTTTCACCATACAGTTTGCTGCACTCGACTATTCCGCACCTTCCGAAATACAGTATGCTTATATCCTGGAAGGTTTTGAAAAGGCTTGGAACTATGTAGGCAAACAGCGTGTGGCTACTTATACCAACTTGCCAAAAGGACATTATATCTTTAAAGTCCGTTCTACCAACAGTGACGGTATATGGACTGAAAACACGCGTACATTGGACATTGAGATACTACCTTCCTTCTGGGAAACTCCGTTTGCTTATTTCCTGTATGTGCTTTTCTTCATCATGATTATTGTAGCGGCGGTGTATATCTTGTTCACTATTTATCGCTTGAAGCATGAGGTGTCCGTCGAGCAACAAATGACGGATATGAAACTGCGTTTCTTTACTGATATCTCTCATGAACTGCGCACTCCGCTGACTTTGATTTCAGGCCCTGTGGAATATATACTGGGGAATACCAAACTTCCGGATGATGCCCGTGAACAGTTACAGGTGGTAGAACGGAATACGAACCGTATGTTGAGGCTTATCAACCAGATACTGGACTTTCGGAAGATACAGAACCGGAAAATGAAGATGCAGGTTCAACGTATGGATGTAGTGGCTTTTACTCGCAAGATCATGGCGAACTTCGAGTCCGTTGCCGAAGAACATCAGATAGACTTCCTGTTTGAAACGGAGAAGGAAGAACTGTATCTTTGGGTAGATGCGGATAAATTTGAGAAGATCGTATTCAATCTGCTTTCCAATGCTTTTAAGTACACTCCGAATGGAAAGATGATCACGGTGCTTGTGCGTGAAGATGAGAAATCTGTTTCCGTAAGTGTGGAAGATCAGGGAATAGGTATTGCGGATAATAAGAAAAAGTCGTTGTTTGTCCGTTTTGAGAATCTGGTAGACCGCAATCTGTTCAATCAGTCCAGCACCGGCATTGGTTTGTCATTGGTGAAGGAATTGGTAGAAATGCATAAGGCGACCATTACCGTTGATAGTAAGTTAGGAGAGGGGAGTTGCTTTAAGGTGGATTTCCTGAAAGGTAAAGAACATTATGATGAATCGGTGGAATTCTTGCAGGATGATGCCACAGTGAGTATGGAAGTCGCAGAACAGGTGACCGATATTGTTATACCGGATTCCGACCCTCAGGGAACTATGTTGCTTGTGGAAGATAATTCGGAACTCCGTCTGTTCCTGCGCAGCATCTTTGCTTCCGAGTACAGAATCGTAGAAGCGGTGGATGGTATGCAAGGTTGGGGTAAAGCTTTGAAATTCCTCCCGGATATCATTATTAGTGATGTAATGATGCCCGGAAAGGATGGCATCACCATGACGCGTGAACTACGTGCCGATATGACCACCAGTCATATTCCCATTGTATTGTTGACGGCCAAGACTTCCATTGAAAGCAAATTGGAGGGGTTGGAGTATGGAGCGGACGATTACATCACGAAGCCGTTCAGTGCCACTTATCTGAAAGCACGCGTAAAGAACCTGCTCACACAGCGCCGGAAGTTACAGGGTATCTATCGGGATAACCTAATGACGGGAAATGTAACAGCTGACTCAACGGAAGAAACAGTAGAAGAGCAAGGACCGGAAATGTCTCCGAATGATCGTAAGTTTATGGACAAACTGGTGGAACTAATGGAGAAGAATATGGATAATGGAGAATTGGTAGTAGACGACTTGGTGCAGGAACTGGCAGTCAGCCGTTCAGTCTTTTTTAAGAAACTGAAGACACTGACGGGGTTGGCACCTATTGAGTTTATTAAGGAAATGCGTATCAAG
Organism: Bacteroides cellulosilyticus; assembly: GCF_020091405.1. Lineage (NCBI taxonomy): Bacteria > Pseudomonadati > Bacteroidota > Bacteroidia > Bacteroidales > Bacteroidaceae > Bacteroides > Bacteroides cellulosilyticus. Next base: position 3,117,117 of record NZ_CP081903.1, read on the forward strand.
CGTGCCGTGCAATTCATTGAAACCGGAGAATATTCCATGACTCAGATCTCTTATATGGTGGGTATTAATGATCCCCGTTATTTCAGCAAATGCTTCAAACAGAAGATGGGAATGACTCCGACTGAGTATCGGGATAAGGGAATGAATAAGATCAATTCGTCAAAAAACACATGAATTCATCAAAATGGACATCTTTGTAAACTTATATGGGTCTGATAAACAGTCGATTGCTAAATTATGCAGAAAATACTGATTTATGGAGTTACATTTTGTATTTTCTATATACTTTTGCCCGTGTCGTAAAGCTAAGAAGATGATAATTACTTGAATTCAAGAAATTATGGCTGGTTAGGGTTAAGAGGATGTCTCCAGGGACATCCTCTTGTTTTTATTAAAACTATCTATTGCAATGCTTCTATATACTTCCGGGTTCCGTCTGTTAGGATGAGTACCCAGTCATTGCCGTTTGAATGACCGCCTTCAGGCTGGAACGTTTCTACTTTTGAACTAAACTCACCGATATAAGATAGCTCTGCATTGCGTGGTGAATACCACCAAGCCTTTTTAGTCTTTCCATGAATCTTGCTGAGGTTTATTTGCATGGGGCGTCCGGTATAGTTGTACACTAACATATAGTCGTTGCCACGTGTTGCAATGAGACGTTCATACTTTGTGCCGTTATCGCCGGCTATGCAACTCTGGTCGGCTACTCTTTCAAAGAAGGGAAAAGCAAGTATCAGTTTTTTCAAATATTGCATCTGGTTGAATCCGGGATCTTTCAGGGCTTCATACCATAATTTGGTAGCACCGTAGGCTGGATTAACTCCCGGCTTTAGGAATTGCATGATGGAGCTATGACCGTACGTATGGCCGAATGAACCGGCAAAAACCGACCAGTAAGCATATCTGCGTACATCGCTGTCTTTCCAGAAACCTTCCTTAGGGTCGTGAAGTCCTTGGGGAATGGCCTCATAAGACGGCTCTCCATCAATAACCGGACGTAGTGGTTTTTGAGCAAGACTATGTTCCACATATCGCCAGTTGTCTTCTTCTGTGCCTTGTGGTAACAGTGTTTTTTTGTCATCTTTGCTTTGTCCGTAGCGGCGGTGTCCACTTTGGAACATATTGAAATCCAGCCAAGGGGCATCGTTGAACCATTCTGCCGAGAGTGTCCTTCCGAAAGGATGGAAAGTCATGAGATGGTTCTTATCAATGGATTTAATGGTGTTGGCAAGCATATTCCAGACTTCGGTTTTGATGTTTCCATAGATATCTCCGCCAATCATCCAGATGATGTTGGGGCGATCTTTGTAACGGTTGGCGAGAAAAGTACCATAAGCCTTGGCTTCTTCCACATTCATTTTTCCACTTTTTACCAGCCCGCCCCAGATGCAGACCATACCGATATAAATCCCTCTGCGGGCGGCGGCATCGATGATAAAGTCCATATGATCCCAATATCCATATATACCCGGTCGGTTGATATTGGAGAAATCAAATCCATTCGGCATAGATGATTGTCCATAAAAGTTCATGGCAGGTACCCCGTTGATGGTTTGTACCTGTACTACGTTGAAGCCTGCTTGTTTGCATTGTTCAAGATAGTATTCCGCTTCATCCCGGTTCAACCTTTCGGGAAGCAGCCAACCGGTATCTCCGAGCCAGAAGAAGGGAGAGCCATTCGTATGCTGAAGGTAGCGGGAGTTCTCTGAAACTTGCAGTGAACCATTCTCCCAAGAGAGAGATTGGCGTTGCGGTAATGCTTGGAGGCATACGCAGATAAATGATAAACAGAATAATACTTTCTTCATGATATAGCTTCTTTTGATTTTTGTAATGTTTTAAAAATGACTTGGTATAAATGGGCGTTTTATTTTTCCAGTTAGAGAAGTCTTTTTTCCCAGTTAGAGAAAAATAATTTAGTAATAGGGGAACAATAAATTGGGGGATAAACCGGCATTTGTGTACCAAGTTATTTTTTTAAGCCTTACATAAATGTTCCGTCAATAGTGGTTTGCACTTATGTATATGCAAAAATAGAAGTTTATAGCTATAATAAGGAAGAAAATATGGTTATTTTGGGGTAAATGATGATAATGCCCTCAGAAAGTCTTAATCTAACTTTCTGGGGGCATTTCAAACTGCTATATATTCCTTTTTAAGGATAGACTATCAGGTATATTAATACCAGCGCGGATCGCCGATTCCTTCGTAGAGAAGATTATCGTTAGTGATGTTGAAGTCACCTTTTGCAGCATCGGCATAACCCGGATCAAGGGTCTTGCCTGTGGTATCATAGAATTTACCTGTACCGCCTTCGTCTAAAGAAACGAGATTGGCAGTGTTGAAGTAGTTGTTATTAGAGAAAGTAGGCACTGCTGTTGCACTGTTGTCTGAGAAACCTCTACCACATTTAGGCATATTAGACACCATATTGTTGGTGAATGTAATGCTGTTATTCTTGAAGCGTACGTAGAATAATCGTCTGCTACTGCTATTACTTACTCCATCCAACGTACAGTGATCAATCTTAATCACGGGAGCTGAACCTGCGAAGCTGCCTGAAGCATCATCATAGCGGACAAAGTCACGGCCTGTACAACTGTTCCAGATAGTGCTGTTAGTGATATTGATAGTTTTGATGTAACCGGTACGACAGTCAAACATATCTCCTCCGTTGCATACGATGTCGTGAATCAAACAGTTGTTAATCGTTATTTCATCTATGGTAGCCGCCACGTTTACATAATAGAAGCCTTTTATGTAATTGGATATTTCGCAATCATCGACAATCAGTGAACCATAGGTGGTGGCGGTCTTGAATTCAAAAGCTTGGCTTCCATCAGTATTCGTACCGTCCATCACAACTTGTTTTATGCTGAGTGAAGCACCATCACTTAATGTGATGCATCCATTGATAACTGGACGATCGCTTGGGCGTACCGCTTTAATTTCAATATCGGCCGAGATGTCAATCTTGCCTATTACTTCTTTTCCGTCTTCTATTGTGACATTGGCGTAAGTGCCCGGATAGAATGCGAATGCGTCTCCGTCTTTGGCATTTTTCAATATCTGTGCGAAATCATCTCCCGGCTCAATGGCAATGGCACCGGCCAGGTCGATCAATGTAGTGAAGGTCACAGTTCCGCGTGTTTTCGTACCGTTCATTAACTTGGCGGTGTAAGTTGTTTCAGGAGTCAAACCTTCAATGGTTGCGGCACCTGCTGCAATTTCGGCGGAAGTAACGGTGTGGCTGATATTACCCGGAGTCAGCACGATGCTTGTTGCCGTTTCACCAGCTGTCCAGCGCAGGGTAACAGAGGATATTGTCAGATCTTCTTCGGAAACACTGCTGAATATCTGTTCGGTACCGGTCTTGAAATAGACACCGTTCCATTTGGACTCAGTGATGTTTTCTCCGATGGCCTGTATGCGGGCAGAGTATTTCGTTTCGCCTTCCAGTCCGGTAATGGTGTAAGGTATATCCGTATTGCTAATGCCACTCAATGTGCGGACGGGAGTACCGGCAAATGTCAGACTGTCATTGGCAAAAACTTCGATGTTATAGCTTGTCGCTCCGTTTACGGCACTCCATGACAAACGTACGTTCACTTGATTGATGACTCTTGCTTCCAATGAAATGGGAGAGAAGAGGCGGTCGTAATCGATGCTTGTGAGCTCTGTGCTTTGATCCTCGCAGGCAGATATCAGGGCGGTTATGGCCAATCCTAATATATAGATATATTTCTTCATTTTCATATTCTTTCTATGTGAAACACTAATTAGTTATTGGTTAACATTCCATTGCTACTGTCAATGAAGGTCTGCCAGATAGGCCAGAATTGATTTTCATTAGGATTCTTCTGATAGAGCGCTTCAATCAGTGCATCAGTGAGCTTTTCTGTTGAAATCCAGGTTGTATTGCTTTCGTAACCTAAAGCAGCACCAGCTTCATCCGTATCTCCGTGGTTCAAACCGTAGATTTTCAAAGTTTCTCCATCTTCGGCAGTCTCGTAATAAAGCTTTTCGGGAAGGTCGGAGTAAGCACCTTCTCGGCGTGCCAGTTGAGACATTTTTGTTTTAGCTTCATCCAACTTGGTTTTCAGTAAGTTCCAGCGAATCAGATCGGCTTTTCTTAAAGACTCTCCGGCGAATTCTAATGCGCGCTGCTCAACGATGGCGTCAAAGAAGGCTGTCTTGCTGGCGGTTGCTTTAGCCATATAGTCACTTGCTTTTCCTGCCGGCAGTGCGCGGTCCAGAATAGGCTTCAGATATTGAGCCGCTTCAGATGGGGTACTTAATTCATTGACAGCTTCAGCGGCCATTAAATATACATCGGCCAGACGCAGATATTGCCAGTTTATGCCATCGTCATTTGTAGAAGTTACGACACGGTTCATCCATTCGTAACGGAGCTTACCGAAGCACCAGCTTTTCAAACTGCGAAGTTGCTGAACTCCATTTGCGTATAAAGGAGTCTCTGTAGAGCCGATGTTGATACCGTCTCCTTTCCATTCGTAAGGCACACAGGTAATGTCGCGTCTTACATCCTCTACGTCATAATCATAGTACAGATAAGGGAGCGGACCGTTTACACCGCCCTGGCTTTGTTGGGTGTATTGGTCAAAAGTCTGATGCTTTACACCGAAAGTATAGAGCACGCGGCCACGTCCGTCCGAGAACGGAATTTCCCAGATGGATTCTCCACCTGCTGCGGTGTTGTCCTGACATAATTTGGTGAAGTTTTCTTTGAATGACCCTAAAGTGCATCCGCTTTGGTTAATGATATCCAAGCATTCGTTCTTTACGATTTCGTACATGTTGGCAACGCTCAAGCGTGGATCGTTACTTCTGCGAATTCCGTCTGCCCGTTGGCTATAACCTGCTGCATAGAGTGCTATGCGTGCGCGCAGTCCTTTGACAAAAGCTTTGTTGACGCGTTCCGTGGTTTTGGTAATGGAAGAAGCATTGGGCCATGCTACCATATCTTCTGCTTGTTCCAAATCACTCAACAGGCGTATATAGATGCTGTCTCTGTCTGTTCTCGGCAAATAAACCGTTTCAGAACTATTGGGCTCAAAACGGGCGGGAACGTCACCCCATCCTTTGATCAGATCTAGGTAGATGACAGCTCTGAGCGTCATGGCTTCTCCCAGTAAGTGAAGAAAATCAGGATCGCTGAGGTCTGCATAATTGCTTAGTCCGCGGATGCACAGATTAGCACGTTCAATGCCTTCATAGAACTTGGCCCAGGCATTGCTGGAATTGTTCATCTGAGTATTTGATGGACGCGCGGCATAGGTGGAGAGTTCGTATTTCCCGTCATCTGCAATCTTGGTCGGATCTATATTGTTGATCCATTCGATATCTGTATTTATTCCGTAATAGGGGAGATAACGTCCGCGGTAGGAATTTGTCTCACCAAATGACTGGTGTATACCCATTACGGCAGCTTCCGCCAGAGAATAAACCTGGAACAGGTTGGGCTCCTCCATGGCTGATTGGGATGGAGCATCTAAGTCACATGAGGTCATGCCGCATAAAAGTGACAATGACACAAGAGTGGAATATATTAATCTTTTCATTTTTGTACTATTAGCTTATGTTAGAAATTCAGGTTAACACCTACAACAAACTGACGGCTCTTTGGGTACGCTGAATAGTCAACGCCCGGAGTCAGGTTCGTTTTGCGGATGGTTGAAACTTCAGGATCATACCCGGAATAGCTGGTGAGGCAGAATACATTGTATGCAGTCACATAGAAACGCAGATTCTGAATCTTAACCTTGTTTAGCATCGCTTTGGGCAATGTATAACCTAAGGTCAATGTACCCAAGCGCAGGAATGAAGCATCTTCTACTGCCCAATCACTGAATACCATACGGGCGTTATAAGGTGACCACAGAGTGGTGTTGGCATTCATTGCAGCCAATTGGGCGGGGTCGTTGCAGATAGTTCCGTCGGCATTCAGGTTTGTCCAGCGTTTGCCATCGGCCATGTCCGAAATCATGTTGCGGTATTGGTATTTACCGGTTTGGGTAAACTCAATCTTATTGGCGTTGTAGACGTCGTTTCCATAGCTCCAGTTAAAGTTGGCACTTAGGTCAAATCCATACGCGCGGGCATTGATGGTGAAACCTCCTGTATGCACCGGGTTGGCGTCGCCTATGATTTCACGGTCGTCAGAAGTTACGGCATTGTCTTCACCGGGATTTAGATTCTTCAACTTCATGCTACCCGGGCGCACAGTTCCTACCACGGCAGAACAGTCAGTCACACCTTCTTTCAGTATCCATTTTTTTGAGGTGGCGTCATAGCCTTCGAAATCGCTAACCTCATAGCGACCGTCGGAACGGTATCCATACATTTTACCGACAGAACCGCCTTTGGCTATCCAGAAGTCATAACCGATTTCAGAAGAAGCCCAGTATGTCTCTGCGCCAAAGTCGTCCATGATACCCAGGTCTTTGATTTCATTCTTGTTGAAACCGATATTGGCACTGAAACTTAAACCAAAATTCTTTTTATCAATAGCTGTCCAATTGATGGTTGCTTCCAGACCTTTGTTTTGGGTCTTACCCATATTGCGGTACTGATAGTCGTAACCTGTACCGGCAACAGGAAATTGAATCAACAGATCCTTTGTTGTATTCAAATAAGCTTCGATGCTACCGTTCAGCTTGCCACCTAGTACAGTAAAGTCTAAACCGATATTACGGGTAACGGTTGTTTCCCACTTCAGGTCAGGATTAGGCATTGTTTTAGAAGCAGACCAATAGTTGCTGAAACCGTTAATCCATGATGTTGCAGAAGAAGAGTAGTTTAGGTTCATTTGTCCCGAAGGAATGTTGTTATTACCAGCAGTACCGTAACTGAAACGGAGTTTCAAGTCATCTAACCAAGATTTTGTGCTTTCCATAAAGGGTTCCGATGAAATACGCCAAGCAGCAGCGGCAGAAGGGAAGTAACCCCATTGGTTGCCGGAGGCAAATTTGGAAGAACCGTCGGCACGGAATGTTGCGCTCAACAGGTACTTGCTTTGATAGTCATAGTTAATACGTCCGAAGTAGGACAATAACTTGTCGTCCGGATTGAGATAATTGTCAATAGAGTAGGGAACACCTTGAGTTGAAAATTTCCAGGCATCCTGAGCGGTGAAGCTGCTTGGGAATCCATGTACGATGTTTGTTAATACTTTGGACTTGGTGATAACCCATTCATGACCGATCATTGCATTCAGGTGATGGCTGTCTCCTTCAAAAAGCTTGGAGAAGTCGTAACTGATGGTATTGGTATTACGGAATTTGTGGCGGCTGGTATTGGCAAGCTGAATGGCCGGTTTGCCCTGGTTTTCAGAGGAGGGTACATTCTTAATATAATAGGTGGTTAGACCCCAGTAGCGCTGGTCGCTGTTGCGGTAGTCATCATAACCTACTTCGGTTTTAACTTTAAAATTCTTGAATATTTCCCAGCCGAAACTACCGGCAATGTTCAATGTCTTGCGTTCTTGTTGGCGGTCATTGTCCGAGATGGCTGTCAGCGGGTGGTATAAGTTACCCAAGTCATCATCTGCGCTACCTGCCGACGCATCGAGGTTTGACAGAGGTATCGGAGTGTAGATGACAGAATATTTCAGACGCTTGTCAGAGTCATAAGTACTGCTTACATCGTTAGCGCCACCACCATTGATGTCTGTTTCTGAATAGCGGGCTTGGAAATCAAGGGTGACATTCTTTACAGGTTTGGTATTCAACTTTAAGCTGAAGTTGTCACGCTTGTAACTTGATCCTTCCATGATGGCTTTATCATTCATGTGGCTATAACTGAAGGCATATCTGATTTTGTCACTACCACCGTTAATATTTAAATTGTGGTTGAAAGTATGTCCGGTACGTCCGAATGTCAGATCTTGCCAGTCATTGGAAGGAATGTTATTGTACTGGTCCATATCTGCGTAAGTTCCGAAATACTTTTCATAAGAACTCATGTCATCAGATTTGATAAGTGCGGCCAATTCATATTGCCATTTCGCATAATCGGCCGGAGAAAGAACGTCCAGTGTCTTGGCTATTTTCTTCCAGCTATAATATGCATTGTAGCTGACATTGACTTTACCTTCTTTTCCACTTTTAGTAGTCACCAGGATTACACCATTCGCACCGCGTGAACCGTAAATAGCTGTAGAAGAGGCGTCTTTCAGTACGGTCATGTCTTCGATGTCAGAAGCGGGAATATCACTGATGGACTCTACCGGGAAGCCGTCTACGATGAACAACGGAGTGTTGTCGCCTGTAATGGAACCGCCGCCACGTACGCGAATCTTCATTTCGGCGTCGGGAGAACCTTCGGTGGTGGTGATCTGTACACCGGCCATTTTACCAGTCAGTGCTTCTGTGGCTGAAGCCACCGGAACGGCTGCCAATACATCCGAACTGACTGTCGCTACAGAGCCCGTCAGGTCTTTACGTTTTACGGAACCATAGCCGATAACCACAACCTCTTCCAAAGCCTGCGCATCGTCCTCCATCACAACATTAACTTTAGTTTGACCTTTCAGGGGGATTTCCTGAGGTCTCATTCCCACATAAGAGAATACCAATGTGGAATTGGCGGGAACACTAAGGGAGAAATTACCGTCAATATCGGTAATAGTACCGTTGCTGGTGTTCCCTTTCTGTACTACGGAAGCACCGATAACGGTTTCTCCCGTCTTGTCTGTCACAGTACCTGTTACGGTTACATTTTGCGCTGATACGCTAAGCGATATCACGGCTACTAAACAGAATAGTAGCGCGGCGCGCATGTTTTTCATTTTGTTAGACATTCTTTGCATGTTATTAATTAAGTATGATTTTTTTCCTTTGTGTGTTCGGGCACACTGTTAATTCGTTGCTGCAAATGTATAGGGATGTGAAAATATATATGTGTAATATCTGTTTTTAGGGTGGTATTTTTTGTTATTTACTGTCTATTATGCTTTTGTGGATAACCTAAATGATGTTATATAACAGAAAAGAGGGGAATTTATTGCTCCCCTCTTGACGTTTTAACATAGTGACGACTGACTTCAGCCGGTATCCCTATAGTTTTGGTTACTATTTATTCTTATTGATTTCTTGCGGTCAGAATGTATTCGTTTCCTGCATTTGTTTCGATATCATACACATAAGTCTGTGCATATTCCGGTATGCAAACCGGAGCATTGGCGGCAATCAGTGGTTTGCGGATGCTCTGTGATTGCAATAGCGGGTTGTCAGACACCTCTTGGATACTTGGAGTCAATTTTTCCCCATTCAGATACAAAGGAGTCTGGGTCCGTATGCGGAGTGTACCGCCAATATTGGAAGTGATAACGGCTGTTTGTAATTCTCCGTTTTCCCACTTCATCTCTTTCACTGTAAATCCGCCACGGCAACGGATACCTTTCAATGTTCCCTGTTTCCATACGTCGGGCAATGCCGGAAGAAGATGGATAGCTCCGTCATGGCTCTGAACGAACATTTCGGCAATACCGGCAGAACAGCCAAAGTTACCGTCAATCTGGAAAGGCGGGTGTGCATCGAACAGGTTCGGATAAGTACCACCGTTTTGTCCCTTTTCATCGGTAGTGGGGTGCAACTGTTCGGTTATCAGTTTATAAGCATGGTTACCATCGAGCAGACGTGCCCACAGGCACACTTTCCAACCCATTGACCAACCGGTAGAGTGATCGCCACGGCCTATTAAAGACTTCTTGGCAGCTTCAAACAGGATGGGAGAGTTGTAGGCGCTGATTTGGCGTCCCGGATACAAGCCCCAGAGATGAGAAACATGGCGATGGCGGTCTTTGGGATTATCCCAGTCGTGCATCCACTCCTGTAACTGTCCCCAACGGCCTACCTGCATAGGGGCTAAATTGTTAACTACAGTCTGTAAACTGTCGGTGAAAGCGGTGTTTTCGTCCATTAAACCGGCAGCGGCAATCGTATTGTAGAATAAATCGTAAACCATCTGATTGTCCATCGTGGTTCCGGCAACTACAACAAATGTACGTTTGCCATTTACTACAGGACTGTTTTCAGGAGAATAGGAGGGGGCCACTACCAGCCAGTTATTCTCGGGTTCACGTACCAGAAAATCGAGGTAGAACTCGCAGGCACCACGCATCAGGGGGTATACTTCGGCTAGATAGTTTTTGTCGCCGGAGAAGAGGTAACGATCCCACAGATGCTGGCAGAACCAAGCGTTGCAAGTGGCCCATACGCCGTAGCTTGGTCCGTCTACGGCACCGGTGCTGCGCCAGATATCCGTATTGTGATGCAATGTCCAGCCGCGACAACCGTACATGGCGGCACTTTCGCGTCCTTGTATGGCTGCTTCTTTTACTAATTGCAGGAAAGGTTCGTGCATTTCGGGCAGGGAGGTACTTTCGGCAGGCCAGTAGTTCATTTCTACATTGATATCAGTAGTATATTTGCCATCCCAAGGAGCACGTAGCTGGTAGTTCCAGATACCTTGCAGATTGGCGGCTTGCCCGCCGGGCTGTGAACTGCATATCAGCAGGTAGCGTCCGAATTGGAAGTATAAAGCAGCCATTTGCGGATCGAAGCTTGTACTGAACTCTTTGACGCGTACATCTGTCGGCTTGTCGGCTTGAGCATTGCGCCCCAGGTTCAGAGATACCCGGTTGAAGTACTTCTGATATGCATTGATATGGGTGGCTTTACTCTTCGCATAGTTCTTGTTGACCTGTTTCAGATATTTCTGTGCAGTGCTGAGTGCATTGCCCGATACATCCTTATAGTTTACGAAGTTGGTGCCGATGGATACGTATAATGTAACGCTATTGGCATTTTTGACTTGCAGGGTGCTGTCTGATGTTGCTTCCAGACTGCCGCCACTGTTCTCTATGCGGGTGAGGGCGGTGAATTCCACTTTGCCTTCGATACCTTCGTGGTCGTTAGCTTTTCCGTTCAACTGTAATTCTTTGCGGGAGGAGATGCTGCGTACCACATTACTTTTATAAGGCGTGGTATATTTTGCAGTGAATGAGATGCTCTTCTTCTGTGAAGCTGTCAGGCGGATTACCAGGACCTGATCGGGGAAAGAAGTATAGGTTTCACGGGTATAGGTTACTCCATTGGCGGTGAAGCGGGTGGTAGCTATTGCCTTTGCAATGTCCAGGTCACGATAATAATCGTTGTAATTGTTGATTCCATCAAAGTCAAGATGCAGGGAACCTACAGTCTGATAAGGCATCCCGTTGGCGGATGGCGAACAGATGGTGGGGCCGCAAAGCTCTTGTGCCTCTTTATTCTTGCCCTCAAAGATGAGTTGGCGGATCCGTGGCAAAGCATCTTTGGCTTTGGGATTGGTGTTGTTGTAAGGAGAACCTCCCCATACGGTTTCTTCATTCAATTGGAATTGTTCGTGTACAGGGTCGCCAAAGACCATGGCGCCTATACGTCCGTTGCCCAGTGGCAGAGCTTCTACCCATTGTGTGGCGGGTTCGTCGTACCATAATTTGAGAGTTTCATTTTCCTGCTGTGCCTGCAAGCTACTGCTTATGCAGATTGCGGCAAAGCATGTCGATAACCATTTCTTCATCATTGTTTTTCATTTTTTGTATTTCAGTTGCAAGGTTAGGCAGTTTTCGACACTTTCAGGGGTAATATCTATTTAAAAAGGAGTAAAAATGATGCATACAGCGGGATTATTAATGCAATCTTTTGCCAGTTAATTGGCACGACATTGCCAACACGGTGGCACAACATTGCCAATTAACTGGCACAACATTGCCAATTAACTGGCACAACATTGCCAATTAACTGGCACAACATTGCCAATTAACTGGCACAACATTGCCAATTAACTGGCACAACATTGCCAACACGGTGGCAAGATTCAGGCAGTAGAGGCTGAATTTAGTATTTCAAGACGCTCTCGATAATCTCCTCAGCCTTATCCACAATGTAGTCAGGATGGAAGGTTTCCAGTTCAGCGCGTGGGCGGAATCCCCAGGTCACTCCGCAGGAGGTTATATCTGCATGGATAGCTGTCTGCATGTCTACACCGGAGTCTCCTACATAGAGAACATCTTCTTTGGCTGTCTTTGCTATTTTCAGGATATCGTATACGACGGTGGGATCGGGTTTTACATTTACCCCTTCACGTTGGCCGAAGACGGCGATGAAACGAATTGTAGGAAAATAGTGGGCAATTAGTTTCTCTGTGGCTGCTTGATATTTGTTGGAAGCGACTGCGAGTTGCAGTCCCTTGGCCTGTAGCTCGGTTAGAAGTTCCGTGATGCCGGGGTAGGGGCGGCTTTTGTCTGCATTATGCTGGTCATAATAGGGTACAAATTCTTTTCGTATGCGCAGGACATTTTCTTCCGTCTTTTCTCCTTCGGGCAGAGCACGCTCAAAAAGTTTGTTGATGCCGTTTCCAACCATGAAGTTGTACTCTTGTTCTTCATGTGTGGGATATCCTAAGGCGGCTAATGCGTGATTGGTACTTTGTGCCAGATCGGCAATGGTGTTCAGGAGGGTACCGTCTAAATCAAAAATTACGAGTTTCTTCATTTTTCTTACTTTCTTTTCTTTATGAACGCAAATATACGGCATTTCGTTCAAATTATCTGTAATGAGTTGATTCGTTTCTGATGGGTTTTGAATAGAATGGGTACGCGGACGACGCGGATAAGGCGGACAAACGCGGATTTAAAAAGCTGCGCTATACTATTATAAATGATAAATTAAAGTCCGCGTTTGTCCGCCTTATCCGCGTCGTCCGCGTATCTATTGTTTCATTTCTTTTCAATTATGAATGAATTTCAACTTCTGATTGGCATTATTAATAAAGTTAATCGGATAATAAACGTATTTTCCTCCCCGTTTTACATGGCTACTTCATTTTTTATTGTACCTTTGTGATGTCGAATATTTTTTTATCACGCAGCAGGGAAACCTGCCAAGAAACCGTGGCGGGCATTTTTATGTCCGTCGCCTCACTCCTATATGGCGGTCCCTGCACCCCCATCGGGAGTGTTAATGCACTTCCAACAGCTGCGTGGTAGATGTTCGACAATGGGAAAGGTGGGGATTGCCTTTTTTTCTTTTTCTTCTCCTCTCCCATAAATCGAATTATTCACCTTTTAAAACTTAACGATTTATGGAAAACAACACTCAGCCGGTAACCGCTCAGGAATTACCCAACGCAGCAATGCACCCACGCACGGGCTTCCCGTCAGAAGAAGCCATGAAAGCGTACTATCTACAACTGATTGACATTATGAACATAACGTATGCCGAAGAGCCTTCGGAATATATAAGCTTGCAATGCCTGAAACGCAAATTAAGACAATTCATCCATGTTCTACGATTGATAGGCACACACGAATGGGGAAACGGCATTGCAGAAATACAAGATGCCAGCGGAATCTATATGCTGCAAAGCACACTCCCGCATAAAACGCTTCTGCAAGCCAACCGGGAAATCGGTCTGCATCTGCAATTCATTACGCAGCTGGCAAGCAATGTAGGTTTTCTGAAACAATTGGAAGGTATCTTACATTACCATTTTCAAAACGTAGAAAGCTTACTGAATAAATTGAAAGAAGAATCGACAGATACCTTGTAAAATAATAAAAGAGCGAGGGGGGAAAATTATATGGCTTTACACCTCGCTCTTCTACCCGTAAGCACTCTATCTTAAAAGACAGCAGCTATTTTCTTTATATTATTTAATCTCTCAAGCAAAGAACTATTTCTACGTGCTACTTGCATATTATAATCCGTTTGCATTCTTACAAGCAAATCTGCATTGATGCCTAAAGCTGCCTCCAGAAGTAAAGCGAATTCTGTAGTTATCGGACGCTTTGCATTAAGCACCTCATTTAAGGCTGAATAAGACAAACTAAACTTTCTTGCAAAGTCCTTCTGTTTTATACCTCTACATTCTAATTCTTCCTTAACCAATTCACCCGGATGATAAGGACGGAATGACTGTAAATTGTTAGCTGTTATACTCATAGTTCTTACTTATAATGATTTGTAATATCTACCAAAGAACAAATTTCCACGAGAGTTTGGTTACTAACATTTGTAACTTCCCGAAATTCAAGTCTATATTGATCATTAATACGTAAAGAAGAAAGTCCTTTCTTATCGCCTTTCAACTTTTCATAATTTAGAGATCTATATTGATACAGGTCTTCTATTCTATAGGCATTTAACAAAGCTTTGACACACCTTAAATAGCCATTAATTATTTGAGGCTGGAAACAATGTTTTTTATCATTAGTCTTTCCTTTTTCATAAAGTTCCGCCAAATACTCTTTCTCAAATTCTACATTCATACGTATGTTCTTTGTTGACACAAAGGTAATATATAATAAATAAATTCGCAATTTTAGCGAATTATTTTTCATTAGGAACAGTTTTATATAGGCAAAAAATACTAGTAATGCAAATCTGTAGCTGAGATTTATTATCATTCTGTTATGGGCAAACCAATAATCCTGTATGATAGGCGCCCCATATACAGATGATCAATATTTACAAAACAAGATATTTGTGAGATCAGTCGTATGCTTAGGGTATCTCAGTATGATACTTAGGGTACCTCAGTATCATACTGAGATACCCTAAGTCGTATACTGAGATACCATTATTATAATATATCTGATAATCAGCTGCTTACAAAAAGAGTTTTCGTTGTTGATAAATTCAAACAAATGAACTGTTTAAAATGATGAATTATTTCCTTTCGATGCCTTATTGCCGTACCAAAAAAGCCTCCGGATGTCATACACTTATACATCCGGAGGCTCTGTATTATCGCGTAACTTGCACGCTTAGAAAAATCTTATTTCTTCGTAATGCGGAACCAGTCTACATCTGCCCAACCACCGTCATTGGTAGTAATTGCAGGGCGGGTACAGAAAGTACCTACCTTGACACCGATCCATTTTCCTTCTTTTGCCTGGAATGACTTGCCAAGAGGCTGGTATTTCTTTCCATCAAGACTATAGCTGAAGTCACACATAACCAGCAGATCATGTCCGCCTTCACTCTTTGAAATCTTCTTGTTGGCATCGCTGCTGAATTTTACTTTCAGATAGATGGTGTTGTCTGTCAGGTCTACCGTACCGTTTACTTGTTCCGGTGTGCCTTTGTCTGCCTTCAGACAGGATACTTGCGAGAGAACCAGCCCTTTGTCCGTATTCTCCAGGATCAGTCCGGCATAGTCCATACCCATCACTACCAATCCGGTACGTTCGCCTTTGTATTTATCTACCGGCTTGAAAGTCAGTTTCATGGTAGCAGTGAAGTTGGGTGCCGGAGCCTTCTGCAACAGCAGATTGGCAACATCGAACAGATTCTTGTATTCTTTCACTACCGGGTAAGAATACAGGCGTACAATGCTTTGGTCTCCTGCGTAGTATGCCCACTTCTCGTTGATATTGGCATGCCACTGCCATTGCGGAGACAAAGTATAACCGTCGAACTCGTCACTTTCCTGCGGAGTGCAGATGGGATATGTCTTACCTACGTTTGGCTTTTTGTAAGTCATTACAGGTTCACCACAACCGTCACCGTCTTTGTCGATACCGATTACGGGCCAGTCATTCACCCATTTCATGGGTTGCAGATGTACCAGTCGGCCATAAGCGCCTACATCCTGGAAGTGGAAGAACCAGTCTTCTCCGGTCGGGGTATCTACCCATGCACCTTGGTGAGGGCCATTCACGGGGCTATTACCTTGTGCAAGCACGGTTTTCCATTCGTACGGTCCGTATACATTCTTCGAACGGAGCACTACCTGCCAACCTGTAGGTACACCACCTGCCGGATGGAAGATGTAGTAATATCCGTTACGTTTGTAGAATTTTGGTCCTTCACAGGTCTGGTGCACCTCATGTCCGTCAAATACGATACGTGACGGAGTGATGGCCTTGGTGGCCTCAGCGTTCAGTTCGCAAATGGTGATTACGCTCTTCAGTTCGGCGCGGCTACCTGCGTAGGCATGTACCATATACACTTTGCCGTCCTCGTCCCAAAGCGGACAAGTGTCGATGATGCCTTTACCCGGTTTCACCAATACAGGCTCAGTCCACGGTCCTTTCGGGTCTTTGGCTTTTACCATGAAAGCGCCTTGGTCGGGATCTCCCCAGAAGATGTAAAACTCACCGTTGTGATGGCGGATGGCAGGTGCCCATACGCGGTTACCATGTTCAGGACGTTCGGGAGTTTCTATTGGGGGCAGAGCGTAAGGTACGGCAGCGCCAATGATAGTCCAGTTCACCAAATCTTTGGAGTGGAGTATCTGCAATCCGGGCAAACAGTTGAAACTGGAAGATGTCATGTAGTAATCGTCTCCTACACGGCAGGCATCCGGGTCGGAATAGTCTGCATAGAGTACCGGGTTCTTGTACTTACCGTTTCCCTGGTCGGCTACCCATACCTCGGAAACATAATTTTTCTGCTGTGCTGCCAGCGGAAGGGCGAGCAACAGGCATAGACTCATCAAGGTCTTTCTTGCTTTCATGATACGTTTTTAGTTATTAGTGATTAGTTATTTTCACCACTGCCGGATGTTCCAGTTCTTCTTTCCATTCGCGGATATAGGCGAACCATGCTTCGGGAGTTTTATAACCGAAGGTTTCTTTCATGGAAGTGAATGTGATATTGTGGGTGAAATATTTGCTGCCTTTGGCACCGATGGTGTACAGGTAATTAGCCTTGTCTTTCACTTCGGCCTTTACGTACTTTTGCGGAATGTATGTGCCCAGTCCTACGGTTTCTTTAGCGTACTTCACGGTGTCGTTTACGGGCCAGTCTGTTCCCCAGCAACCTATCAGGCCTTTATGGTCGGAGTAAGATACAGAGCCTTTGATGTCTATTACACCGGTACAGAAGATTTCGTCTTTCAATGGTTCTTCAAAGAAGGTTTCCACAAACACATCGCGGTGTCCGCCGTAGAGGGTGTAGCGGTTCGTCATGCGTAGTTCCGAACCTTGATATTGCCAGTCTGTCACTTCTATTTCGGCAATGGTGCGTACCGGACCGTAGGCAATGATGCGCTCGGTAAGCGTGGATACAGGTTCGATATGAGTGGATTTCTTGCCGTCCCAGCCTTTCAGCGCGCCTAAACCGCAGCTGCCGCCTACCAACAGGACATCGTCACCGAAGCCACGTGCCAGTTGCTCGTCGGTGGGATAGAATTGTGATTCTTTGATTTCAAAGCCTTTATTGAATTTGCCGTAGATGTCGACTGTTTGCTTCTTGTCAAAGTACAGGCGATAAGCCACCAGTTCAGATTCGAAAGCCGGACCGTGGTGATGCATCTGATTGTAGATGTTACTGGTTCCCGGAATGGTTACCGAATGTACGGGGACATGCTTGCCTCGCTTGTCGCTTACCAGCATCTCGGCATATACACGGGCAGGATAAGTTTTGTCGCTTTTGGCGGAAGACAGAGTGACGGTCACTGTTTTCTTGCTCTTGGCAGGCAGGTCGATGACAAATGCAAGTTCATCCGGACGGAGGTCGCCATTCAGGTCATCCAGTTGCGAAGGTATTTCTTCGCTTCCGTTCATGACTACTGCCGAACGTACCCGGAACTGTGGATTGATTTCACTGAGTTTGATTACTACCGGTTCGTCCGCTTTTGCCTTGTTCCAGGTGTTACTTACTTCCACCTTGAAACTCTTTTGGGTTTCTTGTGCTTCTGCTGTGACAGAAAGACCGCACAATAATAGCAATACTGTAAAGATATTCTTCTTCATGGTTTTAAATATATAACTAATTTGCTACAAAAGTAGTGCAAACCTACCGTAATTCCTTTTCCATTTTGATATAAATACTGTCGCCTTTGTGAGTTATTCCTTCCAACCGGCTTCCTCAAAAGAGGTGACTTCCACCTGTTGGGGATCGAGGCAGGCATACTTGATGCGCTGTCTCCTCCATGTATAAACAATGTGTATTTTTCCGTCTTTACCCTGAATGACTGAGGGGTATGAATATTGATTGATCGGCGAATCCTCCAATACCACAGCCGCTTTCCAATGCATACCGTCGTCACTGATTGCTACGTTGATGGGGGTACGTTCTTTCCGTTTTCCTTTGATGTAGCGATAGTGGTTGTATACCAGCAAGTGCCGTCCGTCTTTCAGTGTAATTCCATCAATGCCGGAATTGTTGTTAGGCAAGTCAATGAACGTTACCGGACTCCAGGTTTCTCCGTTGTCTTCACTCCAGGTGGTAGCAACAGAGCCGTTGTTCTGAGTACGGCATAAGGCTTGCAACTTTCCGTCTTTATGTGTCAGGATGGTGGGCTGTATCACTTGTATGGTTTTATGCTTCTGATTACTGAACTTCACCTGATCTGTTTCCACAATCTCGGAAGCAGTTATAGGACCAATTTTTCGCCAGGTCTTTCCTTCATCATCGCTGATTTCGAAATGAATCCGCCAACCGTTCTCATCTTCCGTGCTGCTGGGGCAGATCATCCGCTTGCCGATCCATACGGGCTTGTTTTTGATGGGACCAAGGAAGCCTTCGGGAAGTGCCCGGGATTTGCTCCATGTTTTTCCACCGTCTTTCGAAGTAACGACATGACCACTCCATCCGGCTACGTTCACACCTATCTTATAATAAAGCTGTAGTTCTCCTTTCGGTGTTTCGGTCAGTACGGGATTCCAGCAGGCGTATTTGGTTCCGTCCAATACACCGTCCGCTACCATTTGTGGTTCCGTCCAGCCTGTTTTTGTCTTGCGGCTAACCCAAATGCAACAATCGGGATTCTTCTCTTTGGTTCCCCCGAACCAGGCTGCCACTATTCCGCGACGTCCTTCTACGATAGTAGCCGCATGGCTCTCCGGGAAGGGAGGTTTCCGACAGATAAAGTCATCTTCCAGCAGGCCTTTTCTTCCTTTTCCGTATGATATGTTCTTTTTGATCTGGAAGTTATAGTTCCCCGAACCTATCTTACAAACTGTGTATCCGTCTTTCTGGCGGAGTATTTGTAAACCTTCGGATTGCTTCAATGGCTTTCCGTTTTCGGTGAGGGCGGAGGTATCTGCATTGGGCAGCCATATAGTAGCCGTACTATTGGCAGGTACACTGATCTCCCAGGAATACCCGGTAGCTGTTTGTGACCAGTCACTCGTTACTTTGCCATAAGGTGTAATGTGAGAAGCACGAATAAATCCTACTTCTTCCAGTTCGAAAGCAGGTTTCATCCGGATTTCCTTGAAACCGGGAGCGGCATTCCGGATACCTGCCAGATGTTGATAGCAATAGGGGAGGAAATCGCCCAGTAACATGACGTGGTTGCCGCTGTTCATGGCCGGATCAGCTGTGTTCCCGTTCCATAACTCCCAGATGGTGGTAGCTCCGTTGGCCGCCATGTATCCCCATCCGGGATATTTGGTATGGGTAGCCAGAACGTATGCTACATCTGTGCGTCCCATTCTTACAAGCTCGCGCATCAGCCATTGTACGCCAATAACTCCGCATTGAATGGTGGCATTGTAATAGTCTATCGTTTTATGAATGATTTGTCGGGCGACGGTTTCTTTTTCCGTATCCGGTACCATGTCGAATGCCAGTGGGAGAAGGTTGGCTGTTACGGTATTATTGCTGTAATATTGTTTTTCCTGATTCCAGAAGGTCTTGTTGAAACCTTCTTTTACGTGTTCTGCCAGTTTCCGATATTCCTGAATATCCTCAGCCAACTGCTGGTGGTGCAGCTGTCCGGCAATATCCGGAGTGTGGGGCATATCTAACTGAAGCTGTGCAAACTTTATCATATATTGCAGCAGCTTGTAGTAATAGGCGGTTGCTATCAGTTTACCATCGGTAATGCGGGCCGGGTCTTTCGAATGTATTAATTCGGGAGATTCGGGCGGAAGACACCAATCGCCGTAACGGTCGCGGGTGATGATATGCGATTGGTTCATGAACTCTGTGCGGATGTGCTCCATCCATTGCTTCATGGCTGGATAATGCTTGCAGATGGCTTCCGGGTTTCCATATTGTTCATACAGCATATTACTGATGAAAATGAAGGTTGACGGCCAGGTCACGTTGTCTGTATAGTAGTAATAATAGGCCGGCACTACATCGGGTATGCATCCGTCTTCCCGTTGCGCATCGCGGATATCGTCCATCCACTTGGCATAAAGCGGACCGTTTTCCATCAAGAAACTTTCACCCAGTGCACCGTTGGTATGGTCGCCCAGCCAAGGCTGGCGTTCATCACGCTGGGGGCAATCGAGCGGTATTCCCTTATAATTACCACGGATTCCCCAGAAGGCATTCTTCACTAATTGGTTCAGGATAGGGTTGTCACATTCGAATGTTCCGGTGAGAGGCATGTCGTCGTTTACAACTTCGCCTGTAAAGTTGGCAAGGGTAGGAGTACCCGGAAATTCGCTGACTTCTACATAGCGGAAGCCATGATATACAAAGCGGGGAGCCCACTCTTCAATGCCTTCTCCTTTCAGGATATAAAGGTCGGTTACTTTTGCGGACCGTAAGTTGGCGGTGTATAGTTCTCCATCCGGTTGTAGGGTTTCTGCAAAGCGCAGGCGCACTGAGTCGCCCGCATTTCCTTTTACCCGGATGCGCAGCCAGCCTACCATGTTCTGCCCCATGTCGAGGATATATCCATTGGCCGATTTACGGATGGTGCGGGGATTAACCTTCTCCACTACCTTGATACCCGGTATGGTTTGTCCGCGCAGATATCCCGAAGGTATGGAAACGCGTTCCGCCTGCAACCAGGTACTGTCGTCATAGCCGGTTTCCGACCAACTTCCTAATTCTTTTCGGGCATCGTATTCCTCACCGTCAAACTCATTGTTACTGCGGATGGGACCGTCGGCTGTCAGTTTCCAGTTCGTGTCTGTGGCAATCGTTTCCCGGCTGCCGTCCGTATATTCTACGATCAGGTTCATCCGGACTTTTGGATAGCCGAAGTTATGGATTTTATAAGTGCGATAGTTCTGGCGCATGAAGTGGTATCGTCCGTTTCCGAGCGTAATACCTATGGCATTATCCGCCTGTGAGCGAAGCAGACTTGTTACATCATAGCTGTTGTAAAGTACGGTTTTCCGGTAGTCGGTAGGAGCGGGAGCCAGTACAAGGTCACCGACCCGTTTGCCGTTGATGAGGCATTCGTAAACTCCCAGTCCGCTGATGTGCAGGGTTGCCTCTTTTATTGCTTTGCTGAGGTTGAATTCTTTGCGTACATACCGGGCGGACAGGCGTGAAAACATGGTTTCACTATCCCAGGGCATAGGTCTGTCCGTACCAATCCAACGTCCTTTCCAACGAGTTTCTCCCATCAGTCCCATTCCCCAGAAAGCAGGCTCGCTCCAGGCGCTCTCACCTGTACCGGTTGTTACCTGTACTTTCCAATAATAACGCTTGTTGGGTTGTAAAGAGGGACCTTGGTAGCTTATCCAAATGGACGCATCAGAGCGTACCTCGCCTGAATCCCACACGTCTGCCCGATTCTTGCTTAGAAGTTCCGGGGAGGACGCAACGAGCAGGCGGTAAGTTGTCTGCATCACATTGCGTTGCCCGCTTTGGAGCCGCCAGCTGAAACGCGGTTGAGGGGTATCCAGACCTAAAGGATTAGTCAGTTGTTCCGTGCGAAGGTCTGTTATGGAAAGAGTATCGCTCTGTGCTGTTTGGATAAACAGACAACACAGAGCGATCAGTATGATTACTTTTTTCTTCATACACCAGCGGTATTATATACCTTATAAATCGATGTTCAAAGCTTTGGTTGCCGAATTATTATAAGTCTTCCCGTTTACTTTCAGGTCTTTGGCCTGCTTCACCTGCAATGCTGTGCCTTTGGTATCTATCTTCACGTTCTCTATAGAAACATTCTCAGCCTGGCTGATAACAATACCTTGCTTGGCGTCCGTAACAACTACATCCTTTACGTGTACATTACGGATAGGCATTTCAGGCAGTCCATTGAAGAACATAGCACGTCCTACACTTCTGCAAGTAACATTTGTGATATGGATATCACGGAAAGCGGGAGTTTTTTCCGTTACAGGAGGAACGGATGATTTCATTCTGCCTTCCAGGTCATCTTCCGTTTCTTCACCGGCACCTTTACCGCCATAGAACAAGTCGAACAACAAGGCTTCGTGCGGGATATCAATCATATTGATGTTATGAATATAGATACCTTCTACTACACCGCCACGTCCGCGGGTACTCTTGAAGCGTAAACCTACATCCGTACCCAGGAAAGTACAGTCGGTTACATAGACGTTCTTTACGCCACCCGACATTTCGCTACCTACTACGAAACCACCGTGACCGTGCAATACGGTGTTATTTTTTACAATCACATTCTGACATGGTTCGCCGCGTCTGCGACCGTCTTCATCTTTTCCCGATTTGATACAGATAGCATCGTCACCGGCATCAAAGATATTGTTGACAATCAACGCGTTCTTGCAAGATTCCAAGTCCAGTGCATCACCATTCTGGGAGTACCAGGGGTTAAAAACCTTCACATTGTGAATTGTGATATGCTCGCATGACAACGGGTGCAGACACCAGCTGGGAGAGTTCTTGAAAGTTACACCTTCCAATAATACTTTTTTACTCTTAACGATATTCAGCAATACGGGACGCAGCCACGGGCGGATTTCATTCCATTCCTCATCCGTATTAATGCCTTCCGGGTTATTGAAATCTTTAGTAGCCATAGCGCCTTTCAGTGCACCGGCAGTGGGATACCAGATGCTACCGGATGCATCGACTACACCTCCTGAACTTACCAGGCTACTCCATTGGCCCGCAGTCAGTTTGCCTTTTTTTACCGGACGCCAGCTATCACCTGAGCCATCGAATACACCATGTCCCGTAATCGCTATATTCTCAGCATTCCATGCTGAAATAGGAGATTGGCAACGGCGGGTATCCAAACCCTCAAAAGATGTTTTAATAATAGGATAAGCCTCGAAATCATCTGTGAACAACACCAGGGCGTTCATTTCAGTATATAGATTGACGTTGCTCAGTAACTCGATAGGGCCGGTCAGCCACAAGCCTTCGGGAATAACAACTTTACCGCCACCTTTGGCATTTACTGCCTTTATAGCGTCGTTGATAGCTTTGGTATTCAGTACGATGCCATCTCCTTTAGCGCCAAAATCTACAATATTGACTGTATAATCCGGAAAAGCGGGTTGTTCCACTTTCGGCATATTGAAGGGTAAATTCTCATAGATACTTTCATCTATATAATTTCCGTTTTGGGCATTTACCGTACTTTGTGCAGGTAACAACGGAAGGGCCAGTGCAACAAGCACCCATAGTTTTTTGATAAATGTGTTCATCCGTGATACTATATTTAGTTATAAGTTATTAGTTATCAGTTATTCGTTGTTAACTAACAGGCTTCTTCAACTTCTCATTTTCTTTCCTTTTTTATTATCCTCCCGCAAGCGGCTCTCCCGAGTGGCCTGCGAAAGAAATAATAAATGATTCATGTTAACCTAATTCTAACCTTAAATAAATATTATGAAAAAACCTCTTAATTACCGGTTGCAAATGTATCGGGCTTTAGCTAAAACCATGTGCACAATTTGTTGGTTTAGGTGGATTTTTTGTGGTTTTGTCCTTTTCTTTGCACACTTTCGGGCTTTTTATGCAGAAAGTTCATATCTTTAAATAAGATAGGCGGCATTTCAGCATAGCAAAAATGAGCAAGCTTATTTTGCTATGCGTTCAATTTGCACTATCTTTGCAGCCTCAAAATAGTAAACGTGGTGATAAGATGCAAGTTGATGAGGAGGCGAACAATAAGAGCAATTTCCTTGTTGATTTGTTTATTAGATACCCGTCAACTTTAATATTATAGGTATGAGTTACAATTTGTTGAAAGGAAAAAGAGGCATTATTTTCGGTGCTCTGAATGAGCAGTCCATTGCCTGGAAAGTAGCTGAAAAAGCAGTAGAAGAAGGTGCAACGATCACCTTATCAAACACTCCGGTAGCAGTTCGTATGGGCGAAGTTTCCGCACTGGCAGATAAATTGAAATGTGAAGTTATCCCCGCTGACGCAACCAGCGTAGAAGATTTGGAAAATGTATTCAAACGCTCCATGGAAGTTTTGGGCGGACCGATTGATTTTGTGCTTCACTCCATTGGTATGTCTCCGAATGTTCGCAAGAAACGTACATATGATGATTTGGATTATGATATGCTGGGTAAGACGCTTGATATTTCCGCAGTGTCTTTCCATAAGATGATACAGGCTGCCAAAAAGCTGAATGCAATTGCCGATTACGGTTCAATCCTTGCATTGAGTTATGTGGCTGCGCAACGTACATTCTATGGATACAATGATATGGCAGATGCAAAAGCTTTGCTGGAATCCATTGCACGCAGTTTCGGTTATATCTATGGCCGCGAACATAATGTACGTGTCAATACCATTTCACAGTCTCCGACTATGACTACTGCCGGTTCCGGTGTGAAGGGTATGGATAAGCTGTTCGACTTTGCCAACCGCATGTCTCCGCTGGGCAATGCTTCAGCCGACGAATGTGCTGATTATTGCATCGTAATGTTCTCCGACCTGACCCGTAAGGTAACCATGCAGAACTTATTCCATGACGGTGGTTTCTCCAGCGTGGGTATGAGCTTGCGTGCCATGGCTACTTATGAAAAAGGACTGGATGAATATATGGATGAGAATGGAAACATTATATATGGTTAAATGAAGAATTAGGAATGAAGAATGAAGAATCAGGCTGCGCTGTTGCGTTGCATGGAAATTCTTCATTCCTAATTCTTCATCTTTAATTATCGCAAAACATTGGAAACAGCTCTTTATCTTTTGCCCGTCACTTTGGGTGATACACCGATTGAAACGGTGTTGCCTTCTTATAATAAGGAGATCATACTTGGGATTAGTCACTTCATAGTAGAGGATGTGCGTTCTGCACGCCGCTTTCTGAAGAAGGTGGACCGGGAAATAGATATTGATACACTGACTTTTTACCCGCTGAACAAGCATACATCACCTGAAGATATTTCAGGATATCTGAAACCGTTGATGGCGGGATTGTCTATGGGAGTGATTTCCGAAGCCGGCTGTCCGGCAGTCGCTGACCCGGGAGCGGATGTAGTGGCGATTGCTCAACGGAAGAATCTGAAAGTAGTGCCCTTGGTGGGACCTTCTTCAATCATTCTTTCTGTCATGGGGTCAGGCTTCAACGGGCAAAGTTTTGCTTTCCACGGTTACCTTCCTATTGAGCCGGGCGAGCGTGCCAAAAAAATAAGGACTCTGGAGCAGCGGGTTTATGCCGAACACCAGACTCAACTATTCATTGAAACACCTTACCGCAATAATAAAATGGTGGAAGACATCTTGCAAAATTGTCGTCCGCAAACCAAACTCTGTATTGCTGCGAACATTACGTGTGAGGGAGAATATATCAAAACCAAGACAGTGAAGGAGTGGCAGGGAAAAGTGCCCGATCTTTCTAAAATTCCTTGTATTTTTCTCTTGTACAAATAACATCCTTCAGGTGCTCATATTCGTTTTCAAAGCAGCAGCTGAAGAAGTTCTTGCCTAAATTATGCTCTATTTGTTGGAAAGTCCAAAGCTTTCCGTCTTTTACCTGCTTGTCCCGTAGAAGATTGTCGTCTTCTACCTCAAGAATGAAAAGATAGATCAGCCGGTTCGTCACTTTATTCTCAAAGTGATACATGATATTGAATTGTAAATCTTGTATCGGTGCTTGTGGAAAAGCTTGTCTCACAAGCCGGACGATGCCTTGTTCCAGGGTTTCTCCATATAAGAGATAACATTCCATGGGTATATCAGTCTTCCCTCGGTCGAGAATACAACGTTGGGGGCGTGGACGAAGATACAACATACCGTTATGAGATACAGCGATACGGACTACCGGATTGATATATTCATTTTTCTTGTTGATAGCATCCACTGCCAGGCTTCTGCCAATCACATCCCCTTTGGTATTAACAATGGGCACGAAAGCTGTGTGCTCCATCACTTGATTGAAATAGAGGATTCCGAACTGATTGAATAATATACTCAGAATAAATACAGCTGGCGGACAATACCGGAATAAAACATCCCTGGAAGTTTCACTTAAGGGACCAGGTAACAGAATTGTGATGAAGACTCCCAGGAAATGAAGAAAAGCGATGATGACAACTACCCGTGTTGTTACAATGGCAGACTCTGCCCCTTGCGCAAAAAGTTGTTTGCAACATTTCTGTGACTGGGAAATCTGGTGAGCGAGAAATCTTTTCCTGTTCAGGAAGATAATAACTACGGGTATGAGAGTACTGATCTCCAATGTCAGTGGAAACATTTCACGGGAACTGCAATCACCGAAGATTAAAGTGGTCAGACTCAAAAGCAAGAGCATTCCGGTAGTGCAATAAAGTAGGAAATTGGGGATTCTTGCTCCTTTTCCCCATAAGGTATATAAACTATAAAGAGCCCCTACACCTGCACCAATGTAGATGGAAATGTCTTGGGTTATAAATTCGCACAATATAATAGATACGATAACCGGGATAAATCCCAAAGACATATTAAACTTAGATGATAGAACTCCTTTTTTTGACATTGCAAACTTTATTTTGTCGTTATCTCATAGATAACAAATAAGTAGAGCAATTGGTTTTTACTTCGTTTCTTTTTTGTAAAACTGTACCTGTTTTTCGGCATGAAAAGAAGAACGCACCAAAGGTGCACTTTCTACCTGATCAAATCCTTTTGCCAGACCGGTTTCTTTGTAAGAAGCGAATTGTGCGGGAGTAACGTATTCTGCCACAGGGTAATGTTTATGTGAAGGTTGCAAGTACTGCCCGATGGTCAGGATTTGACATCCTGCACGGCGCAAGTCATCCATCAGTTCTTCCACTTCTTCCGGAGTTTCGCCTAATCCTACCATGATTCCTGATTTTGCTGTGACTCCGCTGTCGGCTATCTGGCGTATTACTTCCAGGCTTGTTTCGTAGCGGGCTGCACTACGTACCAGTGGAGTGATGCGTTTCACCGTTTCCATATTGTGGGAGATAATTTCCGGTTGTGCTTCAATGACCTGGGATACCAATTCTTTTCTTCCTTGAAAGTCGGGGATCAGCACCTCGATGGTAGTTTCCGGATTGAGGCGTTTGATTTCGCGTATGGTGCATGCCCAATGTGCAGCGCCGAGGTCCGGTAGATCATCCCGGTCTACGGAAGTGATGACAGCATGGGACAGTTTCATCAAGGCTATGGATTCCGCCACATGGGTAGGCTCTTCCATATCTAATGGAAGCGGTTTACCTGTCTGTGTATTACAGAATTTGCAGCAACGGGTACAGATGTCACCGCCTATCATGAAGGTGGCAGTCCCTTTACCCCAACATTCTCCCATATTAGGGCAACGTCCGCTACTGCAAATGGTATGCAGGCAGTGGGATTCAACTATACGTTTGGTTTCGGTATACCGTTCATTGGCTCCAATACTTATTTTGAGCCATTCGGGTTTGCGTACTCTGTCTTTCATGATAGAAATAAAGAAATCTGATCTATGTAATCTGTGGTGAACTTTATGATCTTAAAGATTTTTTTCAAAGAAATTCGTCAGCTTCGTATACAGATGATAACGGGTGTTTCCGCCATAGATACTGTGGTTACGGTTTGTATAGAGTTGCATATCGAATTGCTTGTTCAACTGCACCAGGTGCTCTGCGTATTCTGCACAGTTCTGGAAATGAACATTGTCATCCGCCATTCCATGTACCAGCAATAAATTGCCATGCAATTTGTCTGCCCGGGTGAAAGCGGAAGAGCCTTTATATCCTTCAGCATTCTCTTTGGGAGTGCGCATGAAGCGTTCGCCATAAATCGTGTCGTAGTAATTCCAGTCAGTGACGGCTGCTACTGCAACTCCGGCCTTGAATACGGGCGTTCCCTCACTCATACTCATGATGGTCATGTATCCGCCATAACTCCAGCCCCAGATGCCGATACGGTTTTTGTCTACATACGGCTGGCTACCCATATATTGGGCTGTTGCCACCTGATCTTTCGCCTCTTTCACGCCAAGATTCAGATAAGTGCATTTTTCGAAGTCTGCACCACGTCCGCCGGTTCCACGTCCGTCTACACAGACTACGATAAAACCACGACTGGCCATATAGGTTTCCCAACTGATGCTCCATGTGTCCAGTACCTGTTGTGAACCGGGGCCGCTGTATTGATACAGAAGTACAGGGTATTTTTTGGATGCGGAGAAATTCACCGGCTTCATCATCCAACCGTTCAGACTTACACCATCTCCGGTCTTGAAAGTGAAGAACTCCTTCTGAGGTACACTGTATTTGGCTAAAGTCTGTTTCAGATTATCATTCGTAACAAGCGTACTCAATACTTTACCTGTATTATCATTTAGAGTAATGACAGTGGGAGTATTCAGGTTTGAATAACGATTCATGTAGTACTTCATGTTCGTACTGAACTGTGCACTGTTGAGACCCGGTTGAGAAGAAAGTTTGGTTTTCTTTCCCTTGCGGTCAATTTGGTATACAGCCTGGCGCAGCGGGCTTTCCTCATTACTGATATAATAGAAACTGTTATCATCAGCATCCCAACCCAGGAATTCTTTTACTTCATAGTTCCCACTGGTAACCTGTTTAATCAGATTTCCACCCATGCTGTACCAGTACAGATGATTGTAACCACTCTTTTCGCTCACGA
Organism: Bacteroides cellulosilyticus; assembly: GCF_020091405.1. Classification (NCBI taxonomy): domain Bacteria; kingdom Pseudomonadati; phylum Bacteroidota; class Bacteroidia; order Bacteroidales; family Bacteroidaceae; genus Bacteroides; species Bacteroides cellulosilyticus. The sequence continues at coordinate 3,145,865 of NZ_CP081903.1, forward strand.
AGCTGAAGTTTTCCGGATAGAAAATGATATTATCGAATACGCCTTCTTTGATATAAGCGTCACTTTCGTCACGCAACACCTGTTTGCAAACAGTAGAACGCGGATCACCGAAATACATGTCGAGGCGGTTTTGATGGCGGTTTAAGGTGATAATGGCCAACTTGTTAGGATCTTGTGTGAAGCGGATACGCGGGATGTACCCGTCAGCATCCAAGGGAACCTGCATCTTGCGGGTTACTTTCGATTTGATATCGAAGGTATGTACACTGACCTTTGAATTTGCCTCTCCTGTTTTGGGGTATTTATAAGTATAATCTCCCGGATACTTCTCAAAAGCTGTGATATGAGGATTGCTTCCGGCAAAAACAGGGAAGCTGTAAGAAGGCACTTCCGTCTCGTCAAAGCGGATATAAGCCAGCATCTTACTGTCGGCACTGAACTCCAGGGCACGGTTGAAAGAAAATTCTTCTTCATATACCCAGTCGGGGATACCGTTCAGAACGGCATTACGCTTGCCGTCTTCCGTAACCTGGCTTTCGCTGTTTCCGTAGAGAAACTTCACAAGATAGATATTATTATCCCGTACAAATGCAACCATTGTTCCGTCCGGTGAAAATACAGGTGCTTGCTGCGGTCCGCCGTCTGAAAGCTTTTCTACTATGTTATTGATTTCTCCGTTGACATTTCGCTTCAGACTATATATATAATGTATAGCTGTATAAGAGCGGCGATAAATCGGAGTCTGTTCTGTAGCAATAAGCAGTTTGCTGCCGTCAGGTGAAAAACTGTAGCTGTCAAACGTCTTAAACGGACATTCGCGTGCGGTAGCAGCATCGAACAATACTTCTACCTGTTTTCCTGTCTTGAAAGAGTATTTGATGATCTGCGTTCCTTCCGCATTCATTTGCGAATAGTGTTCCCCGTCTCCGGGAATGGGAATGACTCCGTAAATATTTTCAGCGCGGAATTTACCTGATACAATATCTTTTAAATCGAGAGGCTGACCGCCTTGTGCAAAGCCTGCCAATGTGCAGAGGCAAAGAAGAATTGCAATACTTATCTGTTTCATAATCCTGTTTGATTTCTTTAAATAGGTAAATCTGGAAATAAATTATTAAAAGAAGACTATAACAACGAGGCACACATTTTGCGTATTTCGTGTAGCCTGTTATTTAGCGTGCTTTCTTTACGGGCAACAGCCATATTGTAACGGGTTTGCATGTTGGCAAGCAGTTCTGCATTAATATTCAAAGCGGCTTCCACCATTAAGGCAAAGTCACTGGTTATGGGGCGTTTCCCGTTTAGTATCTCATTGAGCATAGTATAGGATACCCCTAAAACTTCTGAAAATTTCTTTTGAGAAATTTTACGGCATTCCAATTCTTCTTTCAAAACATCTCCCGGATGAGTTGGTATTCTTTTTACTGTATTCATAATTCTATTGATAATGATTGGTTATATCCAATACGGTACATATTGTTACAACTGTCTCGTTTCCTTCTTTTTTTATTTTGAATTCCAGTCGATAATGATAGTCTAAACGAATAGAAAAGCTATCTTTGCCATTCAGTGCTTCAAAATTTAATGAATTGAAGACGAATAAGTCTTCAATTCTTGTTGCTCCCATCAAGGTATCTATACGCTTCTGGTATTTCTTTATTACAGATGCATCAAAGCGGTGTTTCTTATCCTTGCATTTGCCATCTTCATAAAGTTCACGCAGATAGTCTTTGTCATATTCAATAACCATTGCTTTATCTTTATGTTACAAAGATAACTCTAATTTGAGATATTCACTCATTTAGTGAATATTTATTTTGTTTTATTATCAAGAAAAGCCCGTCCAGCTTTGTGGGGGCAAAGCTGAGGCGGGCTACCGTCACTCATAAATGATGATTGGGGCTTCTTTTGGTTAGAGGATTTTTACTTTCTTTTGATATTCGGCAATAGCAGCATCCAGGCGTTCGTGAGCAGTTGTGTCGCCCGGAACGTTATGTGACGGATGGATATACAGATGTACGCCGCGATCTGCCAGAATTTCGGCAACGGTAGTGATGGTCATCCATACCATAGTAACGAAACTCAGGGTTGACAATGGTCCCACCTTGTCGAAATGATTCTTCAAAGGCACGGAAGCATCTACCAAAGGCACGCAGGAGTCCACTATGATATCGGCAAGTTGGAACAGGTTCTTACCGCTGGAATGACGGCTTGCTTTGTCGCCAGTTTCTCCGGCTGAGCCGTAAACGATTACCTTCATGCCACGCTTCTTTGCTTCCAGTGCCATGTCGATGTTTACTGCATTGATTCCTGTGTGAGAGAAAATCCAGATACAGTCTTTGGAATCGAAATCATAATTCTTCATGATTGCCTGTCCGTAACCCTCTGTTCTTTCCAGAAACAGGAATTGATGGATACCCATTTGGCCGATGATTTGTGTAAAGAATGTCAGCGGAAGTTCGCACAACGGGTGAAAACCTACAAAACTACCGATGCGAGGATACATCTCTTCAACGGGAATTGTTGCGTGACCACATCCGAACGTGTGTACCCAACGGCCGGCTTCGATGGAATCTGCCATAGCGGTGGCTGCCTTTTTGATATTCTCCAATTGCGTGGCTTCCAGTTTTTCCATGATGCCATGCGCGTTTTTTAACCATTCAAGTGCTAACATAATTTTTTTGATTTTTAGGGGGTAAATAATTTCTTTTATTTGAGTGAGCGTTTAAACAATAGAAGCATGATGAGCAGGGAGGCAATCATCATATAAGGATACACAACGATACTGTATCCTTGCGAGATAATTCCCGTGAGGCTGTTCAGTAATGTCTGTCCGATCAGAGCTATAACAAGGGCCACACTGAATGCCGTTCCCGACAGAGAAGCGTACCGGCTGCCGACAATGCTGAGTATGACGGGGAAAGTAGATGCTAGTCCTGCACCGACAAGCACCATGCCTATGGCAGCACGTGCAAAGTCCGGTGAAAAAGTGAGCATTGCAAAACCTATTGCGGCCGTAATCAGGCTGGCGCGAAGAACAGTTTCCTGTTTTATCTTCTTGAAGAGAACCACCAGCAACAGACGGGCGACAGTCAGTCCGGCCACCATGCAAGTCAGTGCCATGAGCGCCCGGTTTTCGGGGATGTTGGTGGTTTGTCCCAGGTAGAGTGTAGTCCAGTTATTGCATACACCTTCGATACCGCTTTGGAAAAAGAGGATAAAACTGAGTAATAATAAGCTGCTTTCTTTTAACAACCCCAGTCCTTCTTTGATTGGGAATCCTTGCGGCTGTTTGGGGGCAGGGAAGCGTACACCGAGACAGAACAGGATACCTGCCAGCATTACAACGCCCGTGCCTTGCAGTATAATTTCAAAAGAATAATATCCGGACAGGAAACTGAGTAATACAGGAATCCCCAGCGCACCGATACCATAGAATGCACCCAGCAGACTAAGGCGCGAACCTTTCTCCGTTTCGTCGGAAATATCAGCTACTAAAGCATTTGTTTCACCGTTCAGAATCCCTCCTCCCAGGCCGATACCGATAATGGAAAGTTGCAACAATGGGATACTTGTAAAGAAAGCAATTCCTTCCAGTCCGAGCAACACGACCAGGCAACTGAGCAGCAGTAACGCTTTGTGTCCGAAGCGGTCTACAATAGGACCGAACAACAGGGAGCCTCCCAATAAACCGAGAGGCAGGAACGTCACCAGTGCGGTGGCTTGGAGATTGTCCAAACCCAGTTTGGTGGTGAGGGACGGTAGTACCGAGCCCAGGGTGATCATCGAAATGCCAAAGAAACACATACCGATGCACGCAGCCGTGAAAACCAGATTCTTGTTGTAACTACTCATATTAATATAATAAAGATAAGTAAGGTGGTAAGATTACTCGTACAGGTGCTTTTTAATAGCGAGAAAGGCAGCTCCTATCAGTCCGGCATTACCGGACAATTGAGAGGCTACAAATTCCACCTGCTTGATACTGAGCGGTTGTGCCCATTTGCAGGCTTCTTTGTAGATATCATCTATAAAGATACCGGCAGGGCCGAATACCCCTCCACCCCAGATTATCTTTTGCGGATTCAGCAGGCTGACAAAGTTGGCAGAGGCCATTCCCCACATTTCTATGGCTTTGTGTAGTACGGAAACTGCAATCGGATCTTCCTCATTGTATGCGCTGAATACATCATAAGCGGAAATGCGGCAGATAGGTTTTTGACGTAAGCGTCCTTTATAAGCTTTATTTGCACGGACTGCATCCCGCACTCTGGCTCCGATACCATTTCCCGAGGCATAATATTCGAAACAACCGCAGGCATCGTATTCTTCTTTATAAGGAGGTTGCAGTGCCATCCAGCCGGTAGCGCCGATGATGTCGTTTGCGCCGTGCAACACGTGTCCGTCGATGATGATTCCAGCGCCTATACCGGTTCCTACGGCAATGAATACTGCACTATGGCAGTCTTTGGCTGCTCCCTGCCACATTTCTCCATACATATAGCAAGTACGGTCGCTGTCGATGTAGATTTCTATATCCGGTGCCGTTACGGTACGGAGTACTTCTTGTAGCGGGTAGTTTTCCCAGCCGGGGATGTTCGGGGCCCATACACGTCCCGTCTGCGAATAGACAATGCCGGGGACACATATACCGACGCCGTCAATCTGGATACGGCTTCTGCGGGCAACAGTCAGGAGTTTATCAAGGATTTCTGCGGCAAGTTTGCCTACTTCGTGTCCCGTTCTTCCTTTCAGCAGACGCTTTCGGTTGAACAACATACTTCCGTCAGGGAGGAAAATAGCGCTTGCTATTTTGGTGCCGCCTATGTCGAGAGCGATGGTAGCCATGGTGTTATAGTATTTATAGGTTGATCTATCAAGGTTTTAGGCAAAGCTATGAATTAATTTCGTTTTCCATGCTTCTTTATAGAAGGAAATGTATGTAAAACATGTTGCTGATCACTAAAATATATTTAATGGATTCGTTCTGATGTGCGACGCTCGTATTCTATCTTGTTTATTATCAATGGGAGAAACATTTTTTAATGCAATACAAAATAAATGGTTTTATGTTCGTTAACGTTTGTCTCCGGAGCTGTTAGGTGGATATGTGAGTTATAGCAAATACGGTTCAGATACGGCTCGGTTATGTACCGGATATGCATAAATCGTATTTGATATCAGGTGATTATTTGTTTTGGCTATGTCTGTTTGAACTTTTGCAGTAGGCTTTACCGGATGTTGACCTTGGTTAACAGCCCTGCCAACCTTAGTAAACAGGTCCGTCAACCTTGGTTGATAAGCCTGTTTACCAAGGTCAACACCTGATTATTCCTAAGGCTGATGGGGTATTTCGCTGGTTCTTAGTAGAATAGTGACTGATATGAAATGAATGAATGCCTCGTCCTATATGGTTTGACTGCGAAAGTGAGAGCAACCCCTTGCCCTCACACCGGATTTTTTACTACCACCACGCTTAATATCTTAACTATCAGCGGTTACACACTAAAAGTGAGAGCAGTGAGGGTAACTTGAATCAACTTTTCATTGAACGCTGAATTCAACTTTTATGTGCGACACCTTTTTCCGGGCTCACATTTGTATCCTAACCGAAGCTTTATCTCAAAGAAAAGCCTTATTTTTGTAACAAATAACAGCTTTATGGATGTAGCACCTATATTATATAATGAGTTTCCGCTTTTCCTGAAACGTTATTTTCCGTATAAGGTACAGAAAATATCACTGAATGCCGGTTTCACCTGCCCGAATCGGGATGGTGTGAAAGGATATGGCGGTTGTACCTATTGCAATAATCAGACTTTCAATCCCGAATACTGTCGTACGGAAAAATCCGTAACTCAGCAGTTGGAAGAGGGGAAAGTCTTTTTCGCCCATAAGTATCCCGAAATGAAATACCTTGCCTACTTTCAGGCATACACCAATACTTACGGTGAATTGGAAGCATTGAAGCGGAAATATGAGGAAGCACTGTCTGTTCCCGATGTGGTCGGTCTGGTCATCGGTACCCGGCCGGATTGTATGCCGGATACTTTGCTGCATTATCTGGAAGAAGTGAATAAAAACACTTTCCTGTTGGTTGAATATGGTATTGAAAGTACCCACGATGCCACACTCCGCCGAATCAATCGCGGACACACTTTTCAGGATACGGTAGATGCTGTGGAAAGAACTGTTGCCTGTGGCATTCTTACCGGTGGGCATGTTATATTGGGACTTCCCGGTGAAACGCATGAAGACTTGGTTGCACAGGCCGCTACGCTGTCGCGCCTTCCGATTACAACTCTCAAAATGCATCAATTGCAGTTGATACGCGGTACCCGTATGGCACATGAATATGAACAACATCCCGAAGACTTCCACCTTTTCGGGGTAGAAGAGTATATTGATTTGGTAATAGACTATATAGAGCATCTGCGCCCCGATTTAGTTTTAGAACGCTTTGTTTCGCAGTCTCCTAAAGAATTGTTAATTGCACCCGACTGGGGACTGAAAAATTATGAATTTAATCATCGGATACAAAAAAAAATGCGTCAGCTCGGAGCTTATCAGGGAAAGAAATATGATATGTGAGAAAAAAAACTTATTTTTGCGGCTGTTTGAATATAGAATCAATCTAAATAAAGAAGTTTTATGAACCAGAAGACTATGATAAAAGGAAAAATACACTATGTAGGAGTAAATGACCGTAACAAGCACCTGTTTGAAGGCTTGTGGCCACTACCTTATGGAGTGTCTTATAACTCTTACCTGATAGACGACGAAACAGTGGCTTTGATTGATACGGTAGATGCTTGTTATTTCGAAGTATATCTTCGTAAAATAAAAAGTATTATTGGCGAACGTCCTATCCAGTATCTCATCATTAACCACATGGAGCCCGACCATTCCGGTTCGATCCGCCTCATTAAACAACATTATCCCGATATTGTCATTGTCGGTAACAAGCAAACCTTCGGTATGATCGAAGGTTACTATGGTGTGACAGGCGAACAATACGTTGTAAAAGACGACGATTTCCTGGCATTGGGACATCACAAACTGCGTTTCTACCTGACACCGATGGTGCACTGGCCCGAAACTATGATGACTTTTGACGAAACGGAAGGTGTACTGTTCTCCGGCGATGGTTTCGGCTGTTTCGGTACGTTGGACGGTGGTTTCCTTGATACCCGTATCAATACGGATCGTTATTGGGATGAAATGGTGCGCTATTACTCCAATATCGTTGGTAAATACGGTTCTCCGGTACAGAAGGCTTTGCAGAAATTGGGAGGATTGCACATCACGACCATCTGCTCTACCCATGGACCTGTTTGGACAGAGTATATAAGTAAAGTAATAGGCATTTACGATAAACTAAGTCGCTATGCTGCCGATGAAGGAGTGGTGATAGCTTACGGTTCCATGTATGGCCATACAGAGCAAATGGCAGAAGCCATCGCAGCGGAACTATCTGCACAGGGCATCAAGAATATCGTGATGCACAACGTCAGCAAAAGCAATCCTTCCTATATCATTGCAGATATCTTCAAATACCGTGGTCTGATTATTGGTAGTCCCACTTACAGCAATCAGATTTATCCGGATATCGAGTCCCTGCTTTCCAAAATACTGATACGCGAAGTTAAAGGCCGCTATCTGGGTTACTTCGGATCGTTCACGTGGGCGGGTGCTGCGGTGAAGCGTATGGCTGAGTTTGCCGAGAAGAGCAAGTTTGAAATTATAGCCGACCCTGTAGAGATGAAGCAAGCGATGAAGGACATCACTTACGAACAATGCGAACACCTGGCACGTTCTATGGCTGAACGCCTGAAGAAGGACAGGGAATAGTAATTCTTGATAAGATACCCCTAATTTATTAACCTGATAAAAAACAATCACAATGAGATTAATCATTCAACCGGATTATCAATCCGTATCCAAGTGGGCTGCCCATTACGTAGCCGCTAAAATTAAGGCCGCTAATCCGACGCCTGAAAAACCGTTTGTTCTGGGTTGCCCTACCGGTTCGTCACCGCTCGGCATGTACAAGGAGTTGATAGACCTGAATAAGAAAGGAATTATTTCTTTCCAGAACGTGGTTACTTTTAATATGGATGAGTATGTGGGTCTGCCCAAAGAACATCCGGAAAGCTACTACTCTTTCATGTGGAACAACTTCTTCAACCATATCGACATCAAACCGGAGAATACCAATATCCTGAACGGGAATGCGGCCGACCTGGATGCTGAATGTGCCCGTTACGAAGAAAAAATCAAGTCTTACGGCGGTATCGACCTGTTTATGGGTGGTATTGGTCCTGACGGACACATTGCCTTCAATGAACCGGGTTCTTCTCTGTCTTCCCGCACACGTCAGAAGACCTTGACGACTGATACGATTATCGCCAATTCCCGTTTCTTTGACAATGATGTAAACAAAGTGCCCAAAACGGCATTGACTGTTGGTGTAGGTACAGTGCTTTCTGCCAAGGAAGTGATGATTATTGTGAACGGACATAATAAAGCTCGCGCGCTCTATCATGCAGTAGAAGGTTCTATCAATCAGATGTGGACCATCAGTGCTTTGCAGATGCATGAGAAGGGTATCATTGTAGCTGATGATGCAGCTACTTTTGAACTGAAAGTAGGCACATACCGCTATTTTAAAGATATAGAAGCTGACCATTTGGATCCGGCTTCTTTGCTGAAGTAAATATACGGCTTGTATAAAGGTAATTTGCGCAGTTCGTTTCCACTAAGTAGGTGCGAAGCGGGCTGCGCAATAAGTCGTTTTCTATGAATGATATAGATTGCCCTTACGACGACCTGCTATGCCATTCCCTTTCGCTGTTCCGTCAATTTCGATTGTACGATGATCGCATAGAAGAGGATAATGCTTTTAACTTTTTAAGGGAAGCGGAAAAAGTAGTCAGTGATACCAGAAATGGGATTTGTGCGGCTAAATTGGGATGTGTAATAGAATGTCTTGCCCACAGATTTTATATAGATGATGATACGGATGGAATATTGGAAGAGGTAGATACCTTTCTGATTAAATTTTGGAAAGGTTTGAAGCAACCTTCTCCGGAAGCATTTATTGCTTCCTTATGGATTGGAGAATATTTTCTGCTACGCTTAAAGAACCCGAAATCCCGCCTTCATGGTCGCAGTAAAAAGATGGTCTCCAAAATCCTGTCATTTTTGGCTGATATGCTTCGGAAGCCGGAAAAACAAAAAGTACTCTGTCTTTCTTCTGTTGCTGTTTTTGAGGAAACAGTGGACTGGATTAAAGAAGTTTGTGATATGCATATTTGTGAAAAGCAAGTCGTGATTCTATTGGAGAGACTTTATCAACTTCAAGAAAAGGGGATGTTGGGGGGAGAAGCAGATGAAAAGAATTCTTTACGGCGGCAAATATGGGATTTTTATTATTGAATGTTATCTTTGTAACCAATAACACGCTATTAACTTGATCTAATATTATGAAGAAGCCGGTAATTCTGTTTTTATTATTCTGTTTACTGTGTTCAGTTCCAGTTGTCCGTGCTGCGGATACAATTTTTGTTCGGGAGACACAGATTCCTGTTCTGATAGAAAGGGCGGATAATGTTTTGTTCTGTTTGCGCCTGGACGCAAAGGAGAGCAAAGTGTTGGATGAGATCGTTTTGGATTTTGGAAAGGATACGAACCTGTCCGCAATCCAGTCTGTGAAACTTTATTATAGTGGTACGGAAGCATTACAGGATAAGAGGAAGGGACGTTTTGCACCTGTAGAATACATTTCAAGTCATACGCCTGGGAAGACTCTGGCGGCTAACCCTTCTTATTCCATACAAAAAGCGGAAGTTGCTAATCCGCAGAATCGTGTTGTTCTTGTCGCTAACCAGAAACTATTTCCCGGTATTAATTTCTTTTGGATTAGTTTGCGGATGAAGCCGGAAACTGCGTTGGATACTAAGGTAATGGCGGTTGTGACTTCCGCTACTCTGGATGGTAAGAAAGCACTTTTGGATATCGTCTCCCGGCAAGGTATTGAGCATCGGATGGGAGTGGGCGTGCGCCATGCCGGTGATGACAATTCGGCGGCATATCGTATTCCGGGCTTGGTGACTACAAACAAAGGAACTTTATTGGGTGTATATGATGTGCGTTATAATAGCAGCGTCGATTTACAGGAACATATAGATATAGGGTTGAGCCGCAGCACAGATGGTGGGAAAACATGGGAAAAGATGCGCCTGCCTCTGGCTTTTGGTGAAACGGCCGGATTGCCTTCGGCTCAAAATGGAGTGGGAGACCCTGCCATATTGGTAGATACGAAAACCAATAATGTGTGGATCGTTGCTGCCTGGACTCATGGCATGGGAAATCAGCGTGCCTGGTGGAGTTCGCATCCGGGGATGGATATAAACCACACTGCGCAGCTTGTTTTGGCGAAAAGTACAGATGATGGTAAAACATGGTCAGAGCCTATAAATATAACAGAGCAAGTGAAAGATCCTTCCTGGTATTTTCTGTTGCAAGGTCCCGGACGGGGAATAACGATGGAGGATGGTACTTTGGTTTTTCCCACGCAGTTCATAGACTCCACCCGTGTGCCGAATGCAGGTATCATGTATAGCAAGGATAGAGGAAAAAGTTGGAGAATGCATAATTATGCCCGTACAAATACTACAGAAGCGCAGGTTGCTGAGGTTGAGCCGGGTGTACTGATGTTGAATATGCGTGATAACCGGGGCGGTAGCCGTGCCGTAGCAATTACGAAAGATTTAGGTAAGTCATGGACCGAACATGAATCTTCACGCAAAGCATTGCAAGAACCGGTTTGTATGGCAAGTCTGATAAGTGTAAAAGCGAAAGATAATGTCTTGAATCGGGACTTGCTTATCTTCTCTAACCCCAATACAACGAAGGGGCGTCATGATATTACTATAAAAATAAGTCTGGACGGTGGCATCACCTGGCTTCCGGAGCATCAGCTTTTGTTGGATGAGGGCAATAACTGGGGATACACTTGTCTCAGCATGATCGATAAAGAAACTATTGGTATTCTTTATGAGAGCAGTGTAGCTCATATTACGTTTCAGGCAATAAAATTGAAAGATGTTGTGAATTAATAGCCTTATTTCTTTCCATCCAGATATTCCCTCTTGAACATATCCACAAAAAGGAAGAACAGCGAGAGTAATAGCGGTCCGAAGATGACCCCCATAAAACCGAATAGAGAAAGACCGATGACGACTCCGAATATTGTGATAAGCGGATGTATATCGGCCATTTTCTTTTGCAGAATGAAACGTATCAGGTTGTCGAGCTGAGAGATGATCAGTGTTCCGAATATCGCTAACCCGATACCATTGAACCAGTCACCGGATAAGGCCATATAAACGGCAATCGGGAACCATACCAGTGCTGTACCTACCATGGGGATGACCGTTGCAAGGCAGGTAAGGAATCCTGTAAGCAGAATGTCCGGTACATCAAAGAACCAGTAACCGATCATGGCTACTCCACCTTGTATGATTGCCAGCAAAGGAATACCGACAGCGTTGGAGTGGACAATCATCTTGATGTCGTGCACTACATGTTCTGTATTGGCTTCACTGAAAGGAAGTATTTCGCTGATGTATTTCTCCATCCTCTGTCCGCCTATCAGCATAAAGTAGAGCACGAATACCAGAACGAAAAGGTTGACCGCAAAACTACTGATACTGCCCATGACGAATTGCCCTATGGCAGGAAGTGCGGAGATAATAAAGGAAGTGGTATCCTTGCCCAGTACGTCATAACCGGTTTTTTCCTTGATGATATTTGCTGCACTTTCAATCGGGGCAATGATACTCTGCGGATCCAGATTGATATCCTGCAATTTGCTGACTAATAACCAGACTGCCAGCGCCAAAGGAACCAGAAAGAAGAGGATGGCTTCGGTAGTAATAAGGGTTGCAGCCACACTTCGTTTCATCTTCCGTTTGTCGGTCAGATGTATCATCTGTCTTCTGACCAGGATATAGATGGTTAATGCACCTAATAAACCGCCCAGAAAGGGAGTAATTTGTAGGAACAGGATTATACCCAGCCCGATGATTATAGTGATTAGTGAATATTTCCAGTATTGTTCTTTTGTACTCATATCCTTTTTGCTGTTTTCTATAAGAAACAAACAAAGTGGGCATTTGGTTGGTTATCCTTCATTCAACCAGCCTTTTCCCTGACGGATAACTTCAATTTCTCCACTTGTGCAGTCTACAATGGTAGAAGATTCTGTACCACCGATGCCACCGTCAATAACCAGATCGACAAGGTCGCCGAATTTTTCATCAATCAATTCCGGATCGGTGCAGTATTCTATATCTTCGTGCGCTTCGTGAGGGAGAGTGGTAGTCATGATGGGAGCGTCCAGAATACGGGCTATTTCCTGGATAATGGCATTGTCGGGCATACGGATACCTACTTCTTTTCGATTACGGAAAATCTTTGGCAGGCGGGTAGTTCCGTTCAGGATGAAAGTGAAAGCACCGGGCAGGTTGCGTTTCATCAGTTTGAACGTATTGTTATCTACCTTTGCATATTCGCTGATACTACTTAAATCATAGCAAATAATGGAAAGGTTATTCTTGCGCGGATCTATCTCTTTGATACGGCAGATACGTTCGATGGCACGTTCTTTCAGCCCATGGCAACCAATGGCGTACATGGTATCAGTGGGATAGATGATGAGGCCACCGTCATTCAAAATATCCACTACCTGTTGCAGGTCTTGTGGATTATTGTTCTTTTCGTAAAGTTTCAGAAGCATAGGGCTGATAATTAGTCTATATATAATGACACAAAAGTAGGGAATAAGTTTCTTATTCTCAAATAAGTGTGGCTTATTTCTTGGATGATTTTTTTCGAAGTTCTTCTGCCAGTCGCCACTGCAATGCTGCCTCTACTTCTTTTCCTGCCTGCATCAGGGCATCTCCGAAAAGTTCATGCGCTCCGGCATGCTCCGGTTTCAGGGTGGTGGCTTTGTCCAGATCAGCTATGGCGCCTTCGGTTTCTTGCTGTTTCAGACGTAATTTTCCCCGGTTGTAAACAGCTTTAAATTCAGCCGGACGTAGTTTGACGGCACGTGTCAGGCATTCTTCCGCTTCAAGATATCTGCCGTCATTGAAGAGGGTGATGCCTTTACGTATCCATGCATCCGTATATTCCGGATAAAGTTCCAGCGCTTTGTCGTAGTTGGCGATGGCGGCACGAGAGTCATGGGCAAGAGTAATGGACTCATTACCCATCAGATAATACTCACGTGCGTAGGCTTGCAACCGTTTCTGTTGCTCTGCCATTTGGGATTTTAGTTGATCGTTGTTGTCTCGTAGCTTGTTGATAACACCTAACTTGCGACGGATGAGGCGTTGAATAACAGGCTTTTCTATGTCGTATCGGGAGTGTATAGCTTTAAAGAAATGGTTGAGGAAGACTTCAAAATCTCCTTTATCGAATGCTTTGGTTGCAGCAGCATATTCTACGTCAGCTTGCGCCTGTTTCAGGGCTCGGTCTATGGCCTGCCGGTTATTGAAACGTTCGGCAAAATTCACTATTTCCGGGCGTACAAAGATATCAGCCCGATTCACAGGTTTCTTTAGTTGAATACCTTCCAGTGAGGTGCAGCGGCTGAGGGCGACGTACGCTTGTCCACCGGCAAATACACCGCCGGTGAAATCGATGACTACACGACTAAAGGTCAGTCCCTGACTTTTATGGACGGTGATAGCCCATGCTAATCGTACGGGAAACTGGGAGAAGGTGCCCAACACTTCTTCTTCAATTTCTTTTTTCTTTTCGTTGTATTTATAGCGAATGTTTTTCCAATGCTCCGGTTTGACGTCACATTCTTTCCCATCATCAGTGATGACGTAGAGCGTTTCTTCTATCTCATCGAACCCACTTACTACACCGATAGTGCCGTTTACCCAGCGGCGGTCGAAATCATTCTTGATAAATATGACCTGTGCACCCGGTTTCAGTACAAGTTCACGCGAAGTGGGCAGACTGCTTTCGGGAAAGTCACCAGTGACTTCTCCCCGGAAGGTAACAGCGTCTCCGGGCAGTTCTGCCAGTTTCCGGTCATTGATATAATCTACGTTATCGCGACGCGTAGCGAGGGTGATATACATATCTTCCTCATTCTCTTCGATGTCGGTTCCGTAGCGGGTATTGAGTAGTTGCAGGTCAGCGGCACCGGCAGTATTGCTGCGAATATGGTCCAGAACGCTGACAAAGACTTTGTCTGTTTGGCGATAGACCTTTTCAAGTTCAATGGAAACAAGGTCTATCTGGTTGAAAACCCTTGCAGAGAAAAAGTAAGGAGTAGGATAGAAGCGGTTCAGGATTTCCCGCTCATCGCCTTTCACTACAGGTTCGAGCTGGAAAACATCGCCTACTAACAAGAGTTGTTTCCCACCGAAAGGTTCGCGCAGGTTGCGTGAGTAGACACGCAGGATACGGTCTACGGCGTCAATAATATCTGCCCGTACCATGGAAATCTCATCGATAATAATGAGTTCCAGTTCTTCCAGTAGTTTTCGTTGGGGTTTGGTGTATCTGAAGAATTCGTGAATGCGTCCGCGCTGCAAACTCAGATTCGGATCGTCGGGAAGCAAAGGATGAAACGGTAGTTTGAAAAAACTATGCAGGGTGCTGCCACCAGCATTGATGGCGGCGATACCGGTAGGCGCCAATACCACATGTTTCTTTTTTATATTCTCGCAGATATATCTCAGAAAGGTAGATTTACCCGTACCCGCCTTTCCGGTCAGAAACACGGACTGGCGGGTATATTGTATGAGACTCAGAGCATCCTGGAACTCTTTGTTGTTGGTATCTACTGTTTGGGACAAAACTTTAAATATTAGAGAGGACTATATAATGGAGAAATGTTTAAGTGCATTGGCTACTCCATCTTCATCAACCGAAGTTGTGATGTAATTGGCATGTTCCTTCACTTCATCCACGGCATTTCCCATAGCTACTCCAATGGCGGCATGGCGCAGCATACTTACATCGTTGCCGCCGTCGCCGAATGCCATTGTTTCTTCCAGGCGGATACCAAAGTGGTTGATGATTTCGTCAATGCCTTTCTGTTTGGTGTTTCCTTTGGCAGTGATGTCGGCAAAAGCAGGAAACCAGCGTCCGGCTTCGCAACCAGGCAATTGAGGAAGAATCACTTGCTCTTGTTCCAGTGTGATAAACGGAGTCATCTGGAAAATCTCCTGTCCGATAGCTTCTTCGGGCGTCTTTTCCGGAATGATATCTACTTTCAGAAAGTCGTTGAATATCTTTTTCACCATTTCGTCCGGCTGGCAGACGCAGACGTCATGTTCGCTCACAAAGATACAGGGGAAATTCTGTTCGGAGGAGATGCGTGCCAATGTCTGTACGTCGGCAGCGGGAATCGCGCTCTTGTAAATCACTTCTTCACCTACGAAACAATATCCGCCGTTCATGGTTATATAACCGTCTATTAATCCGCGGTCCTGCAAGGCAGAAAGGTTGTTGATGATAACTGCGGGGCGTCCCGTAGCGATAAAAATCCGAATGCCTTTGGCTTTGGCAGCGGCGATGGCTTCGATGGTGGTTTGGGGAATAGCATGGGTATTAAAACTCACTAAAGTGCCGTCGATGTCAAAAAACAGGGCTTTAATCATATAATTTCTATTTTACTTGGATGCAAAAGTACTCAAAAGTGAGGATATTTTGTACTTTTGTCTCCTAAAGAAATCGTAAATAGTCATTATACATTAATAAAATAATAAAAGCTGTTTTTGAACGCAGTTAAATCGCAAATGAAGAAGCATTCCTTAAAAGATTGGCTGATAGCTGTACGCCCCTGGTCGTTTCCGGCATCAGCAATGCCGGTGATTGTCACGCTGGCATATTTGTATTGGGCATACGGGGTAATAGAATGGGCGAACGGACTGTTAGGGTTGGTCGGTATTGTTATTTTCCACGCTTCGGGAAATGCGTGGAGTGATTATTTCGACTTTGAACGGGGAGTGGACAGGGTGGATACATTTGGCGTGAAGACCCTGACAAGCGGGCAATTCATGCCATTGGAGATACGCAACCTGGCCATAGGCCTGATGGTGCCGGCGGTGATGGTCGGTCTTTGGCTGGTAGTCCGTACGGGGCTTCCCTTGTTGTGGATAGGTGTTTGTGGAGCTTTGTGTTCACTGCTTTATCCGTGGCTGAAATACCGGGCTTTCGGAGATTTCGTTATTTTTGTAGCTTATGCCATACTTCCTACTTTGGGTATATCTTATATTACTATGGGGAAATTCCTGCCTGATGTATGGTTGATAATCGTTCCGGTGGGATTGATTACAGTAGCCATCCTGCATGCTAATAATACGCGTGATATAGGTACGGATGTAAGGGCCCGGATTAGTACTCTTGCCATGAGGCTTGGGGTGAAGACGGATATTTTCCTATATATGTTCGAGGTGCTTTTCCCGTTTCTGTGGATCGCGGCTTGTGTAGCGTTGGGATATTTTCCGTGGTGGTCTTTATTGACGATAGTAGGAATTCTGCCTGCAATAGCCAATGCACGGACTATGTTGCGGTTGCCGAAAGAAGGGATTGGTGTCATATCCAATCTGGATGAAAAGACGGCGAAACTGCAACTCTTGTTCAGTTTATTGTTTACTGTTACATTCCTGATATAGTATGAAACGAATTATTATTCCTTTATTGATAGCTGCTTTCTTGTGGTTCTTTATGTTTTCTCCCTGGACAAGCGGAATATTCAATTTCTGGACGGCCATGAGCTTTTCGGCTATTGTGTTGATGAATATGGCTTTTGCGCTTCGTCCGCAGTGGTGGATAGAAGATGTGAAGTTCGATTGGAAGAATATTGCCGGAGGGGTGGGATTGGCTGTTGTTTTGTGGGGAGTATTCTGGTTGGGAGATAAGGCTTCCGCCTGGCTTTTCGACTTTGCCCGTCCGCAGGTGGAACTGATTTACGGAATGAAAACCGGTGAAAATCCTTGGTTACTCTCCATATTACTACTCATATTGATAGGTCCTGCCGAAGAAATCTTCTGGCGGGGATATGTGCAGAATGCACTTTCGAAGCGCTGGAGCCCGAATGTCGGTTTTATAGTGACAACATTAGTTTATGCATTGGTACATATCTGGTCGTTCAACTTTATGCTGGTGATGGCGGCGTTGGTGGTTGGTGCTATCTGGGGATTGGCTTACAGATTGTATCCGCAGAAATTGGGAGCATTGATTGTGTCGCATGCAGTGTGGGATGTGGCGGTATTTGTTGTGTTTCCGATTTAACATAGCTCTTTTGCGGTAATTTTTCATCCGCAGATGACACAGAATTACACGGATTTATAAATTGAAGTAAAAGAAATCTGCGTTATCCGCACTATCTGCGGATGAAGAATGAAATCTTGATTTACAGGAATATAGAATATAAAACAAACAGCAATGAAATACAATTTTGATGAAATCATTGAACGTCGTGGCACTAACTCGGTGAAGTGGGACGGTGTAAAGAATATCTGGGAGCGTGATGACTTGCTCCCTATGTGGGTGGCCGATATGGACTTCCGTACTCCGCCTTTCGTGATGGATGCTTTAAGAAAGCGCCTGGAACATGAGGTGTTGGGATATACTTTTGCTTGTGAAGAGTGGTATACTTCTATTTGTACATGGCTTCACGACCGTCATCAGTGGGATATATCCCGAGAGATGCTGACATTCGTTCCGGGAATCGTTCGCGGGCAGGCTTTTGCCCTGCAATGTTTCACTAATCCGGGGGATAAGGTAATGGTGATGACTCCTGTTTACCATCCTTTCTTCTTGGTAACTGAACGTATGGGGCGTGAAGTGGTATATTCACCCTTGGAATTACAGGATGGACAATATCATATTAATTTTGAGCGTTTCCGTAAAGATTTGCAAGGTTGTAAAGTGTTGATTCTCTGTAATCCCCATAACCCCGGCGGACGTGTATGGACAGCAGAAGAGTTGAAAGAAATAGCGGCTATCTGTTATAGTAATGGAACATTTGTGATTTCTGATGAGATTCATGCCGATCTGACTTTGCCTCCTTATAAGCACCATCCGTTTGCTACGGTTTCCGAAGCAGCAGCATCGAACTCACTTGTCTTCATGGCTCCCAGTAAAGCATTCAATATGCCCGGATTGGGAAGCTCGTATGCGATTACTGTTGATAAGGATATTCGTGAACGTTTTCAGACCTTTATGGAGGCGGGTGAGTTTTCTGAAGGACATTTGCTTGCCTATATCGGTGCGGCAGCTGCTTACATGCATGGTGCAGAATGGTTGGAGCAAATGCTTGATTATATAAAAGGGAATATAGATTTTACAGAAGAATATCTGAAAGAACATATTCCGGGCATTGGCATGATACGCCCGCAAGCTTCTTATCTTGTTTTCCTGGATTGTCGGGCTTTGGGGCTGACACAGAAAGAATTAACCCGACTTTTTGCAGAGAAAGCACATCTGGCTCTGAATGACGGAACTATGTTTGGTCAACCGGGAGAGGGCTTTATGCGGTTGAATATCGGTTGTCCCCGTTCAGTGCTGAAGCAGGCTTTGCAGCAATTACGTGAGGCTGTTGTGCAGTAATATCAAAAAGAAGAATCTATTTTTGTTGGCCGTACAGGTCTATACTACATGAAGAAACTCTTATATCTTTTTATTGTAAGTGGTATTCTGCTGTGTGCTTGCAGGCATACCGATAGTACTGCTTTGCTCCGCCAGGCGGATGCGGTGGTTTATGGTAATGCGGATAGTGCAATGAAACTCCTGTCGTTAATCAAGAATCCGGAGCGGTTGCCGTTCGAGGAAAAAATGTTGTATGGCTGGTTGCGTACATTTGCACATAATGTACGGGGAGCCTCCATGGCGGAAGACTCCCTGATTTTGCCGGCATTTCATTATTTTGTCGCCGGTCCGGACACGGTAAAGATGCTGAATTCATTCGTGTTGAAATCCAAATATTTATATTGGCAGAAAAAGCATGAAGAGGCTATGGCTGTACTGGATAGCGGTATTGCGGCGGCTACGGCATGTAGAGATACTTATCTGATGGTCAATATGCTTTCTGAGAAAGCAAACAGGTATGTGTACGTTGAGAAGGATTATAAAAAGGCAATAGAAGCACATCTCAGAGCGATTGCCATTCGTGAAGATGAAGGCCTGTGCTATTCTTTGGGCATTGCCATGGGATTGCAGGGAAATGATTCTGCTCCTTACTATATGGACCGGAGCATTGAACTGGTGGAGAAAAAGAAAGATACGATGCGCTTGGTGCATTATCTGCGAAACTATGCACAGTTATTATCCTATATAAATGATTATAAAAGGTCGGCAGAAGTGTCAAAACGCCTGCGGAATTTAGCGTCTGATGAAGAACAGGTTGCCATGACTGACTTGGTGCTGACGGAATGTTTCCTGAAAATGGGAGAGTTGGATTCAGCCCAATACTACCTCGATCAGGGCAGAGCGCTATTTGACCACCAGGAGAAGTTTTTAACTACAGAAAATATGATGACTTATTATCAGGGACTGATAGATTATACACGCCATCGTACATTTGATTTCCTGAAGGTGATGCGTTATAATGATTCTGTCCACAATGCCCTTTATGCCTTGCAAAGTACCATTCGGCGGAAGGATGAAAGTAAGGAATCACTTTCGAATGCCAATTTGCAGCTGACGGTAGAGCGGCAGGAAGCGCAACTGACGCTGTTAGCTTGTTTGCTGTTACTGGTTGTTACGGGTGGTGGTGCCTTTTTCTATATCCGGGCCCGTCGTCATCGTCTGATTGAGGCAGAAGAGCGAATCGAAACACTGAACCGCTTGCTGGCAGATGCTACGAAGGGAGACAGTGAACCGGGGACTGCCGGAAATGTCAATCAGGAAGTGGAAGACGGACAGTTTTTCCGAAAAATACTTTTGCAACAGTTGGGCATTATTCGTTTGGTCGCTACGCAGCCTACATCACAAAATCAAGAACTACTTCGCCGCATATCCGGCATTACGAACCGGGAGTTACCCGTAGAAAGTCTTTTGGTATGGGAGGATTTGTATCCCGTGATCGATCGTATATACGATGGCTTTTATACTCAAATGAACAGATGTTTTGGTTCTGTACTGATAGATAAAGAACAGCAGCTCTGCTGTCTGCTTTGTGCAGAGTTCTCTACAAAAGAAATTAGTGTAGTGACGCAGCAAAGCATTCCGACTATTTATCAGCGGAAGACGAATATCCGGAAGAAGCTGGGAATGGGGGAGAAGGAGGACATAGTCGGTTTTATTCTGGAGAAATAACAAATATTACCTGCTTTTCGCACACTCTTATGTGTATTCGTATTTATCGGGTTATGATGCACCACAGATTACACAGATTTACACAGATTAGGGAAGATATCTCTGATTATTAATAAATTAAATCTGTGCTAATCTGTGTAATCTGTGGTGAAATAATTCCTTTCCGCACGAAATGAAATAAAAGTTGTTTCCGGTTCACGGTACAGCCTTATTGATATCTGTCAGGGCCTTTTTATTACTCAGTCCCGGTAATAGGTATTACGTGATCCCGGTAATAGGTATTACGCGATCCCGGTAATAGGTATTACGCGGTAGCGGAAATGGATGCGCCTGTTCATGTATATAAATAGTATATAGACTCTCAAAAGGCAAATATAGAGAAATGTAAATTTAATGTATTGATAATTAGCTTTGTATGTGTCTCCGATATAGAACTTTTATATCCCGATATAGAGTGTTTGAGACATGTTTCACCCCTAACTTTGCATCAGGTAAAAACGAAAAGTGAAACATTTAAATCAATCGAACGATGAAAGCAAATTCAATGAAGACTATCGGGAAAAGACTAACATTCTTAATCCTTATCATGTGTGTGGCAGTTTCTATTTCTGCTCAAAGTTATCAACTCTCCGGTTGCGTACAGGACGAAAACAATCAGCCGGTGGAAGTAGCAAACATTCTGTTGAAACAGGCTAAAGACAGTACTTATCTTACGGGTATGCTGACGGATGCACAAGGGTGTTTTACCTTTACTCAACCTAAAGGGGAATATCTGTTACATATTACTCTGATAGGTTGTGAAGATATCTATTTACCCGTCTCCCTACAGGGAAATAAGAATATAGGTATGCTCACCCTGAAATCCTCTTCTACCTTTTTGAATGAAGTAACCGTTACGGCAGCCCGTCCGGTAATCAAGCGCCTGGTGGACAGAGTTGTTTTTGATACACATAATGCCATTGCTACTGCCGGGGGAAATGCACTCGACCTTTTGCGTGAAGTGCCCGGTTTGCGCGTTGGGCAGAACAGTATTGATATCATAGGTAAAGGAGGCGTGAAGATATATATCAATGATCGTGAAACGAAACTTTCAGGTGACGAGTTGATTGACTATCTCCGTTCTTATGACGCCTCTCAGATACAGAAAGTGGAAGTAATCACTACTCCGCCCTCCAAATATGATGCGGCTGGTAATGCAGGTATTATCAATATACGCCTGAAGTCACGCCCTAAAGATTATCTGGGAGGTACGGTATCTGCTTCTTATAATGCAGGCGAAAAGGAAAATTACGGTTATGGTGGTGTAAACCTGAATATCAGTAAAGGTCGTGTATCTTCCTTTATCAATGCAGGCACTACGCAAGGCAACTATGAGACCCGCGAGGCGAATCGTCGCTATTTTGCCCTGAATACTTGGGATGGATGTACGGATTATAAGAAATACATGCAGAGTTATTATGGCCAGGCAGGTGTGGACTTTGCTCTGGAACGCAACTGGACGTTAGGTTTGCAAGCCGTTTACAATCACAACAACCCTAAAGATTCCAAAGCAGTTTCTATTACGGAAGTTTATGATGTGGCTACTGCCCGTCTGGACTCTCTCTTATTCTCTGACAGTGAAGAAGGAACTAAAGCCGACCGCATCAATTTGAATTTCCATACCGATAAGTCCTGGGATGATAAGGGTAAAAAGATGACCTGGGATGTGGATTATCTGTATGATAAGAGGGATGGCCACATGGGATTCCTGTCTGACACTCAGACCCCTGATGGTGTAACCATACCCGGAACCAATTTCGATTACAGTTATTTGCAAAATCGCAAAGTAGATGTATTCTCTTCTGCACTCGACTTTACACTTCCGTTTGAGAAGTATAAGGTGACCGCAGGTGCCAAGGTTTCTTTCACGAATACCCGTAACCGTATCAATTATGATACTTCGGACCCGACACTGGTGCAGGACGACTACTTCCACTATAAAGAACAAATCTATGCTCTTTACGCTGACTATAACCGCGCGTTTGGCAAGCAGTTCTCCATGCAGCTGGGTTTGCGTATGGAACACACCCGTACTACCGGTATCTCTGAGTCGGAGAATACGACGGACAAGCACGATTATACCCGTCTGTTCCCTACACTCTATTTCCTATATTCACCCAATGAGCAGAATGCGTTGAACCTTAGTTTGTCCAATCGCATTTCCCGCCCTTCACAGAATATGGTGAACCCTTTCCCGTTCTATCAGAACAAGTACACCTATGCTTGCGGAAAGGAAGACCTGAAGCCGAGTTATACGTACAATGCCGAATTGGGATATACATTCAAGAACAATCTCAATATCTCTGCCTTTTATTCTTATTCGGACGATGTATTCTTTCAGGTTGTAGGTCTGGATCCGGAAACGAACGTCAGTTCTTTCCTGTGGGATAACTTTATGGAGACACACTCTTTCGGGCTGAATAACTCCTATACATTCCGTACAAAATGGATGCAAGCTTATGCTCAGCACGGTGTAAACTATAGCCGTACAACTTCCAGTGCCGCTTCCACATCAGCCGAAGAGAAAGGATGGGCTTATAATGCCAGTTTGCGCAATACGTTCTTCCTTAATCCGAAGAAGACATTTATCGGAACGCTTTCAGGTTGGTTTACTTCACGCCAGTATAGTGGAGTATATCTGATAAAACCTACTTATGGTGTCAGTGCGGGTTTGCTCTATCGCATGCTGGATAATAAGCTCAGTCTTAGCCTGAATGTCAATAACATTCTGGTTAGCCATTCGAAGCTTGAAACCGTTTCCAATGGAGTCCGGATGACGACGGACAATCAGTTTGCCTTTACCGGTTTCCGCATCGGTGTTTCCTACACGTTTGGTGGAGATATCCGCAGCAAGGGACAGCGTAATAGTAACTCAGATATTCAGAACAGATTATAAACATTGCTTTCATCGTTTTTACCTAGCTGAAAGCACTCCCGTGGCGGGAGACGGACGGCTTGTCAGAGTGAAACAGAGGTTTCACCGGACAGGCCGTTCACTTTATTTCCATAAAGTATATGAATCATTCCTCCTTTTCTACCAGTTTTTACCCCTTACTTTCTTCATGATTGCTCACTTTTGCATACCAACAAACAAATCTATAAGAGGAAGTATATGAAAAACAAAATGAAAAACCGAGTAATAGAGATGAAGGACTTATGCCTTTTATGGCTCTTCTTGTTCTTATTAGGTGGAATACCGGCAGGAGCGACTACTATTTCTGATGATGAATCAGCATCCGGTACGGAAGAATTAATCGCTTTCCCCGGCGCTGAAGGTTTTGGCCGGAATACTACCGGTGGTCGCGGTGGTAAAGTTTATCACGTCACTACATTGGAAGATGGAATGCAGGCAGGAACCTTACGTCATGCACTTGCACAAACAGGTGCACGTACGGTGGTTTTTGATGTAGCCGGGACTATCTTCCTGAACAGACCTTTAAGAATCACTAACGGAGATTTGACTATTGCCGGACAAACGGCGCCGGGGCAAGGCATCTGTATTGCCAGACGTCCGGTAACTATTAATGCCAACAATGTTATTGTTCGTTATGTACGGTTTCGTGTCGGCAATGAAGGCGGTGGAGAACCCGACGGACTTGGAAGTACCGATTGCAAGAATGTTATTGTAGACCATTGTTCTATCAGTTGGTCGGTAGACGAGTGTTGTTCGGTGTACGGTGGTGAAAACCTGACTGTTCAGTGGTGTCTTGTTTCCGAAAGCCTTCGGACGGCCGGTCATGCCAAAGGAAAACACGGATATGGAGCCATCTGGGGAGGAGCGAAAGCGTCTTTTCATCATAATCTGCTGGCACACCATGAAAGTCGTTTTCCCCGACTTGGTCCCCGT